>NZ_QUML01000209.1:0-401 GCF_010907025.1 Rhodopseudomonas sp. BR0G17 | reverse complement strand
GCGTAGCCCTGATCGTCGCGCTGGCGGCACTGCTGCCGCTGTTCGCCGGCAACTACGCGCTCAGCGTCGGCTCCGAGATTTTGGTGTTCGTGCTGTTCGCCGCCAGCCTGCACTTCAAGATGACGGTCGGAGGCCTCGCGTCGTTCGGTCACGCCGCCTATTTCGGTCTGGGCGCCTATGGCGCAGCGTTCGCGATCAAGTTTCTCGGCGCGCCGATGGGCGTGGCGCTGCTCATCGGACCGCTGTTCGGCTTGGCCGGCGCAGTCATCTCCGGGTGGTTCTGCGTTCGCCTGTCCGGCGTGTATTTCGCGATGCTCACACTGGCCTTCGCCCAGATCATCTGGTCGGTGGCGTTCCAATGGGTCGAGGTCACCGGCGGCGACAACGGCATCCTCGGCATC
>NZ_QUML01000208.1:0-401 GCF_010907025.1 Rhodopseudomonas sp. BR0G17 | reverse complement strand
GTATTCATCGGTCGCATTCGCACGCCCTGGACCTCGCGCGGCGAGACGCCGCGACAGGGCAATCCCGACGGACCGGTCTGCCGGCTCGAGATCTTCGAGCCGTGGACGCAGGCTCTGCAGGGGCTGGACAAGTTCGCCCACGCGCAGGTGGTGTACTGGCTGCATCTGTCGCGCCGCGATCTGGTGATCCAGCGCGGCCACGGAATCGACGGACCGCGCGGCACGTTCGCGCTGCGCTCGCCGCTGCGGCCAAATCCGATTGGTATCTCGGCAGTGTCGGTGGTCGGGATCGAGGGCGCGACCGTGCTGGTGCGCGGCCTCGATTGCCTGGACGGCACGCCGCTGATCGACCTGAAGCCGGACCGCTGCGTGCACTCGATGGTGAAGTAGCGCCTTCAGCC
>NZ_QUML01000207.1:0-401 GCF_010907025.1 Rhodopseudomonas sp. BR0G17 | reverse complement strand
GGCTGGAGGAACCTGAAAATTCGACAGCGACCGTAAAGTAGTCAACATGCTCCAGCGCCCGAAGGATGCCCTGCGCAACAATCGTGCGATCAACAGCCCCTATATCGACCGTATGAGAGGTTCGATCCGCGCGTAACGGAAGATCATTTACGCAACGCGCCATTTCCGGAAAACGTGACCCGCAGAGGATCGGCGGATTAGTCTCACTACCGCCGGCGCTCCGAACCCGACGCTCCTCCTGCGGCTCGGCGCCCTTGCCCAGGCGTGCTTTCTGCGGCTGCTACAACTCCACCCTTAGCGCACGCCTCAGTTGACTGGAGCAGGCGCGGTGACTATCGTTGGTTAGTTGATCTTGTGCGGCGAACAGGACATCCTTCCGAAAGACCGCTACGATCCTGGGA
>NZ_QUML01000206.1:0-403 GCF_010907025.1 Rhodopseudomonas sp. BR0G17 | reverse complement strand
CTGTTCGAGTGGGCGTTTCTCGACGCCTATCTGAAATACTTTGATGTAATGGGGTACTATATTGCGCGTGGTAGCCTCGATGCCAGTTCCGCAACCGGCGAGCCTGGGCTTTTCGTGAGCGGTTTACGCTTCGAGGGGCGAACGCTGCTGCCGATCCTCGGTGAACACAGAGTGTCGTCGATCTTCCTCGAACCGGTGTCTGTCGGGAATTTCGGAGCGATCGCCTTTGCATGGACGCTGCTCCGTGATCGCGGAAAGCCGGCTGTATTGATTGCCAAGACGCTGGGTATCGCCGTCATTCTTGTCCTCGGCGACGCGCGCTTTGGGGTCTATTTATGTGGCGTCGTTCTCTTGACATATATCGTTGCGCCGTTGGTAAGGCCCACGATGGTGTTCTCGCTTC
>NZ_QUML01000205.1:0-404 GCF_010907025.1 Rhodopseudomonas sp. BR0G17 | reverse complement strand
CCCTTGCGCTTGCCGCCCTGATTGACCGCGATCGCGGTGTCGTTGGCGACTTTCAGGAACGGCACCACGCCCTGGCTCTCGCCGTTGGTGCCCTTGATGTGGGCGCCGAGGCCGCGGACCCGGGTCCAGTCGTTGCCGAGGCCGCCGGCGTATTTCGACAGCAGCGCGTTGTCCTTGATCGACTTGAAGATGCCGTCGAGATCGTCCGGCACCGTGGTGAGGAAGCAGGACGACAATTGCGGCCGCAGCGTGCCGGCGTTGAGCACCGCGTGGCCGAGCAGCGTGAACGATCCAGGGCGCATCGGCCGGCCGCCGAGACCGAAGAACTCGTCGTCCATCGTCTCGGCCACCGCCAGCCACAGCGCGCCGAATTGAGCGGCCGAGACGCGCTCGCGCACCCCCTC
>NZ_QUML01000204.1:0-404 GCF_010907025.1 Rhodopseudomonas sp. BR0G17 | reverse complement strand
GCGCCGGCGATCTC
This sequence comes from Rhodopseudomonas sp. BR0G17, assembly GCF_010907025.1. Taxonomy (NCBI): domain Bacteria; kingdom Pseudomonadati; phylum Pseudomonadota; class Alphaproteobacteria; order Hyphomicrobiales; family Nitrobacteraceae; genus Rhodopseudomonas; species Rhodopseudomonas sp. BR0G17. The sequence continues at coordinate 390 of NZ_QUML01000204.1, read as the reverse complement.
GGCGCCGTTGATCGCCGCCATGCCGACGCCGCCGCAGCCGATCACCGCGACGGTCTCGCCCGGTGCCACCTTGGCGGTGTTGGCGACCGCGCCGTAACCGGTGATGACGCCGCATCCGATCAGCGCCGCGAGATCGAGCGGCATGTCGCGGCGGATCTTCACGATGGCGTTCTCGTGCACCAGCATCTGCTCGGCGAACGACGACAGGTTGAGAAACTGATTGAGCTTCTCCGAGCGCGCCCAGCTCAGCCGGTTCGACACGCCCGGCAGCATCTTCACCGTCGTGTCGGTGCACAGCACCGGCCGGCCGGTCGAGCAATTGTCGCAGGTGCCGCAGAACACCGACAGGCAGGTGACGACGTGATCGCCCGGCTGCACATAGGTGACGTC
>NZ_QUML01000203.1:0-405 GCF_010907025.1 Rhodopseudomonas sp. BR0G17 | reverse complement strand
GTTTGGCGTTGGCGATCGCGGGCCGATGCGCTTAACTTGAGTCCATGAAGCGGAACGAGACCGATGTCGTGGTGCTCGGCGCGGGCATCGTCGGTGTCTGCGCTGCGTTACATTTGCAGCGCCGCGGGCGCGATGTGGTGCTGGTCGATCGCAACGGCACCGCGGGCGACGAGACCAGCTACGGCAACGCCGGGTTGATCGAATGCGCCTCGGTGTTTCCCTACATGTTTCCGCGCGATCTCGGCCATCTGCTGCGCTACGCAGTGAACGGCTCGGCGGATGCGCATTATCAGGTCTCCGGTATTCCCGAATTCCTGCCCTGGCTGGTGCGCTATTTTCTCGCCTCGTCGCCGCGCCGCGCCGCCGAGACGGCCAAGGCGGCGTTGCCGCTGATCCGGCGCAGCC
>NZ_QUML01000202.1:0-405 GCF_010907025.1 Rhodopseudomonas sp. BR0G17 | reverse complement strand
GATGTTGCTGCAAAACACGCTTGCTTCGCAAGCACCCAACGTGATGTAAGCGCTGTTTTTCGGCCACGTATTTGACGTCTTCTGCGGCGGGATAGGCTCTGGGCAGCAGGTCGTCGATTGGCTGTTTGGGTGGCCGTTGACGATCCTTGTAAGGACTTCAGCGAGGTAGGCGTGTGGCTCGACACCGATGAGCTTGATGGGGTGGATGGCCTCCGCTCCCGGCATCACAGTGCCAAAGGCCAGTAATGATTCGGCTATAGCTATAGCGAAGAGGTCATCCATGGGCGAGATTACGACAGTTGGACTGGACATTGCCAAGCGGATTTTCGTGGCCCACTGCGCAGATGCGGCGGGGAATACGGTTCTGACGAAGAAGCTGCGCCGGGAAGAGGTTCACACCTTCTT
>NZ_QUML01000201.1:0-405 GCF_010907025.1 Rhodopseudomonas sp. BR0G17 | reverse complement strand
GGGAGCGGACTGTTCCTCGTCATCGTCGCGCTGCGTCAATGGGGCGAGGAGCATCTCTACACGGCCAATGAACCGCGGTCCTCCATGATCGACCGTGAGACGCGCGCACCTGTCCCAAGGCTGGAGCTACACGGGAAGAACGGTCGGCGTCTGACTTGGCGCGATACCGAGGTGCTGAAGGTCGTCCGCAAATAACGCCGGACGGACAGTGCACCAGCGCATGTGACAGCCGACCGATCTACGATCGCTCGTGCGCCTTCAGGTCTTCGGCTTCAACCCAAGCCTTTTCGCCACGACCTTGTCGATCCAGCGCGGCGGCAGTTTGGTCGAGAGCCAGAACTGCAGCGGTCCTGGCGTGATCACGTCGTGCGCCTTCGGCGACGGCGCGGTGAGTGCGTCATAGAC
>NZ_QUML01000200.1:0-405 GCF_010907025.1 Rhodopseudomonas sp. BR0G17 | reverse complement strand
CAAAAGGGGGCTCCGCGAAGCGAGAAACGCCCAAGAAACGGCGGTCTATAGCAGGCTTCGGAAAATCCAGACTGTGCCCGCGGCAGGGGCAGCTGGGTGAAACGCAACCGAGAAAAAGGTCAGAGACAGAGGACTGCAGGGGACAATTTTCCCACCTTTCGATTGCGCCCTCGCTGTGAGCCCTATCCAAGCCGTAAATCGCGTCGGCGCAAATACGTGAGCACCCGTCCGAACGGTAGCGGGATCGTAGGACCGACACCTGGAATGCTATCGGACACCTCGCACCGGAATCCTTCTAATTGCGCGCCCCTCTCCGTTGAATCTCGATATGCTCCGCAATCACCGCTACGGCGCGATCGTCTGCAGATCGCGCTTGATAATTTGATTTCGTCATCTGCCTTCAAC
>NZ_QUML01000001.1:0-437240 GCF_010907025.1 Rhodopseudomonas sp. BR0G17 | reverse complement strand
AAGAGACAGGCCATGCGCGCGGTCTGGTCCATGTCGCCGTGCAGCGCGCCGACGCTGAAGCCGTGACGTTGCAGCGACTTCGCCAGCAGCGCGACTTCGCGCTTGCGGTTGCAGAAGATGATCGCGTTCTTGAGGTCGGTGGCGCCGCGGATCAGCCGGCGCAGCGTCTCGCGCTTCTCGTGCGGCTCGCGGCCGCAAGGAACCTGCGACTGGGTCACCGTCACCGCGGTCGAGGCGGGCTTGCTGACTTCGACCTTTTCGGGATTGTGCAGGAAGGTCTCGGTGATGCGCCGGATTTCGTTCGGCATCGTCGCGGTGAAGAACAGGGTCTGGCGGGTGAACGGGACCAGCTTGCAGATCCGCTCGATGTCCGGGATGAAGCCCATGTCGAGCATCCGGTCGGCTTCGTCGATGATCAGCATCTCGACGCCGGTGAGCAGCAGGCCGCCGCGTTCGGTGTGGTCGAGCAGGCGGCCCGGGGTGGCGATCAGCACGTCGACGCCGCGGGTGAGCTTGAGGTCCTGATCACCGAACGAGACGCCGCCGATCAGCAGGGCGACGTTGAGTTTCTGGCCGGCGCCGTATTTGTCGAACTGTTCTTTGACCTGGGCGGCGAGTTCGCGGGTCGGCTCGAGGATCAGGGTTCGCGGCATCCGGGCCCGGGCGCGGCCCTTTTCCAGCATCGTCAGCATCGGCAGCACGAAGGCTGCTGTCTTGCCGGTGCCGGTCTGGGCGATGCCGAGGACGTCCTTGCGGGCGAGGACGTGGGGGATCGCCTGCTGTTGAATGGGAGTGGGCGAAACGTAACCGGCGGCGGCGACGGCGGCTTGGACTTTCTCGGAAAGTCCCAGATTGGAAAAAGACATCGAGCCTCTGTTGTCGGGGCGCGGCCTGGTTCTAACACCATCGGCCGGAACTCGGGGGTCACGCCACTTAATCGAACCGCCGCATGGATTCTGCGAAATCTCTGTCGCGCTCAACCCCGGAGCGGCTAGCAATCGTGCACGGGGAAGTCGGATCGCGGACAGGCGGCTCAATCTGGGTATCACTTGACGCAATACCGGGCCGCATCACGGGCGGAACATAGGCCGGAATCGGCCAAAGTCAATGCGCCGGCGCATGAAACGGCTGAAATAGCTTAATGTTTTTGCGTCTCGGGGCCCCGATCGGGCCGGCAGCGGCGCAGCGTTTCGGTCGGCGATTCCCCGAACGCCTCCCGGTAGTCCTGAGCGAACCGGCTCGGGTTGGCGAAGCCGCAGCGGAGCGCGACGCCGATCAGCGTCGTCGCAGCGCCGGTCTCCAGCAGCTGCTTGGCGTGATTGAGCTTGGCGCGCTTGACGTAGGCCGACGGCGAGTAGCCGCGATGCTTGAGGAAGGCGCGGGTGAGGGTGGAGATGCTGACGCCGGCAATCCGCGCAACGTCCTCGACGCTGATGTCTTCGTCGCGGTGGCTCTCGACGTAGTGCTCCGCCGTGCGGACGTAGCGCGGCACGTCGTCGCTCACCGCGTTGGCATTCTCCAGCAGATGACCGAGATTGTGCCGGCTGCAATACAGCAGCGCCGTGATGCAAGACTGCTCCAGATGGAGCAGCACGTTCTTCGGCCACACCGAGTAGGCGGAGTCCAGCCGTGACGCGATCAGCGTCGTCAGCTCTCTGAAGCCGAGATAGCGTGGCTCGTCGTTGCAGATCGCCGGCTCGAACAGGATCGGTTGCCGCGGCTTGAAGCCGACCAGCGACGAGACGGTCCGCTCCAGCACCCGCTGCGGCATTCGCAGCAACAATTGTCGCGAGTTCTGTCCGAATTCGAGCTGGGCGCTCACCCCCGGCGAACAAATACAAGCTGCGCCTTGCGACAGTTCGACGCGGCGATTGCCACTGGTGAGTAGCGCATCGCCCTCCAGGCAAAGATGCACCAGGGCAATCTCGCGCTCGGGGATCAGTAGCCGGGTCGCACCGGAACTGTGAACGAAATACAAGCCGATATGCGGCAGCTCGGCGAGGTTGGTCCGCATGAAGAAGTCGCTGGGATTCGAGACGATCATGTCGACGCCGTAGCGCCGCAGGATGTCTCTCGCTTCAACCGGATCGTGGCTCCGCACCAGCGGAAAATCCTGCAGTAATTCCTGATCCGAATATGAAACGATGTCTTCCGAATTCATCTGACGCTCACGCTGACTCCAGTGGATGGTCTGGCTATTTCGACCCTTGTGACAGCTTTGTCGACCCGTCTCCCGGTTTTGTCCTACCTGACCGAATTTGTACTTACTCGCGCTTAGCAGCCTGCTGATACGGACGATGATCGGTGTTGCGTGTTCGGGGCACCACCGTCGGGATAGCGAGCTCTTTGATCAATTTGCGCATCGCACGACAACGTCGTGAAGCAGCCAGTTTATCGGAAGCCCGCCCCGTCGGCGCTAACAACATCGGCCAATGCTCGAACGTATGGTGCGACGGGTCGGCACATTAAGGGTTGGGGTACCTGCCATGCAGCTTTCGAACGTCAAATTGCTCTACAAGATCATCGGCTGTTTCTTATTGCTCAGCGTCGTCGTCGGCTTCGGAGTCTGGTTCGCCGCTTCGAAGATGGAGGAGATCGACCGGACCTACGCATCGATGCTCGAAAACGAAGTGCAGGGCATGAAGGCGAACTTCCGCGCCAACGCCCGCCTGTTCAATTTCGGGCGGATGTCATGGCGGATCATCGCCGAAACCGATCCGGCGGAAATGCAGAAGCTCAGCCGAGAAATTGCGGCCAATCATAAGGAATTCAGCGATTTCATCGCGCAGGCGAAAAAAGGCCTGCCGCAGTTTGCCGCGGACTTCGATCGGATCGATCGGATGTTCGACGACATGATGACGAAGGAATACCCCCCACTCGAGCAGGCCACAATGGCCAACAACAACGAGCTCGCGGTCCGTCTGGCCAAGGACATTGCCAAACACAATCAAGCCGTGCGTGATGCTCAATTTGCAATCAGCAATAAGCTCGACAAGGAGCTGAGCGATCGCTCGCACGCGGCGTCGGCCGATGTCGCCAGCACCATCAAGTTGACGGTTCTGCTTGTCGGCGGCGGCTTCCTCGCCGTGCTGGCGCTTGCCTTTGCGATCGTGCAGTTCGGCATCGCCCGTCCGATTGGTCGGCTGGTCGGCGATCTGCAGGCGATGGCGCGAGGCCAGGACGTCGAGGTCTCGGGCACCGAACGCGGCGACGAAATCGGCCAGACCGCCAATGCGGTCAACGGCATCAAGCTGATGCTCGCCGAGAAGGCCCGGCAGGAAGCCGCCGGCAAGGCCGAGCAGGACCGCATCATTGCGGTCCAGCGCAAGCAGGAGATGGAGAAGCTCGCGCATCAGTTCGAGGCTGCGGTCGGTGAAGTGATCCGCGCGGTGTCGTCCGCCTCGACCGAGCTCGAAGCGTCGGCGACGACGCTGACGTCGAGCGCGCAGCGTGCGCAGGAAGTCACCACGTCGGTTGCGGCGGCTTCCGAGCAGGCCTCGGCGAACGTGCAGTCGGTGGCGTCAGCGACCGAGGAGATGGCCTCGTCGGTCACCGAGATCAGCCGGCAGGTTCAGGACTCCGCGCGCATCGCCCATGAGGCGGTGACTCAGGCGCAACGCACCAACGAACGCGTCGGCGATCTGTCGCAGGCGGCGACGCGGATCGGCGATGTGGTCGAACTGATCAACACCATCGCCGGCCAGACCAATCTGCTGGCGCTCAACGCCACGATCGAAGCAGCGCGCGCCGGCGAGGCGGGCCGTGGCTTTGCGGTGGTGGCGGCGGAAGTGAAGGCGCTCGCCGAGCAGACCGCCAAGGCGACCGGTGAGATCAGTCAGCACATCGGCGGCATCCAGGCTGCGACGCAAGAATCGGTGAACGCGATCCGCGAGATCGGCTCGACGATTTCGAAGATGTCGGAGATTGCGTCGACCATCGCCTCGGCGGTGGAGGAGCAGGGCGCCGCGACGCAGGAGATCTCGCGCAACGTTCAACAGGCCGCGCAAGGTACGCAGCAGGTCTCTGCGAGCGTGGTCGACGTGCAGCGCGGCGCCAACGAGACCGGCTCGGCATCGACGCAGGTGTTGGCGGCGGCGCAATCGCTCGCCAATGACAGCAACCGGCTGAGGATGGAAGTCGGCAAGTTCCTCGAGACGGTCCGCGCGGCGTAAGCGTCGCGGCTCTTCCGCGGACAACCAGTTGCCCCGGGTGCGGGCTGTCAAAGCCCGCACCACCCGGCCGGATCGTGGCCGCCTCGACGTCCTTTTCGGTTGAACCGTGCTCGGGTTCTGACCGACTATGGCGCAGGCGGACGCGATCCGGCCGCTTCGTTTGAGGGACTGGAATGCGATCGATCGGAAGGGCCGGCACGCGGCACGGAGCTGCGCTACTTGCGGCCGTCACCTGCGTGCTTGCGCTGCTGGTCGCCGGCCCCGCATCGGCTGCGAAGCGGGTCGCGCTGGTGATCGGCAACGACGATTACCGCAACGTCCCCAGGCTGCAGAAGGCGGTCAACGACGCGCGCACGATTGGCGACGCGCTGAAGACCCTCGGCTTCCAGGTGATGGTGGCCGAGAACCAAACTCGCGCCGCGTTCAGCCAAAGCCTGCTGGCGTTCGACACCACGATCGAACCCGGCGACACCGCGTTCTTTTTCTACGCCGGTCATGGCTTCGAGATCGCGGGGCAGAACTACCTGCTGCCGATCGACGTGCCGGCCGCCACCGAGGGCCAGGAGGAACTGGTGCGTGACGCCTCGATCATGGCGGACCGCATCATCGACCGGCTGCAGAACCGCGGCGCACGCACCGCGATCTTGGTGCTCGACGCTTGCCGCAACAATCCGTTCGAACGCCGCGGCGTGCGAGCACTGGCGGGTCGCGGCGGGCTCGCGCCGATGACGACGCTGCCTGAAGGCGTATTTTCGATTTTCTCAGCCGGCCCGCGGCAGACCGCGCTTGATCGGTTGTCCGATAACGATAGCAACCCGAACTCGGTGTTTACCCGGGTGTTCGTGAAGCAGTTGCTCGATCCCGGCGATAACCTGGTGCAGGTGGCGCAGCGCACCCGGCGCGCCGTCAGCGAGATGGCAGATACCATCGGCCACAAACAGGTGCCGGTGTATTTCGACCAGATGGTCGACGACGTCTTCCTGAACGGCCGGCCGCAGCCGAGCGCCGCCGCGACGGAGCCTACGCAGAAGGTCGCCGCACTGCCGCCGGTCGCGCCGCTGAAGCCGCCGGCCTCTGAGACGCTGAATGCGCCGATCGCCAGCTTCTCCCGGCATAACGGCGGATGGACGGTGTCGTTCTCGATTGCCGATCCGACGCTCGGCATCTCGTGGCGGATGGGCGAGGGCGCATTCCGCGAAACCGGCTTCATGGACGCGCTCGATCCGCGCACCCGCAAGCGGATGCCGAACCCGTCGATCCAACTTCCCGCGGACGCGCCCGCCGGCACCATCGAGCTGCGCTACATCGATGCGCAGGGCGAGATGCAGGGGCCGTTTCCGATCAAGTTCGAGCCGGAGGCGGCGCTGATCCGCGATCAGCGCAAGATCCTCGACATGACGGCGACCAGCTGGCTGTCGTTCCGCGACTACAATGGCCTGCTCGTGTACTACACGCATTTGATGTCGTATCGCTGCGCGATCCGGGAAGTCCGGATCGGGATCGACAGTGCGGTGCCGGACAAGGTGCTGAAGATGCCGCCCTGCGATATGCGCGATCCGATCGCGATTCCGAGCAGCGCACAGCCCTATCTGAAGCTGGCTCCGAACGTGCAATCGGTGTCGGTCGAGCTGACCTACCGTGACGGCAGCGTGTCGGAGATCAAGACGTTCCGCCGGTGAGGCTCGTGTCGCAGCGATCGGTTGGGGCTCGGCTGGAGGAACACAGGTCCGTCATGAGGCGCCCTTCGCCTCGATCAGTGCACGAACGCGCTCGGCCACCTGCGGCGAGGCAGGATTATAGACGATCATGCCGAGTTCGGGGCGCCCCTCGACCGTGAAGGACGAGAACTCCAGGTCCAGACGACCGGCCTCTGGGTGTTTGATACACTTGACGCCTTCGCCATGTGCGACGACGTCGTTGTCCTGCCACAGCGCGGCGAATTCGGTGCTGAGCCGGCACAGCTCATCCACCAGTCGGGAGACCTCTTCAGTACCGGCGGCCCCGGCGCGGGCCACGTCGGCACGGAACGCGCCGACGACGAAGCGCGCCACGCTGCTCCAGTCCTCCTGCCGGGCTCGCTTGCGAGCATTGCCGAACAGCAGGCGCAGGATGTTGCGTTGCTCGCGCGGCAGCATGCTGTAGTCCGTAAGCAGTGCCGCAGCTGCCTTGTTCCAGCCGACGACGTCCCAGGTTGCGGTCTTGATAATGGCCGGACTGAGCGGCATCGCATCCAGCACCCGCTGCAATCGCGGCGAGATGCCGTCGGCGGGCGTGTATCGCACTTCCGGCGGCCGGCCGAGGCCGAGCATGAACAGATGCTCCCGCTCGGGTTCGGTCAGCATCAGGCCCTTGGCGATGCGATCAAGCACCGCGGCCGACGGCGCGCCGCCGCGGCCCTGTTCGAGCCAAGTGTACCAAGTGGGGCTGATATTAGCGCGCTGCGCCACTTCCTCGCGCCGCAGTCCAGGCGTGCGGCGCCGACCGATGGAGAAACCGAGCGCGGCCGGGTCGAGTCGGGTCCGGCGGCTGCGCAAATAGGAACCGAGCGCGTTCTGATCAGGAGTCACGTCTGATCCTGTTGATTATTATACCAGGATAATGTCACGGCTTTAACAGGTTTAGACATACCGCCAGATTTGCCGCCGAACAAACTCGGAGGTGTCTGATGCGTGTCTTCCTCACTGGTGCGACTGGCTTCGTCGGTTCGCACGTCCTTAAAGAACTGCTTGCCGCCGGCCATCAGGTGACCGGGCTGACCCGCTCCGATGCGGGCGAGCGTTGGCTGGCTCAGGCAGGCGCCAGCGTTCATCGCGGCACACTGGAAGACGCCGGCAGTCTCGCGCGCGGGGCCGAGCAGGCGGATGCCGTGATCCACACGGCGTTTGATCACACCTTCTCGCGCTATCTTGAGAATTGCGCGAAGGACGCGCGCGTGATCAGCGCGTTGGCGGAGGTGCTGAAGGGCTCGGACCGGCCGCTGATTATTACGTCGGCGACCGGCATCGGCCTCCCCCGGGGCCGGTCTGCCGGCCGTGGAGGAGGTGGTCGACTGGGCTCACGCTTTGCCCCGGATCGCCAGCGAGCGCGCCGGCCGGGAGGCCGCCGGCAAGGGCGTCTCGGTAGCGGTGGTGCGGCTGCCGCAGGTGCACGACACCGAAAAGCAGGGTCTGATCTCGCCACTGATCGACATCGGCCGGGCTAAGGGCGTGTCGGCCTATGTGGGCGACGGCAGCAACCTTTGGTCGGCTGTCCATATCGACGATGCCGCGCGCCTGTATCGGCTCGCTCTCGAACATCACCAGGCTGGCGCCCGCTATCATGCGGTCGCCGAGGAAGGCGTCAGTATGCGCCGAATCGCCGAGACGATCGGTGCAGGTCTCGGCGTTCCGGTGGCCGCGTTGCAGGCGGACGAGGCGGTCGGTCACTTCGGCTGGCTGGCGCCGTTCATGGCGATAGACATGCGGGCGTCGAGCGCCGCAACGCGTAGCCGGTTGAACTGGACACCGACCGGCCCCGACCTGCTCACCGATCTAAGGGCGATGGACTATCACAAGCTGCGCACGGCGAGCTGACCATCGTGAGGCGGCCGCTTGCCGCGTGCCGTCTCACGCCTTGCGCGAAATGAAGATCAGCAGCAGCCCGCCGAATGCGGTCGAGGCGCCGTACCACATCCATTGCGACTGGTTGATCATGAAACTCTGAGCCGGCCATTGAATGAGGCCGGCGCCTTGGCCGGTCCAGACCAGCCCCACGAGCAGGGCGATGACGCCGATGACGAGAAACAATGTGCGCATGGACGAATTAGGCACGGTTTGGCCGACCGGCACAAGACCCGCGAAGGTCGACCTGGACTAGCCGCCGCTGAGTGAGCGGCTGATCCGGGTGACGATCGGGTCCCAGCGGCGCTTCTCGGCCGCGGGATAGTTGATCAGCACGCAGTGCATCACGCCCGCCGCTCGATTGCAGCGATTGTACCAGATGCGATCGTTACGGATGCTGGAGACGACGAAGAACCGCGGGGTGACGCGGCGATAGATGATGCCCGACGGCGGCTTGCGCGCCGCCAGGAACGCGGCCGGAGACATGCCGCTTGGGTTGGCGACGGTCTGCACCGTGAGGTCGGCCCGCCCATCCGCGGTGACGAAGCGGCGGCCCGGACCATTCTGTGCGGCTCCGCCATCGTCGCTGAAGATCGCGGTCGGCACAGCGACCGAGGCGCCGCTGTCCCGGATCGTGTAGCGCTGCCAACCGTCCGCTTGCTGCGCCTGTGCAAGGTTTGGCCCCAGCATTGCCGCGGCGGTGATCGCCAGGATCCAGGGTCTCATCATGATCTCCGCTCCGAGTTGCCGAGCGATCAACGTGGCATGGCCGGCAAGGTTGCGAGCGAACGCGTCGAGCCTCGCTGGTTTCGGCGGGGCGGGCAGGGCGCACGGCCGATCAGGTGCGGACGGTACGAGCAAGATCGACTGGTGACGATGCCTGTGCAGTGTCGCATTTGATATGCGATATTCAGTTTGCGAATCTTTATTAAAAACGCAGTGCGCCATCAATTCGCTCGTGGCCTCGCTTAGCTCCGCCACCACCACTCGGCAAAGCACTGCGCCTCACGCCGTCAATTCGGTCGTGATGATCGAGGAAAGAGACATGAATATTAATAAGTATCTTGCTGAGATGATCGGCACGTTCTGGCTAACCTTCGCCGGCTGCGGCAGTGCGGTGATCGCAGCGGGATTTCCCGAGGTCGGCATCGGCCTTGTCGGCGTGTCGCTGGCGTTCGGGCTCAGCGTCGTCACCATGGCCTACGCGATCGGGCACATCTCCGGCTGTCACCTCAATCCGGCAGTGACGCTGGGCCTCGCCGCGGGGGGACGTTTTCCGGTCAAGCAGATCGCCCCGTACATCATCGCCCAGGTGCTCGGCGCGATCGCCGCGGCGGCGCTGCTGTATCTGATCGCCAGCGGCGCGGCCGGCTTCGACCTCGCCAAGGGCTTTGCCTCAAACGGCTACGGCGCGCATTCGCCGGGCCAGTACAATCTGGTCGCCTGCTTCGTCATGGAAGTGGTGATGACCATGATGTTCCTGTTTGTGATCATGGGCTCGACCCACGGCAAGGCGCCGGCCGGCTTCGCGCCGCTGGCGATCGGCCTGGCGCTGGTGATGATCCATCTGGTCAGCATTCCGGTGACCAACACCTCGGTCAATCCGGCCCGCAGCACCGGTCCAGCGCTGTTCGTCGGCGGCTGGGCGATCGGTCAGCTCTGGCTGTTCTGGGTGGCGCCGCTGATCGGCGGCGTGCTCGGCGGCGTGATCTATCGTGTGCTCAGCCCTGAGCCGACCGGCGTGGTCGAAGGCGTCAAGGCGCGATAGCCGCGAGGTCTGCGCCGCCGCTTCCGGCGGCGGCGCGTCTTCGTCTCACACGTCCAGCAACTCGTCGCTGGCGAACTCGGCCTTCTCGGAGATGAAGGCGAAACGGGCTTCCGCCTTGGTGCCCATCAGCCGCTCGACCGAATTGGCGGTGCCGTCGCGGTCGTCGGGGAGCAGCACGACGCGCAGCAGCGTGCGCTTGGCCGGATCCATCGTGGTCTCTTTGAGCTGCGCCGGCATCATCTCGCCAAGACCTTTGAAGCGGCCGACATCGACCTTGGCGTTGGCGTTGAATTCCTTCCGCAGCAGCTCTTCCTTGTGAGCGTCGTCGCGGGCGTAAACCGTCTTGGCGCCATGGGTCAGCCGGTACAGCGGCGGCACGGCGAGATAGAGGTGGCCCTCGTCGATCAGCTTCGGCATCTGCCGGTAGAAGAAGGTGATTAGCAGCGAGGCGATGTGGGCACCGTCGACGTCGGCGTCGGTCATGATGATGATGCGCGAATAGCGCAGATCTTCCTCGCGGTAGTTCACCCCGGTGCTGACACCGAGCGCCTGGATCAGGTCCGACAGCTGGGCGTTCGCCACCACCTTGTCCTTGCCGGCGGAGGCGACGTTGAGGATCTTGCCGCGCAGCGGCAGCACCGCCTGTGTCGAGCGGTCGCGCGCCTGCTTGGCGCTGCCGCCGGCCGAGTCGCCCTCGACGATGAACAGCTCGGAGCCTTCGGCCGCGGTCGAGGTGCAGTCCGCCAGCTTGCCCGGCAGCCGCAGCTTCTTCACCGCAGTCTTGCGCGAGATTTCCTTTTCCTGGCGGCGGCGCAGCCGCTCCTCGGCGCGCTCGATGACGAAGTCGAGCAGCTTGGTAGCCTGCACCGGGTTGCCGGACAGCCAATGGTCGAACGGATCCTTGATCGCCTGTTCGACGATCTTCTGCGCTTCGGCGGTGGCGAGGCGGTCCTTGGTCTGGCCCTGGAATTCAGGCTCGCGCACGAACACCGAGAGCATCACCGCGGCGCCGACCATCACGTCTTCCGAGGTGATCGACGAGGCGCGCTTGCCCTGGCCGGCGCGCTCGGCGTGGTCCTTGAGGCCGCGGAGCAGGGCGCTGCGCAGGCCGGATTCGTGAGTGCCGCCGTCGGGCGTGGGCACGGTGTTGCAGTACGACGACAGGAAGCCGTCGGCATCGGCCGTCCAGGCGACCGCCCATTCGCACGCGCCGTGCGCGCCGTTGCGGCCCGACTTGCCGGCGAAGATGTCCGGGTGCACCAGCGTGTCGTTGTGGATCGCGGCGCCGAGGAAGTCCTTCAGGCCGCCGGGGAAGTGAAACTCGTCCTCGGCCGGGACGTCCTCGATGCCTTTCAGCAGTTCGGGATCGCACTTCCAGCGGATCTTCACGCCGCCGAACAGATACGCCTTCGACCGCGCCATCTTGAACAGACGCTGCGGCTTGAACGCGGCTTTGGCGCCGAAGATCTCGGTGTCGGGCTTGAAGCGGACGCGGGTGCCGCGGCGGTTGTTGACCTTGCCGAGGTCCTCGAGCTTGCCCTTGGGATGGCCGCGCTCGAACACCATGCGGCTCAGCTGCTGATTGCGCGCCACTTCGACTTCAAGACGCGACGACAACGCATTGACGACGCTGACGCCGACGCCGTGCAGACCGCCCGAGGTCTCGTACACCTTGCTGTCGAATTTGCCGCCGGCGTGCAGCGTGCACATGATCACTTCGAGTGCCGACTTCTTCGGGAATTTCGGATGCGGATCAACGGGAATGCCGCGTCCGTTATCGGAAACGGTGAGGAAGCCGTCGGCCGACAGCTCGACCTCGATGAAGGTGGCGTAGCCCGCCAGCGCTTCGTCCATCGAGTTGTCGATCACTTCGGCGAACAGATGGTGCAGCGCCTTTTCGTCGGTGCCGCCGATATACATGCCGGGCCGGCGCCGGACCGGCTCCAGCCCCTCCAGCACCTCGATGTCCGCGGCGGTATAACCGTCCTCGGCGCCGCTCGGCTTCGCCGCCGCCTTGGGCTCGGCGGGCTTCGGCGCAGCCCCGAACAGGTCGCTGGCTGATTTCGATTTCGAGCTTGCCTTCAATGCCTTGGCCATGAGTCCTGGAGTCTGTTCTGATGTCGTGCGAACGGCCGAAGCCGTACGAATCGCTGTGTTGCACTATGCCATGGAAGGGCTACGGGTGTGACGCTGGGTCGAGACCCGGCCGGCGCAGGGCGTCGACAGGGGCTGCGGGCCGGGCGGATGCACGAGAATGTGCACCCCGCAAACCGGTGCCGACCGACTACCGGGAGGCCATATAGGCTCCTCGGGCAGGGTTGAATAGAGCCGACGCGCCTCGGGACCCTGCGTTGCAGCGATACCTTAATACCGGCAAAGGCTTGTGCCGGATCAATCTTCCGGGCTGAGGCGCGAGGTCGCGCCGGCCGGCCGCATTGCGGCCATGCCGGTCTGGTCGGGAGGGCGTGTCGCATGTTGGACCCGCCGTGGTCCGTGCTATTGCGACAGCCATATGAAAGGTCGCGTCGGGGGACGGCGGCCACCTGAAAGACAATGGAAGCCTATATCCACGACATCGCCGAGTTCGTGCGCCAGCATCAGGCGTGGGCCGCACCCGTCGTCCTGGCGCTGGCCTTCGGCGAGTCGCTCGCCTTCATTTCGCTGCTGATCCCGGCCTGGGGCGCCCTGGTTGCGATCGGGGCGCTGATCGGCGTCTCCGGCCTCAGCTTCTGGCCGGTATGGATCGCCGGCGGCGTCGGCGCTGCGCTCGGCGACTGGGTCTCATATTGGTTCGGCTACCGCTACAAGGACAACGTCGCCCAGATCTGGCCGCTGTCGAAATATCCCGGGCTGCTGCGGCGGGGTGAGGACTTCGTCCGCAAATGGGGCGTGCCCAGCATCTTCATCGGCCGGTTCTTCGGGCCGCTGCGCGCCTCGGTGCCGCTCGCGGCGGGCATCTTCGAGATGCCATTCTGGCCGTTCCAGATCGCCAATGTGGTGTCGGCCTTGGTGTGGTCGGCGGTGCTGCTGCTGTTCGGCGACGGGCTGTCGATCGGGCTCGGTTGGATCCTGCGCTCGGTCTGACGGTCCCGATCAAATGCGCGTCATGACGTGATCGCGCCATGAGTTGCGGCTTAGACTGCGCCGCAAATCACCAGCGAGGACACGCCATGGATCTGACCCGACGTCACGCCCTCACTGCGACTGCCGCGCTCGCGGCGGCACCGCTGCTGCGCAGCGCGCCCGCCCACGCCGCGGCGCCGGTCGCCGACAAGCAGGCGCCGAGCTACTATCGCTACCGGGTCGGCGACGTTCAGGTGAACGTGGTGTCCGACGGCATCAGCACCTTTCCGCTGGCCGACGGCTTCGTGCTCAACGCCATGAAGGACGACGTCGGCGAGGCGCTGGAAGCGGCGTTCCTGCCCAAGGACAAAGTCTCGATCCATTTCGCGCCGCTGGTGATCAACACCGGCGGCAAGCTGGTGGTGCTCGACACCGGCAACGGCCCCGGCGCGTTCGCGTCGAGCAAGGGCAATGTCGGCCAATTCGCCAGCAACATGGCGGCCGCAGGGTTCGATCCGAAGGCCGTCGATCTGGTGGTGATCTCTCATTTCCACGGCGACCATATCAACGGCCTGCTTGACGCGTCGGGGCAGCCGGCGTTTCCGAACGCCGAGGTGCTGGTCCCGGCCGCGGAGTGGAAATACTTCATGGACGACGGCGAGATGAGCCGGGCGCCGGCGGGCCGGATGCAGAGCGTGTTCCAGACCGCGCGGAAAGTGTTCGACACCGGGCTCAACAAGAAGGTCACGCCCTACGAGTGGGGCAAGGACGTCGCGCCGGGCCTGCTGGCGGTCGAGACCCGCGGCCACACGCCCGGCCACACTTCGTTCGTGCTGTCGTCCGGCGCCGACAAGGTGTTCATCCAGTCCGACGTCACCAACGTGCCGGCGCTGTTCGTCACGCATCCGGGCTGGCACCTGATGTTCGATCAGGATCCGGCGATGGCCGAGACCACCCGCCGCAAGACCTACGACATGCTCGCCGCCGAGAAGATGCGGGTGCAGGGCTTCCATTTCCCGTTCCCGGCGATGGGGCATGTCGAAAAGACCGCCGACGGCTACCGCCTGGTGCCGTCGCCGTGGAATCCGGTGATCTGAGATCGTTCCCGAGACTTGAGAATATCGTCATTGCGAGCGCAGCGAAGCAATCCAGAGCTCAATGAGCGGAGCTGGATTGCTTCGTCGCGGAGCGCCGGTCCGGGTGCTCCTCGCAAGGGCCGGGGGCTCAGGCCGCGAGCCGCGGGGCGAGGTGGCGGATCAGCGCCACGCCCTCCGGCGGCGGCTTCTGTTCGACCCGGCGATACACCCGGCCATCGCGGGTGCGGGTCATCAGGCCGTAGTCGCACATCATGCGTCGCAGCAGCGCGTGATCGCCGAAGCCGTGATGGGCGAGCAGCAGCTCGTTGAGCTGTTTCTCGCTGAGTTCGCGGCCCGCCGGCACGCGCGACCACATCACCCATAGGCAGAGCAGGCGATAGCTGGCCTTCTTCGGCCAGCGGGCGAGACCGCCGCTCGCATCGAAGTAACGCGTCGCCTGCGCGACCTTCTGCAGATCGGGGACCGGCTCCGGCTCGGGCTGGCGTTGCAGCTGCTCCTCGGCGTCGAACTGGGCGCGGAAGTGCTGGAAGTTGCGATAGCCGGCCGAGCGCGCCAGCAGGTTCAGCATCTCGACATGGCCGAGCTTGTGGCCCTGGGCGTCGAGCTCGCGGTTGAGCGCACGCGCCAGCGCGGACACATCCTGGGTGGCGAAGGGGAAAGCAGTTCTGGTCATGACCTCATCCTCGATCGTGCCGAACGATGAATGTCGTTGGTCGCTGACTTACGACGGCGGCACGGGATAAGTGTCTGCCGATCAAGGAAACAGGCAGGTTTAGCTTCCCCGAGGGGACAGCGACGCCTTGGTGAACTGCCGACCAGTGCGCGGGGAAATACAGCCCCATCGCGCGATTGGCAAGCTATGCGTGCGGCAGCGCCGCCATGAGCGAGCCTGAGATCTGCGCGCGTCATGGGTTGACCTGGTACGTAACCGCTCCTATCAACGCGCCATGCTCAACGCGCTCACCACCGCCAAAGCCCGCCGCCGCATTCCCGCGGCATGGGTTGACGCGCGCGTCTGACAGCGTCGTCCCTGCCGCCGGTTACGGTCCGCGGCAGGTGAGCTTCAAATCCCCCTTACGCGCATCGATCCGGCGGCTCCCGTTCAAATCAGGAGCTTATCGCCATGTATGCGCCACCCCAGTTCAAGCCCGACCGGTCCGCCTGCCTTGCGTTCGCGGCGGCGCGCGGTTTCGGCCTCGCTTGCGCCCATGACGCCGCCGGGCCGATCGCTTCGCCGCTGCCATTCGCGATCCAATATGCCAGCGACGGCACCCCGCTGTTGTCGTTCCACATCGCGCGCAACAACCCGCTGGCGCGCTGCGCCGACGCCCGCACCCCGTGGCTGATGGCGGTGACCGCCGGTCATGCCTATGTGTCGGCGGACTGGTACGCATCCCCGGACCAGGTGCCGACCTGGCTGTATCGCAGCGTGCAGCTGACGGGGCCGGCGGCGGTGATGTCCGCCAGCGAATTGGAGGCGCAGCTCGACGACGTCAGCGCCGTGTTCGAGACCGCGCTGGCGCCGAAGCGGCCGTGGACCATGGCCAAGATGGCGGCCGGCCGGCGCAATGCGATGAAGCAGGCGATCGTCGGGGTGATGATGCGGGTGGATTCGGTGGCGGGCAGCTTCAAGCTCAACCAGCACAAGTCCGACGCCGATCACGTCGCGGTCGCCACCGCGCTGGCGCGTCAGCCCGACGCCGGCTCGCAGGAAATCGCGGCCGAGATGGTCGCGCTGCGGCCGCATCTGGATTACACCGTCCCGGCACTCGCCGGCGAACCCGCTTGATCAAGGAGCTTCACATGACCCTGACCGACAGCACCCTCCCAGGCCAGGCGAAGGCTGCGAGCGGCAAGCCGGTGGTGTTCATCGACGGCGCCGCCGGCACCACGGGCCTCGGCATCCGCGAGCGGCTGGCCCGCCACGGCCAGGTCACCGTGAAGGACATCCCCGACGACAAGCGCAAGGATCCTGGCGCCAAGCGCGCGCTGATGGCCGAAGTCGATCTCGTCATCCTGTGCCTGCCGGACGATGCCGCCAAGGAGACGGTGGCGCTGATCGACGAGCTCGGCGCGGCAGGCCCGAAGGTGCTCGACGCCTCGACCGCGTTCCGGGTCGCCCCGGACTGGGTCTATGGTTTCGCCGAGCTGGCGCCGGACCAGGCCGACAAGATCCGCACCGCCAAGAAGGTGGCCAATCCCGGCTGCTACCCGACCGGCGGCATCGCGCTGCTACGGCCGCTGGTCGACGCCGGCCTGCTGCCGGCCGACTATCCGGTGACGATCAACGCCGTCAGCGGTTATTCCGGCGGCGGCAAGTCGATGATCGCGGCCTACGAGGCCGGTACCGCGCCGGCGTTCGAGCTGTATGGCCTCGGCTTGGCGCACAAGCATTTGCCCGAAACCCAGAAGTACTCGGCTCTGTCGCGGCGGCCGATCTTCATTCCCTCGGTCGGTAACTTCCGCCAGGGCATGCTGGTATCGGTGCCGCTGCATCTCGATACGCTGCCGGGCAAGCCGGCGGTCGCCGACCTGCACGCCGCGCTGGCGCAGCGTTATGCCGGCAGCACCTATGTGTCGGTGCCGCCTCTGAATGCTGCGCCGTACGCGGGCGGCCGGATCGAGCCGGAAGCGCTGAACGACACCAATCAGCTCGAACTCTACGTGTTCGGCAGCGACACGCACCGCCAGGCGGTGCTGGTGGCGCGGCTCGACAATCTTGGCAAGGGCGCCTCCGGTGCCGCCGTGCAGAACATGCGGCTGATGCTCGGCTTGCCTGATACTGGCGGGGTCGATTAGCCGCCTCGCTTTGCTGTGGAGTGGCTCCCGTCCTTTGGGCGGGAGCCACGTCATTTTTGGAACCTGACATGACTCAAGCTTTCGACGACGACACGCTGCGGTTCTACCGCGGCAATGCCACCGCTTACGCCGAGCGTCAGCCGCGGAGCGCGACGCTGACCAAATTCCTGGGCGAACTGCCGGCGGGCGCCAAGATCCTCGAGCTCGGCTGCGGGGCCGGCTACCAGGCCGAAGCGATGCTCGCGGCCGGCTTCGATGTGGATGCGACCGACGGCTCCCCGGAACTCGCCGCTGAGGCTTCGCGCCGGCTCGGGCGACCGGTCCGCACCATGTTGTTCCATCAGCTCGACGCGATCGACGCTTACGATGCGGTTTGGGCTCACGCCTGCCTGCTGCACGTGCCGCGCGATGAGCTTGCCGACGTGCTGAAATTGATCTGGCGGGCGCTGAAGCCCGGCGGACTGTTCTATGCCAGCTACAAGTCCGGCGACAGCGAGGGGCGGGACAAGCTCGCGCGCTACTACAATTACCCGTCCGAGGAGTGGCTTCGTGGGCGTTATGCGGAAGCTGGCACTTGGGCATCGGTCGCGGTCGAGACCAGCGAAGGCAAGGGGTTCGACCAGGAACTTGCTCAGTTCCTTCATGTCACGGTACGGAAGCCGGAGTGACTGCTTACCGTCACTGAGTTCCCAGGCGACTGTGCAAAGTGAGACACAGTGTTGCTGTTGCGTCTCACCAAGTCGGCTGCTGTTCAGTTAGCGCACGGTTAGTACCACGGCTGCAGCATATGCGATTAGCTTGCAGTGATAATTGAGTGAGTTGTGCCGGGCGTCCTTGCCAGCGCCCGGCGACCTGAGCCAAGCTCCACGCGGGAGGCCGAAGGCGGGATCGCTTTCGGTTGCGAGAGCAGGTGAGGGCGGCAATGGCGAGTGTGCAACCGGCGGCGCGGCCGTCAAAGCGGTTCCAGATCGCACTGATCAAACCGTCGCATTACGATGACGACGGCTACGTCATTCAGTGGTTCAGGTCATTCATTCCCTCCAACTCACTGGCGGTGGTTTACAGCCTAGTGGAGGACGCCCGGCAGCGCCGCGCGTTGGGCGACGTCGAGATCGACATTACCGCTGCCGACGAGATCAACACCCGAACGCGTATTCCGCAGATCATCGAGCGGTTCCGGGCCCAAGACTTCTTCGGGCTGGTGTTCATCGTCGGGGTTCAGTCCAATCAGTTCCCGCGCGCGATGGATATCGCCCGGCCGCTGCGGGCCGCCGGCGTTCCGGTGGCGATCGGCGGCTTCCACGTCTCCGGCTGCATCGCGATGCTCCCCGGGATCCAGCCCGATCTGCAGCAGGCGCTCGACCTCGGTGTCACCCTGTATGCCGGCGAGCTCGAAGGCCGCTGCGACGAGCTGCTGCGTGACGCCGCCAGCGGCGCGCTGAAGCCGCTCTACAAATACCTGAACGACCTGCCGTGCCTGGAGGGCGTGCCGACGCCGGTGCTGCCGCGCAAATTTCTCAAGGGCACCTTTAGCCTGCAGACCTCGTTCGATGCCGGCCGCGGCTGTCCGTATCAGTGCTCGTTCTGCACCATCATCAACGTCCAGGGCCGCAAGTCGCGCGGCCGCAGCGCCGACGATATCGAGCGCTTGGTGCGCGCCAACATGGCGCAGGGCGTCAACTGGTTCTTCATGACCGACGACAACTTCGCCCGCAACAAGGACTGGGAGGTGATCCTCGATCGGCTCGCCGCGCTGCGCCGCGAATTTGCTGCGACCGGGCAGAGGGACATCAAGCTGGTCATCCAGGTCGACACGCTGTGCCACAAGATCGATGGCTTCATCGAGAAGGCGCGGGCTGCGGGCGTGGTCCGTACATTCCTCGGATTGGAGAGTATCAACCCGCAAAATCTCGCTTCGGCGAAGAAGCGTCAGAACAAGATCACCGAATATCGGCAGATGCTGCTGGCCTGGAAAAAGGCCGGGGTGATCACCTATGCGGGCTATATCCTCGGGTTCCCGCACGACACGCCGGAGAGCATCGCCGAAGATATTGCGATCATCCAGAAGGAGCTGCCGCTCGATATCCTCGAGTTCTTCTGCCTGACGCCGTTGCCGGGCTCCGAGGATCACCAGCGCCTGTTCAATCAGGGCGTGGCGATGGACAGCGATCTCAACCGGTTCGACATCGAACACGTGGTCACGCCGCATCCGAAGATGAGCCGGGAGGAGTGGCAGGGCGCGTATCTCAAGGCTTGGGAGCTGTACTATTCGGCCGAGCACATCGAACGGATGATGCGCCGCGCCGCCGCGACCGGTGTCGGCGTGTCACGGCTGGCGTCGATGATCTTCCTGTTCTCGTCGATGGTGCGGATCGAGAAGGTCCACCCGCTGCAGGGTGGCATCATCCGGCTAAAGTATCGGCTGGACCGCCGCCCGTCGCTGCCGGTCGAGCCGGCGCTGGTGTTCTATCCGAAGCTGATCGCGGAAGGGGCCCGCAAGCTGGTGCAGAACGTCCGGCACTGGTTCTGGATCGACGGCCTGCGCCGCAAGATCCGCAGCGACCCGAACCGGCTGAGCTACACCGACACCGCGATCACCCCGGTCGGCGACCACGAGGTCGAGGAGCTGGAGCTGTTCACCCACACCCAGGCCGCCCAGGACGCCGTGGAGCACATCCGCAAGATCAACCAGCTCACCCACGCCAAATCGGTGGCGTAGGCGGCTGCTGTTTGTCTCCGTCATTCCGGGTTCGCGAGTAGCGCTCGCGCCCCGGAATGACGGCGAGGCGACGCTCTTTCGGATCTGTTCTCAAGTTCCCGCCGTCATGCTTAAATCGCTCCGTTCCATTCAAACGGCTTCGGAGGCGGAATGACGGTGGCTCCTGTGCTGGTGATCCTCAGCGCGGCGACGGCGTTGGGGTTGTATCTCGGGCTGCTTTATCTGCGCGGTGACCGCAAGCAGGGGCTGGTCGCGCTGCACATGCTGCTTGGCTTTGGCGGGCTCGAGACGCTCGTTATGCTGTTGCACGGCACGCCGGATGGAGCTGCGACGACGGATAGCGTCTCTTTCGGCAAGATCGCGGCCGGTCTGTTCGCGGTATCGGCCTTCTCCGGCTTCATCGCCGCGCTGGCTCGGCGCTCGCCGGTCGGCGCCAACGTCCTGCTCGGCACGCACGTCACCGTCGGTCTCGCCGGTTTCGCGCTGCTGCTGGCCTGGGTGTCGGGGACCTAGCGTCGGTCGGTCGGCCTCAACGGGCCTCGGTGAGCAGTTCGCTGACGTCTGTCGGAGCGGGCGCCAACTTCAATTGCGCCTCCTGTTCGATCAGTCGCAATGTCTGCGCCAGATGGCGCTCGGTCGTTGCCACTACACCTTCGCGGTCGCGGCTCCGATAGAGCGCCAGCAGTTCGGCGTGATCGCGGTTGTTCATGTCGCGGATATCCGGATCGGCGAACAGTGACAGGACGACATAAGGCGAGGCCGCATGGGCAAGGTTGTAAACCACGCTGCCGAGCCGGCCGCCGGTGGTGTTGCCGGTCAGGGCGGCGTGAAATTCCTCGTTGAGATTGGCCCAGCTTTGCGCCGAGACCTTGCCGCACATCTTGCGATGGCAGGCATCGGCGCGGGCGAGATCGTCGTCAGTGACGCGATCGAAGGAGCGGGCGGCCAACAGAGGCTCCAGGCGCATTCGCATCTGGTAGATCTCCTGCACGTCGTCCAGCGTCAGCCCGCGAACGACGGCGCCGCGCCGTGCGTCGAGTGAGATCAGCCCTTCCGACAGCAGGTCGCGAAACGCTTCGCGCACCGGCGTCGTACTGACGTCGAGCTGACGCGCGATCTCTTCCTGCCGCAGCCTCGTGCCGGCCGGATAGCGCCCCTGCAGAATCTTGGTCCGCAGATCGAGTAGGACATGCTGGCGGACCGTCGTGGGTTGTCCACGTCTCCGCATCTTTCACTCCCTTAAGTGCCGATCGCCGAGGCGATCACGAGGCAGCCGTCGGCAGCTTCGTCTCGCGCGCGGATTAGTCGTCGTTTCAATCTCGATATCACAGAACGCGCCCGGACCGGTGCCGCTTCGGTGTGCACAATGCACAATGCATTTGAGCGGCGGGATGGGGCGAAGCACGGCGGCGGCATCTGCCGCGAGGGCAGGCGACCTTTCGCTAATCGCCTGCGCTGCAGCGGGAATTGGCGTTCTTCGACCTTTGTCGAATGTGCTGGCATGGGCTTTGCAAAGCATTCGCAAAGGAGCAAATCCATGGCAGAGCCGCAGATCCAACTCAGCGTTCGAGACGTTCGCAAGGTGTTTCCCGGAAAAGGGGGCCCGGTGCCAGTTCTCGACGGACTGTCCTTCGACATCTACGAGCGCGATTTCGTCAGCATCATCGGGCCGAGCGGTTGCGGCAAGACGACGATCTTCAACGTGATCGCGGGACTACTGAATGCCGATAGCGGCAGCCTGATCTATCGCGGGGAGCAGGTCAGCAGTCTGCGCGGCCGCATCGGCTACATGATGCAGAAGGACCTGCTGTTTCCCTGGCGGACGGTGCTGGAGAACGTGCTGCTCGGCCTGCGCGTGCGTGGCGTCGCCGATGCCGAAGCGCTCGACACTGCGCGGGAATATCTGTCGACCTTCGGTCTCTCGGGATTTGAGAAGGCCTATCCGAAGACCTTGTCGGGCGGCATGCGCCAGCGTGTGGCGCTGATCCGGACGCTGATCATGGATCCCGACATCCTGCTGCTCGACGAGCCGTTCTCCGCGCTCGACTACCAGACGCGCCTCTATCTCGAAGGCGTGCTGATGGAAGCGGTCGAGACCTTCAACAAGACCGTCATTCTGATCACCCACGACGTCGACGAAGCGGTCGCCTTGTCCAAGCGCGTCGTCGCCCTGAGCGGGCGGCCGACGCGGGTCAAGAATGTCCATCACATCGACATCGAGCGCACCGGTCCCGTGGAGGCGCGCAGCGATCACCGCTTCTCCGATTATTTCCACATGCTCTGCGGTGAGCTCGACATTCAGACCCGAAAAGTGAAGTCCAACTGATGACCAGCGCAACAGACGTCGCACCCCGCACCGGCGGCACTGCCATCCGGCCCAATCGCGAAACGATCAGCCTGACCCAGCGTCTGGTCGTCACCTTCGACACGCATCTCGGTCGCACCGCGCTGCAGGCGCTCGCGGTGGTCGCGTTCTTCCTGCTGTGGGAGCTCGGAGTCCGCATGGGCTGGATCTCGGAGTTCCTGGTCGGGAAGCCGTCGGGGATCTGGGTGCGGTTCGAGACCCAGTTGCTCGACGGATCGCTGTTCGTCGACAGCGGCTACACCCTCTACGAAGCTTTGATCGGCTTCGTCGTCGGCACCATCGTCGGTTCGGTTCTCGGTCTGGCGATGTGGTACTCAATCTTCATCGCCCGGATGGTCGAGCCCTTCATCGTGGCGCTCAACAGCGTTCCGAAGATTGCTCTCGCCCCGGTGATCCTGCTGTGGTTCGGCACAGGCCTGTTGTCGAAGGTGGTGCTGGTGGTGTCGATGACGGCGCTGGTGGCGCTGATCGCGGCGTATCAAGCCGCCAAAGACAGCGATAAGGATCTGCAGTCGCTGATGTTGTCGATGGGCGGCTCCAAACACCAGATCTTCTACAGCGTGGTCGTTCCGTCGTCGCTGCCGGCGATCATCGCGACCTTCCGGATCAACATCGGCTTTGCTCTGGTCGGCGCGGTGGTCGGAGAGTTCATCTCGTCCAAGCGTGGCCTTGGCCATCTCGTTTACAACGCATCGAGCCTCTACGACCTCAACTCGGTCTGGGTCGGCCTGTTCGTCCTGATGTTCATGGGCTTCGTGCTCTACCACGGGATCGATGCGCTCGAGCGCTACCTGCTTCCCTGGAAGCAGGACACCGGACACGTCCGGATTCAGGCCTAGACGCGCCGCACCCACTCCCACCACATCCTTCACCCAACCTCGGAGCCGAAACCTTATGCGTTCGATCGGAAGACTTGTCGGTGCAGCCACCGTCGTGGCGTCGTTAGTAGCTTCGACGGTGGTTCCCACCGCCGCGATGGCCAAGCAGGTCAAAATCTCTCAGGCCTTCCAGTCCATGCTCTACCTGCCGTTCTACGTCGCGCTGGATAAGGACTTCTTCAAGCAGCAGGGCCTCGACGTCGACAAGGAGACCGCAGGCTCGCCGACCACAGCGTTGTCCGCGGTCCTGTCGGGGAGTGCGTCGTTCTCGATCCACGGCCCGGAATGGACTGCGATCGCCAACTCGAAGGGCGCCGATGTCGGCATCATCTGCAACGTGGTGAATGGCGCCGCGGTGTGGGTCGCTGCGGCGCCCGACTTCAAATATGACACGCTCCAGGATCTGAAGGGCCAGAAGGTCGTGGCCGGCCTGATGCCGACCACCAGCACCTCGCTGTTCATGAAGTTGCTCAAGGACAACGGCATGAAGCCTGACACCGACGTCGATCTGCTGCAGGTGCAGATCGGCTCCGAGCCGGGGCCATTCCTCGGCGGTCAGGCCAAGGTGGCGGTGCTGTATGAGCCGGGCCTTGATCAGGTGGTGGCCAAGGGCATGAAGGTGGTGATCGGCTTCCCGAAAGCCTACGGTCCGTATGCGTTCTCGTCGATCACCGCTCGCAAGAACGTCGATCCGAAGGATGCGCAGGCGGTGGTCAACGCGATGGAGCTGGCGCTGCGCTTCATGAAGAACAATCCCGATGATGCGGTCGCGATCGCCCAGAAGGAATTCCCGACGCTGGATCCGAAGATCGTCGAGGCGGCCGTCCGTCGGATGATCGCCGAAAACGTCTATCCGAGCAGCGTGCAGACCACACAGCAGGCCTACGAGACCGCGATGCAGACCCAGATCGCGCTCGGCAATCTGAAGCAGGCGCCGAAGTACGAGGACTTCGTCATTCAGGACTACGTCAAGCCGGCGCTCGCGCTGAAATAACTAAGCCCATAACGCCGGCGATCGGAGGCGATCGCCGGCGTCTTCTTTTGCGTTTCAAGGACGATCTCAACCATGTCGCATCCGCTGGGACTGCTCGCAGTCCATCGCGCGTTCCGTGAAGGAACGTTGAGCCCCGCCGATTACATTGCCAGTTGCACCCAGCGCGCCGACGAGGTCGAGCCTTGGCTGAAAGCGTTCTGTCATCGGCTGCCCGGAGATCAGCTCACGGGCGGAGAGGGGCCGCTCGCCGGCATCCCGATCGGCATCAAGGACATCATCGCGACGGCCGGCATTCCGACTACCAACGGATCACGGGTCTATGCCGACCACATCCCGGATCACGACGCGCCGATCGTGGCGCGCATCAAACAGCTTGGCGGCATCGTGTTCGGCAAAACGGTGAGCACCGAATTTGCCTGGCGGAGCCCGGGGCCAACGGTCAACCCCAACAATCCGCAGCACACGCCCGGCGGTTCGTCGAGCGGATCGGCGGCCGCGGTGGCGGCCGGCATCGTGCCGATGGCGCTCGGCACCCAGACGGTCGGTTCGGTGGTACGCCCCGCTGCCTATTGCGGCATCGTGGGCTTCAAACCGAGCTTCGGCGCGATTGTTCGCGATGGCGTTCACCCATTGGCGCAATCGCTCGATCACGTCGGATTCTTGACCCGATCGGTCGAGGACGCTGCGTTCGCATTTGGCTTGCTGGCCGACGGCGCCGACGCGGGGACGGCAGCCGAAGCCGTCGATGGAGACGTGCTTCCTGTCGCCTCGTCACTGCGGCTGGGTGTAGTTCGCCCGCCGATCTGGGATCGGGTCAGTGCCGAACAGAACCAGGCGTTCGAGGCGGCGCTGGAGACGCTCCAGCGCGCAGGGGCCAGCATTGTACCGCTGGAGCTTCCCGAGCGCTATTGGAAGGGGTTCGAAGCTGCGGAGATCATTCTGGCGGCGGAGGCGGCCGCGATCTTCGACGGGCTGATCACGCAACATCCCGATTTGACCAGCCCGCAGCTCAAGGAGCTGGTGGCGACCGGCAACGCGATCAGCGCACCGCGCTACATCGAAGCCCGGCAACTGCAGGCATCCCTGCGCGAGGAGCTTCCGCGGCATCTCAGTGGTCTCGACGGCATCGTGACGGTGCCGGCGCCCGGCGAGGCTCCGGAAGGACTGGCCTATACCGGCGACGCCAGCTTTTGCGCGCTGTGGACGATGCTGGGCGTGCCGGCACTGACGATGCCGATCGCCCGGTCTGGCCGCGGCCTGCCGCTTGGCCTGCAGGTGGTCGCTGGCTTTGGCGAGGACGCCAAGCTGCTGCGCACCGCTCGGGTGGTCGAGGCGAAGCTGGCGAACTGACTCGATCGACGCGCGGCTAAAGCTTTGCCGCCGCGCGTCGGTCAGGACCTCACTTTGACGTAGCTGCCCGGCGCATCTTCCAGCGGCGGGTAGGCTTCGTTGCCGATGGCGCGGGCGGGGACCTGTTCGTCGTCGAACGCGCCGATCCAGGCGCGCCAGTCCGGCCACCACGACCCCTTGTGCTCCTCGGCCCCGTTCAGCCAGTTGGCGACCGAGCCGGCGAAGATGTCTGGGTTGGTCCAGAACTGGTACTTGTTCGCCGCCGGCGGATTGATCACGCCGGCGATGTGGCCCGAGCCGGACAGCACGAATTTCACCGGACCGCCGAAGAACTGCGAACCGTACAGCACCGACTCCGCCGGAGCGATGTGGTCTTCGCGGGTGGCGAGGTTGTAGATCGGCACCTTGACCTTGGCGAGGTCGAGCGTGGTGTTGTCCAGCACCATGGTGCCGGCCGACAGCTTGTTGTCGAGGTAGCAGTTGCGCAAGTAGTAGGAGTGGTTCGCCGCCGGCATCCTTGTGGCGTCGGAATTCCAGTGCAGCAGGTCGAACGCCTGCGGCGGCTGGCCCTTCAGGTAGTTGTTGACGACGTAGGACCAGATCAGGTCGTTCGGCCGCAGCATGTTGAAGGCCATCGCCATCTTGGCGCCTTCGAGCACCCCGGTGACCTTCATCTCGCGCTCGACCGCGGAAATCTGTTCCTCGTCGACGAACACCATCAGGTCGCCGGCATGGGTGAAGTCGACCTGCGTGGTCAGGAAGGTCGCCGACGTGACCCGCACCCGGCGGCGCTCGGCGAGCCAGGCCAGCGTCGAGGCGAGCAGGGTGCCGCCGACGCAGTAGCCCAGCGTGTGCACCTTCATCTCGCCGGTGACCTTCTCGACCACGTCCATCGCGGTCAGCGGCCCGAGCTTCATGTAGTCGGCGAAATCCTTGTCGGCGAGGCTCTTGTCCGGGTTGACCCAGGAGATCACGAACACGGTGAGGCCCTGGTCGACGCACCATTTGATGAACGATTTCTCGGGCTTCAGGTCGAGAATGTAGTATTTGTTGATCCACGGCGGCACGATCAGCAGCGGCGTGCGCTGCACCGTCTCGGTGGCGGGCTCATACTGGATGAGCTGCATGATCTCGTTTTGGAAGATCACCTTGCCGGGGGTGACCGCCATGTTGACGCCGACCTCGAGCCCGGCCGGATCGGACTGCCGGATCTTGAGGTGACCGCGGCCGGACTGGATGTCGTCGGCCAGCATCTTCATGCCGCGCACCAGGTTGTCGCCGCTGGCCTCCAGCGTGTGGCGCGTCAGCTCGGGATTGGTCATCACGAAGTTGGAGGGCGCCAGCGCGGTGGTGAGCTGCTGGACGTAGAACGCCGCCTTGCGCTTGGTGTGCGGATCGATCTCGGCGTTTTTGACCAATTCGTCCGCCCACTGCGTGGTGAGCAGATAGGCCTGCATCAGGAAGTCGTAGAACGCGTTGGCCTTCCATTCCGGTGAGGCGAACCGCTTGTCGCGCGGCGAGGGGGCGATCGCCGGTTCGGCCTGTTCGCCGGCGAGGCGCTTGGAGGCCGCGCCCCACAGTTCGAGATACGACTTGCCGAGCCGCTGCTGCAGCTCTTTGGAACGGTCCTGGTCGGACAGCCAGTAATTGGCGACGGTGGAGAAGCTCTTCACCATTTCGGTCAGACCGGCCGGCGGATGACCGTCCGGTGGCACGGCACCGTTCTGCGACTTCATCATCGTCGCAAGCGCCTGGCTACCAGTCTCCATCGCCTGCGCCAGATTGCGGGCGAATGCGTCAGGATCGAACTTCGGGGCCGCCTTGGGTTCTGCGAGCATGTCGGTCATGAATCAACACTACAATCCAGTGCAGAAAATCCGCTGAGATTTGTCGTCGCGCCCCCGGATGATGGCATAGTTCGGTAAACGTCGCTGATTTCGATGTGCTGCAGTGCGACAAATTGCGCTTGATTTAGCCACATTGGCATCCCACTGAGGCGGTCGGGTCGGTTAATGTCGCCGCTCGGCGCTGGCCGGTTCGAGGCGAAATGAGCTAAGGTTTAATCCTCGAGTGCGACGATTGTTGCGAGCGGCGACGATCGGGAAGGCGGGGCCGCGTGAAGGCAAGCAGGGTGATGCGAGTGGCAGGCACGGGTGGACGGACGGGACCCGGCATGCGGGCTGCTGTGGCAGCTGCGCTGGTCGTGGCCGGCTGCGCGCTCGGCGGCTGCTCGGTCTCGCTGTCCGATATGCCGCTGCTCGGCAGCAGCGATGCCCCCGCCAAGCCTAAGCAAGCCGACGCTTTTCCGGCCGTGAACGATTTGCCGGCCAATCGCGATGAAGCGGTTTTGGCGCCCGCCGAGCGCAATAAGATCGAGCAGGAATTGATTGCAGCCCGCGAACGCCAAGCGAACGCGAATGCCGCTGCAGGTGCCGCCGCGCCGGCCGCGGGCACCGCGGCCGCCAGAACGGCGGCGTCGAGATAGCCGGACCGACGCCGCCATCGACGACCCGCCGCCGGGGCAGGTGACGATCGCGAGCGGGCTGCATGTCAGCCTTGTCGCAAACAGCCGCAAATTCGATCGAATCAGGGCGTTGCTGCACGTTTATCGGATTCCCCTCCGATCAAGAACGCGGTAACGATCCCACCGTTACCCGGAGTCGAGGACCATGGAAGAATTCTACCGCATCCGCCGCTTGCCGCCCTACGTGTTCGAGCAGGTCAACCGGGCCAAGGCCGCCGCGCGCAACGCCGGAGCCGACATCATCGATCTCGGGATGGGCAATCCGGACCTGCCGGCTCCGCCGCACGTCCTGGAGAAGCTAAAGGACACCCTCGGCAAGCCGCGCACCGACCGCTATTCCGCCTCCCGCGGTATCACCGGTCTCCGCAGGGCTCAGGCCGCTTATTACGAACGCCGATTCGGCGTGAAGCTGAACCCCGACACCCAGGTGGTCGCGACTCTCGGCTCCAAGGAAGGCTTCGCCAACGTCGCCCAGGCGATCACCGCCCCCGGCGACGTCGTGCTGTGCCCGAACCCGAGCTATCCGATCCACGCCTTCGGCTTCCTGATGGCGGGCGGCGTGATCCGCTCGGTGCCGTCCGAGCCGACCCCGGATTTCTTCGCCGCGGCCGAGCGGGCGATCATCCATTCGATCCCCAAGCCGATCGCGCTGATCGCCTGCTATCCGTCGAACCCGACCGCCTATGTGGCCAGCCTCGACTTCTACAAGGATCTGGTGGCGTTCGCGAAGAAGCACGAGATCATGATCCTGTCGGATCTGGCCTACGCCGAAGTGTATTTCGACGACAACAATCCGCCGCCGTCGGTGCTGCAGGTGCCGGGCGCGATGGACGTCACCGTCGAGTTCACCTCGATGTCGAAGACGTTCTCGATGGCCGGCTGGCGGATGGGGTTCGCGGTCGGCAACGAGCGCATCATCGCCGCGCTGGCCCGCGTGAAGTCGTATCTCGATTACGGCGCTTTCACCCCGGTCCAGGTCGCCGCCACCGCCGCGCTGAACGGTCCGGACGACTGCATCAAGGAGATGCGCGAGACCTACAAGAAGCGCCGCGACATCCTGGTCGAGAGCTTCGGCCGCGCCGGCTGGGACATCCCGCCGCCGTCGGCGTCGATGTTCGCCTGGGCGCCGCTGCCGCCGGCCTTCCGCGAGATCGGCTCGATGCAGTTCGCCACCCTGATGGTGGAGAAGTGCGGTGTCGTGTTGTCGCCCGGCGTCGGCTTCGGCGAGCACGGCGAGGGCTTCGTCCGCATCGCGATGGTGGAAAACGAGCAGCGCATCCGCCAGGCGGCGCGCGGCGTCCGGCGCTTCCTTGAAAGCGGCGTCGAAACGTTGCACAACGTCGTGCCTCTCGCTGCTCAGCGATAGGCCCGTCATTGGGGGCCGCCCGCCGGCCTCCGGGTTCTTCCCCAAGAAACGCCGGTTCCGGCAGCAGGTCAGCGCGTCATGGTCGCGCCACTCAGAGTGGGTATTGCGGGTCTCGGCACCGTGGGTGCCGAAGTCGTCCGCGTCATCGAACGGCAGGAGCGGACCTTGTCCGCTCGCTGCGGCCGCCCCGTGCGGGTGGTCGCGGTCACCGCACGCTCCAAAGCGAAGAAGCGCGGGCTTGATCTGTCCGGCATCAAATGGGCCAAGAGCCCGCTGGCGATCGCCACCGATCCCGAGGTCGATTGCTTCGTCGAACTGATCGGCGGCGCCGGCGATCCCGCCGGTCCGGCGATCGAAGCGGCGCTGGCCGCCGGCAAGGCGGTGGTCACCGCCAACAAGGCGCTGATCGCCAAGCACGGCCTCAAGCTGGCGTCGCTTGCCGAGAAGCACAATGCGGCGCTGAACTACGAGGCCGCCGTCGGCGCCGCGATCCCGGTGATCAAGACGCTGCGCGAGGGCCTCGCCGGCACCGACATCGACCGGATCTACGGCATCCTCAACGGCACCTGTAACTACATCCTGACCCGGATGGAGCAGGAGGGGCTGTCGTTCGACGACTGCCTCGCCGACGCCCAGCGGCTCGGCTACGCCGAAGCCGATCCGACCTTCGATATCGACGGCCACGACACCGCGCAGAAGCTGGCGATCCTCGCCAGCCTCGCGTTCGGCACCAAGGTGTCGGAGAGCTCGGTTTACGTCGAAGGTATCCGCTCGATCACGCCGGAAGATCTCCGCGCGGCCGATGACCTCGGCTATCGCGTCAAGCTGCTCGGCGTGGCGGTCCGCACCGCCAAGGGCATCGAGCAGCGCGTGCATCCGACCATGGTGCCGAAGACCTCGTCGATCGCCCAGGTGATGGGCGTGACCAACGCCGTCTCGATCGACGGCGACGGCATTCCGCCGATCACCCTGGTCGGCGCCGGCGCCGGTGCCGCCGCGACCGCATCCGCGGTGGTGGCGGATATCGCCGATGTCGCCCGCGGCATCCGCGCAGTGCCGTTCGGCCGGCCGGTATCCGGGCTGAAGGCCACCGCGAAGGCGCCGATGCAACGCCACGAGGGCGGCTATTACTTGCGGCTGCTGGCGCGCGATCACGCCGGCACCGCCGCGACCATCGCCAAGCGGCTTGCCGAGCAGGACATCTCGATCGAGTCGATCGTGCAGCGGCATCCGCACCGCAGCGTCGATGCCAATGGCAAGGCCGCCAAATCGTCGGTCCCGGTGCCGGTGATCCTGATTACTTACGCCACCGCTGAAGACGCGGTGCGCCGCGCGCTGCAAGCCGTGCAGCGCGACAAGGTGATCAGCGGCCGGCCACAGGTGATCCGGATCGAGAAGAACTGAGTTCGACCATTTGTACAGCCCCCGCCATAAGCGCGGGGGCGCTGTTTTGAGGAGCTGGGCCGATGTCGACCACCATTTCCGTTCCGCCGCAATTGCTGCTGGAACGCATCCTGACCCTGGAGATCGTGCGCGTGACCGAGCGCGCCGCGGTGTCTGCGGCGCGGCTGCGCGGCCACGGCAACGAAAAGGGCGCGGACCAGGCCGCGGTCGATGCGATGCGCCGCGAGCTCAACAAGATGCCGATCGAAGGCACCATCGTGATCGGCGAGGGCGAGCGCGACGAAGCGCCGATGCTGTTCATCGGTGAGAAGGTCGGTGCCGGCATCAACGCCGGTCCGAAGGTCGACATCGCGGTCGACCCGCTCGAAGGCACCACGCTGTGCGCCAAGAACATGCCGGGCTCGATCGCCACCATGGCGATGGCCGAAGGCGGCACGCTGCTGCACGCGCCCGACGTCTACATGCAGAAGATCGCGATCGGTCCGGGCTACGAGAAGAACCTGATCGACATCGATGCGCCGCCGGAAGACAACATCCTCCGCTTGGCGCAGGCTAAGGGTGTGCCGACTCACGGCATCACCGTGCTGGTGCTCGATCGTCCGCGCCACGCCGAGCTGATCGCCAAGATCCGCGCCACCGGCGCCGGCGTCCAGCTGATCACCGACGGCGACGTTGCCGGCGTAATCCACTGTGCCGACCCGGACAACACCGGCGTCGACATCTACATGGGCACCGGCGGCGCGCCGGAAGGCGTGCTGGCCGCGGCGGCGCTGCGCTGCATCGGCGGTCAGATGCAGTGCCGGCTGCTGCTCGATACTCACTCCAAGCGCAACCGCGCCGAGTCGATGGGCATCGAAGATCCGAACTTCGTGTACCAGATCGAGGACATGGTGAAGGGCGACTGCCTGTTCGCCGCCACCGGCGTCACCGATGGCTCGCTGCTCTCGGGCGTCAAGTTCCGCAAGGGCGTGATCCAGACCGAGACCGTGGTGATGCGGTCGGTCACCGGCACGGTGCGTTACATCAAGGCGGACCACCGCCAGCTCGAGAAGTTCCACCTCGATTAAGATAAGGAGACGTCGGATGGCCGTCGAGATTCGTCCCGTCGGCCCCGACGAGCGGGCCGCCTGGGAGCCGCTGTGGGCCGGTTACCTCGCGTTCTACAAGGCGACACTGGCGCCCGAGGTCTCCGACGTCACCTGGGCGCGGTTTCACGATCCCGCCGAGCCGATGCATCTGCTCGGCGCTTATGTCGACGGCAAGCTCACCGGCATCGTGCAGTTCATCTATCACCGGTCGTGCTGGACGGTCGGCAATTACTGCTATCTGCAAGACCTGTTCGTTGACGACAGCGCCCGTGGGCTCGGCCTCGGCCGCAAGCTGATCGAAGCCGTGTACGCGCGTGCCAAAGCCGACGGCTGCAGCCGCGTGCACTGGCTGACCCAAACCGGCAACGCCACCGCACGGCTGCTTTACGACCGCATTGCCGAGGATTCCGGCTTCATGCAGTATCGGAAGATACTGTAGCCAGCCTAACAACGTCATTGCGAGGAGCGAAGCGACGAAGCAATCCAGTCTGCATGTGTGACTGGATTGCTTCGCTGCGCTCGCAATGACGAAGAACAACAAGGGACGAACGCCATGCCGGTGTCCGATGCGACAGACGTCAAAGCCCTGCTATTCGACGTGTTCGGCACTGTCGTCGACTGGCGCAGCAGCCTGATCGACGATCTTTCCGCCTATGCGGCTGGGCGTGGCCTCGAAGGCGATTGGACCGGATTGATCGATGCATGGCGGCAGGCCTATGTGCCGTCGATGGATGCGGTCCGCAACAATCCACAAGCCGAATTCCTCACCCTCGACGAACTGCATCGGCAATCGCTGAAGCGGCTTGTCGGCGAATTTGGCATCAAGGGACTGACCGAGGACGATCTCAACTACATGGTCACCGGCTGGCATCGGTTGAAGCCGTGGCCGGGCGTGGTCGCAGCGCTGGAGCGGCTGAAGACCAAGTACATTTTGGCCCCGCTATCGAACGGCAATGTCGGGCTGTTGACCCGGATGGCGAAGAACGCGGGCCTGCCGTGGGATCTGGTTCTCGGCAGTGACATCTTCCGCCACTACAAGCCGGATCGGGAGAATTATCTCGGTGCCGCGAAGCTGCTCAATCTGCAGCCGGGCGAAGTGATGCTGGTCGCCGCGCACAATTATGATCTTCAGGCCGCGCAAGCGTTGGGCCTGAAAACGGCTTTCATCCCGCGTCCGACCGAGTACGGCCCGCTGCAGACGATCGACTTCGATGCTACCGGCGACTGGACCATCGTGGCCGATGATCTGGCCGGTGTCGCCGATCGGCTTGGGTGCTGACCCGCGAGAAGGTCAAACCTCTCGCTTCGTTCGCAATGACGGGCAGCGGGCTTCTCCGGCCGCCGTCCTGGCGGTTTGCGCTGTCGGCGCTTCGTGCTTATCTGCGCGGACCATGACGCCTCCCATCTCCGTTTTGCCGGCCGAAACCGTGCCGGCGTTTCTCGGCGTGACCCGCTCTGCCACCGGCAAGGCGTGGCGCGACCGGCTCGACGCGCGCGCCACTGCGAAGGCGCAGGCAATGGTGCAGCGCTATCAATTGCCCGAGATGCTGGCGCGGGTGCTGGCCGGGCGGGGCGTGGAGATCGACCAAGTCGAGGACTTTCTCGATCCGACGATCCGTAAGCTGATGCCAGATCCGGCGTCGCTGACCCAGATGGAAGCCGGTGCCAAGCGGATCGCCGATGCCGCCTCGCGCGGCGAGAAGGTCGCGATCTTCGGCGATTACGATGTTGACGGCGCGACCTCGTCGGCGTTGCTCGCCTGGCATCTGCGCCATTGCGGGCTCGATCCTTTGATCCACATTCCGGATCGCATCTTCGAAGGCTACGGCCCGAATATCGACGCGATCCGTATGCTCGCCGGCAAAGGCGCGACGCTGCTGATCACCGTGGACTGCGGCACCACCAGCCTGGAGCCGCTGGCGGAAGCGCGGCGGCTCGGGATGAGCGTCGTGGTGATCGATCATCACCAATGCGGCGACGAACTGCCCGAGGTCGAAGCGCTGATCAATCCGAACCGGCCGGACGATCTGTCGGGGCTCGGCCATCTTGCCGCGGTCGGCTTGGTGCTGATGACGCTGGTCGCGGTCAATCGCGAGCTACGGCATCGCGGGTTCTGGACCGCGGAGCGGCCGGAGCCGAACCTGCTCGACATGCTGCACCACGTCGCGCTCGGCACGGTGGCGGACGTCGCGCCGCTGGTCGGGCTGAACCGTGCTTTCGTCGCCAAGGGCCTGATCGCGATGCGCCGCCGCGATCACGTCGGCCACACCGCGCTGATGGACGTGTCGCGGCTGAACGGTCCGCCGGAGGCGTGGCATCTCGGCTTCATGCTGGGGCCGCGGATCAATGCCGGCGGCCGTATCGGTCGCGCCGATCTCGGCGTCCGGCTGTTGCTGGAGTCCGACGTCTCTGAAGCCGCCCGCATTGCCGCCGAACTCGATCGCCTCAACAGCGAGCGGCGAGAGATCGAACAGAGGGCCGAAGCCCAGGCGGAAGCCGAGGCGATGGCGTCGCTCGGGCTCGAGGACAAGGGCGCGGTGATCGTCACCGCGTCCGAAGGCTGGCACCCTGGCGTGGTCGGGCTGGTCGCGTCGCGTCTGAAGGAGAAGTTCGGACGGCCGTCGTTTGCGATCGCGCTGGAGCCCGGCGGCATCGGCACCGGCTCGGGCCGTTCGATCTCCGGCGTCGATCTCGGCAAGGCGGTGCGCCAGGCGGTGCACGATGGGCTGCTGCTCAAGGGCGGCGGCCACGCCATGGCGGCCGGCGTGACGCTGCGCAAAGAGCGGCTCGCCGAATTCCGGGCCTGGCTGGAAACGACGCTGGCGGATGACGTCGCCAAGTCGCGCCACGTCAACGAACTGTACATCGACGGCGCGGTGTCGGCGCGCGGCGTCACGACAGAGCTGGCAGCGACGCTTAACCGGGCAGGGCCGTTCGGCGCCGGCAATCCGGAGCCGATCGTCGCGCTGCCGGCGCATCAGCTCGTCTATGCCGACGAGGTCGGCCAGGCGCATCTGCGGCTGCGCTTCAAGGCCGGCGACGGCGCGTTCGTCAACGGCATCGCATTCCGCAGCGTCGGCCAGAAGCTCGGCAACGCGCTGACCGAGAACCGCGGTCAGACGCTCCACGTCGCCGGCTGCCTCAGCGTCGATCGCTGGCAAGGCGCCGAACGCGTGCAGCTCCGCGTCATCGACGTCGCGGTCCCGGATGCCGGGCCGACGATGATCAGGTGAGCAGTGCGGTCGAGGCGGCCACGGGATGAGGAATCCGGATTAGTAGGCGGCGGTCATGGCCGGGCTCGACCCGGCCATCCATCATCCTTGCAAGATGGATCGCCGGATCAAGTCCGGCGATGACGATAGGTCAAGTGGATCCGCTTGAGTATTGAACGAGCTCTCAGGTACAAATCTCGCCCTGGATGATCATTTCCCGAAACAGCTCGACCGCTTTGGGATTGAGTGCGCCTTCTTCGGGCAGCACCAGGGGCAGGTCCGGCGGGGCGAGGATGGCGAACTGGCGGCCCCATTCGTAGACCCAGGCGAGGCCGTCCTGGAACATCACCTCGTCGTCATAGCGCGGGGTACGGCCCGAGCGGGCCTCGGCGAAGCCGCGGCGGAAGGTGGTGTTCCAGACGATTTCGTCCAGTGGGGCTTGGAAGGTCTCGGCCTGAGGGCGCACGTCGGTCATGGCTCAAATCCGGCGATACATCCTGAAGAAACGGAGGAAGGGTATTATTCCACGGCTCGGCCCGGGCAAAACCCTGACTTTTGGTCAATCGCCCCGGTCGTGTTTGGCTGGGATCAGATAGGCCGGGATCAGCCGGCGGATCAAGCGGGCCGTCACATGGCGGAAGCCTGGATGGTGCAGGCAGACGCCGCCGAGCAGGCCGACCACGCAGCCGACCACGGTATCGATAAACCGCGCCTCGATGATCTGGTGCGCCGGCTCCTGACCCAGCGTCGCGGCATCGGCGAGGAAGATGGTGAGCGGGGTGATGAAGATCACCGCGAAGCCGTAGTGCCGGATCACCGCCGTCTCGATCACGAAGCTCAGCGCGATGACCGCAAACGCGATGCTCCATTTCTCCAGCGGCAGTGCCAGCAGCACCGCGGCGAGGCCGAGGCCGATCGCGGTGCCGAGCAGGCGGTGCAGATGCCGATTCCAGATCGCGCGCACCGACAGGCCTTGAATGACGGCGAGGCAGCTCACCGGCACCCAATACGGCCGCTCGAGCTGCAGCGCCTGAGCCAGAGCCAGCGCTAATCCGACGAAGATGCCGATCACCACGGAGTCGAGCACGACGTGCTCGAAATCGTCGATCGCCAGCGGCGGCACCGGCAGCGGATCGCGGATTCGCAGTACGACGATCGAGTAGATCATCGCGATCAGGGTCGCGAGCAGGCCGCCGAGCACGAACAGCCCCGCCTTCAGCGGCAGCTGCATCAGGTCGCTGGGCGTATAGGCGGCGATCGCCGCGGCCATCACGAAGAACATGCTACCCGGTGGTCCCACCCGATAGAACCGGCACAGCATGGTGACCACGATCGCCGTGAAGGTGATCGCCGGCACCAGCAACCACGGCAGCAGATGCACCACCAGCCCGAGCGTGTAGCAGGCCGCATAGCCGAAGCCGGCCGCCATCATCGAGACCATGCGGTGGTGCAGCGGGGTGCGCGGCAGATACAGAAACGCCATGCCGCCGAGCGACGAGATCAGGCCGTAGTCGAGATGATCGAAATACGCGCCGATCAGCATCGGCACGCCGGCGGCGAGTGCGGCCGAGAACGGCATCTGCCACGGCCGGTCGCTGGGATTGAAGGTGACGAGCTCGCGCCACTCCTCGTGCGCCAGCGCCTTGATCCGGTGCCACGTCCAGTGATGTTGAATCATCGAAAAGCCTGCGGCCTCTATCCACCCTGCCGCAGTCGTGCCAGCACCTTGAGCCCGCCATAGCCGTCGGCGGGCGATAGGCCGGTCTTGAGCTGAAAGTCGCGGATTGCCTTCATGGTGTCGTTGCCGACCCGGCCGTCGGTGCCGCCGGTGTCGAAGCCGGCGCGGGTCAGCCGGGTCTGCATCTCCTGCACCTCGGCGAGCGTCAGCGCACGCTCCGATCCGGGGAAGGGATGGATGAACGGGCTGCCGCCGAGAATGCGATCGCCGAGGTGGCAGATCGCCAGCGCGTAGTTCATCGACGGGTTGTAGCTCTTCACCGCGTAGAAGTTCGGCCCGATCAGGAATTTCGGGCCGCCGTCGACCGGCACCCACATCGTCGCGCTGGCCGAGGAATTGGGAAATGGCTGGCCATCGGCGCGGGTGACGCCGGAACGCGACCACTCCAAATAGCTGCGGCGACCGCTGCCTGTGCCGCCGGGGCCCTCGACCTCGTAGCCCCAATGCTCGCCGCGACGATAGTTGCCACGCCGGACTAGATACTTCGCGGTCGAGCCGAGGGCGTCGTCGGGCCGGCCGAACGGCGACACTCGTCCGTCGCCGTCATAGTCGATGCCGACGTTCAGCCACACCTCGGGCATCCATTGGCTGTGGCCCATCGCGCCGGCCCAGGAGCCGCGCATTTCTTCCGGCGTCGACCAGCCCTTGTCGACGATCCGCAGCGCGTTGATCAGCTCGGTTTCCCAATACGATCGCCGCCGCGGCTCGCGCCACGCCAGCGCGGAGAGGGACGGAAACACCGGCCGCATATGGTTCTGCTGCACCAAGGGATCGCCATAGGCGCTCTCGACGCCCCACAGCGCCAGCAGCGTGCCGCGCTCGACGCCGAAATCGCGCTCGATCCGCGCGAACAACGCTTCGTTCTTGCGCAACGCCTCGCGGCCGGCGGTGATCCGCCAATCCGACACCCGCCGGTTGATGTACTGCCAGAGCTGCTCGTTGAATTCGGGCTGCTTCTGGAAGTTCTTGAACACGCTCATATCGGGTTCGAGCGATCCCATCACCCGATCCCAGGTCCGCGGCGAGATGCCCTTGGCGAGCGCCTTGGCCCGGAACGCGTCGCGCCACTCATCGAAGCCGGCCGGCGCCGCGGCCGCAGCTGCGGCAGGCAGCATCACGGCGGCGCCGACGGCCGCCTGGAGCAGGTGGCGACGGGTGAGGGAGGTGGGGGAATCGTGATCGACCATGGCCGGCAGTGTAGCGGCATTGAGGTCGTCCCCAAAGCCGCTGCGCCTCGATAGCAGCTGCGCAAGCAGGCCGCCGATTGTTCCAACAGGCGGCAGCGACACGATGTCTCCGCCTGTGCCCTTGTACCGCCGCGCTCTGCGCCCAACTGGTGACACCGACCTGCCTTCCGCAGCCTCGGCCATTCGAGGCGCGCTGCAGCCGACAGCCAATGGGGAGTTGAGTGGACCGCGAATCCGAGATCGGGCCGGACCTCGAAGAGCCGGACCTCGAAGAGGCTGTGCCCAGCGATGGCTCCGACCTTTGCAGCGCCGTTGCCCAGGCGGCGCCGCCGCGCCGGTTGCTGATGGTGATCAACCGCGGCAGCCGCTCCGGCAGCCAGGCCGTCGGTCTGGCCGGCTCCAAACTCAGCGCCGCGGGTTTCGACCTGGTGGTCTCGGCACCTTCCAGCCGCCACGAGGTCGCGCCGTGGATCGAAGCCCATGCCGAAGGCGCCGCAGGCGTTGTAATCGCCGGCGGCGACGGCACGCTGAACGCGGCCGCGCCGGCACTGGTCACGACCGGTCTGCCGCTCGGCATCATCCCGGCGGGGACCGCCAACGACCTTGCGAGGACGCTCGGTCTGCCGCTCGATATGGAAGCCGCCGCAGACGTGATCGCGGCGGGGCATCGCAAGACCATCGACCTCGGTGACGTCAACGGGCACAAGTTCTTCAACGTCGCCAGCGTCGGGCTGAGCGCCGATCTGGCGCGCGAACTGAGCGGCGAAAGCAAGCGCAGGTTCGGCCGCCTCAGCTACGCGCTCACCGCCGCGAAGGTCCTAAGTAAGGCGCGACCGTTTCATGCGGTAATCGTGTCGGGCGATGAGCAAGTGCGGGTGAAGACCATGCAGGTCGCGGTCGGCAACGGTCGTTACTACGGCGGCGGCATGGCGGTGGAGCAAACCGCTGAAATCGACGACGGCCAGTTCGATCTGTATTCGCTGGAATTTGCGCAGGTGTGGAAGCTGCTGGCGGTGGCCTACGACTTCCGCAAAGGCCGCCACGTGTTGTGGCGCGAGGTGCGTGCCGCGCGCGGCACGTCGTTCGAAATCCGCACCCGCAAACCGCGGCCGGTGAATGCCGATGGCGAACTGGTGACGTTTACGCCGGCCCGGTTCGAGCTGCTGCGCAACGCGGTCAGCGTATTCGCGCCGAAACAGCCGCCGCCGCGTCCTTGAACAACGCCAACGAAAAAGCCCGCCGGGTTGCGGCGGGCTTTGCGGCAGTCAGCAGAGCTGATTGCAATTAGTCCTTGGCGCGCTCGACGTAGGAGCCGTCTTCGGTCAGCACCACGATGCGGGTGCCGGTGCCGATGTGCGGCGGGACCTGGGTGCGGACGCCGTTCGACAGCACCGCCGGCTTGTAGGACGACGACGCGGTCTGGCCCTTGGTCACCGGCTCGGTCTCGACGACTTCGAGCGTGGCGCGCTGGGGCAGGGTGATCGCAACCGCGGTGGTGTCGTGCATCGACAGCTTCACCACCATGCCTTCCTGCAGGTAAGGCGCCGCCGAGCCGACGACGTCCTTGGCGACCTGGACCTGATCGTAGGACTCCGGCTCCATAAAGTGGAAGCCTTCGCCATCCTCGTACAGGAAGGTGTAATTGCGCTCTTCGATGGTGACCTTCTCGACCTGGTCGGTGGTCTTGTAGCGCTCCGAGATCTTCACGCCGTCGCTGATTCGGCGCATTTCGATCTGGCTGACGGGCGTGCCCTTGCCGGGATGAATGTTTTCGGCAGACAGGACGACGTAAAGCTTCCCATCTTGCTCGAGGACGTTGCCCTTGCGAATAGAACTGGCGATGACTCTCAAAGGAATGTTTCCTGTCGTTCAGGTCCGGGCCCGATCCGG
The DNA here is from genome assembly GCF_010907025.1 of Rhodopseudomonas sp. BR0G17. Classification (NCBI taxonomy): domain Bacteria; kingdom Pseudomonadati; phylum Pseudomonadota; class Alphaproteobacteria; order Hyphomicrobiales; family Nitrobacteraceae; genus Rhodopseudomonas; species Rhodopseudomonas sp. BR0G17. Next base: position 398,027 of record NZ_QUML01000001.1, on the reverse strand, counting down.
GCGTTGGTATCCCGAGGCCGAAACGGTTTCGGGGCGCAACATACTGATTTGTGGCGCTGATGCCAGTGTTTTGCGCGGCCGGATGGGGGCGACTTGAGATGGAGGCGACAAGCCAACCGTCGCCCTGGTGGAACAAGGATAGGTATCTGGACCGTCAGCCGTTTTTGCGCGCGCGGGGGGCGGTGACCCGGGCCGTGCGGGGCTGGTTCGAGGCAGCGGGCTTTACCGAGGTCGAGACCGCGATCCTGCAGATTTCGCCCGGCAACGAGACCCATCTGCACGCCCCGCGCACGGACCTCTTAGGGCCGGACGGCGAGCGGCGCTCCCGATACCTGCGGACCTCGCCGGAGTTCGCCTGCAAGAAGCTGCTGGCGGCCGGCGAGACGCGAATCTTCGAGCTTGCCCGAGTGTTTCGCGACCGTGAGCGCGGCCGCGTGCATCTGCCGGAGTTCACCATGCTGGAGTGGTATCGCGCCGAGGCGCCGTACCAGCAGGTGATCGACGACTGCGTTGCACTGGTCCGCGTGGCGGCGGACGCAACCGGCATCGCGACGTTTTCGTTCAGGGGGCGGCGCGCCGATCCGCGCGCCGAGGCGGAGCGGCTGACGGTGGCCGATGCGTTCGCCCGTTTTGCCGGCATCGATCTGCTTGCCACGATCTCCAACGGTGAGGGGGATCGCACGGCGCTGGCAAACGCGGCTGCTTCACGCGTGCGGATCGCCGATGACGACACCTGGTCCGACATCTTCAGCAAGGTGCTGGTCGAGCATGTCGAGCCGCGGCTCGGCGATGGACGGCTGACGGTGCTGAGCGAATATCCGGCGCCTGAAGCGGCGCTGGCGCGGACCAAGCCGGACGACCCGCGGGTCGCCGAACGGTTCGAGCTGTATGCCTGCGGCGTCGAGCTCGCCAATGGCTTCGGCGAACTTACCAATGCGGCCGAACAGCGTGCGCGCTTCATCGCCGCGATGGACGAGAAGGAGCGGCGCTACGGTGAGCGCTATCCGCTCGACGAGGCCTTTCTCGCGGCGGTCGGCGAAATGCCGGAGGCCAGCGGCGTCGCGCTCGGCTTCGACCGCCTGGTGATGCTGGCGGCCAGTGCAACCACGATCGATCAGGTGGTGTGGACGCCGCCGGCAGGCGAGGGCGTATGACCAAAGTCACCCGATTGAACACGCCGGCAGCGGCGACGCTGCGCCAACCCGACGAACTGATTGCCGAGGGCCTCGCCGCTGCGGACCATCGCGCAATGCTGAGCGAGGTCGCGTCGCGCTATGCGATCGCGGTGACGCCGGCGGTCGCGGCGCTGATCGATCGTGACGATGCCGACGATCCGATCGCGCGGCAGTACATCCCGCGCGCCGAGGAATTGTCCTCGCTCGCCTTTGAACGTGACGACCCAATCGGCGACGCTGCGCATGCGCCGGTCGAAGGCATCGTGCATCGGCATCGTGACCGCGTGCTGTTCAAGCCGGTGCATGTCTGCGCGGTTTATTGCCGGTTCTGCTTTCGCCGCGAGATGGTCGGTCCCGGCAAGGATAATGCGCTGTCGCGCGAGGCGACCGCTGCCGCACTCGACTACATCCGCGCGCACAACGAGATCTGGGAAGTGATCTTCACCGGCGGCGACCCGCTGATGCTGTCGCCGCGGCGGCTCGGCGAGATCATGGCCGAACTCGCCGCGATCGAGCACGTCAAGATCATCCGCTTTCACACCCGTCTTCCCGTCGCAGATCCGGCGCGGATTACGCCGGATCTGGTGCGGGCGCTGCGGGTGCCGGGCAAGACCACATGGCTCGCGCTGCATGCCAACCACCCGCGGGAGTTGACGGAGGCGGCGCGCGCGGCGTGCGCGCGGATCGTCGACGCTGGAATTCCGATGGTGAGCCAGTCTGTGCTGCTGCGGGGTGTGAACGACAACGCCGCGACGCTCGAGGCGTTGATGCGCGCTTTCGTCGAGTGCCGGATCAAGCCGTACTACCTGCACCATGGCGATCTGGCGCCGGGGACCGCGCATCTGCGCACCACGCTCGCCGAGGGCCAGGCCCTGATGCGCGCATTGCGCGGTAATGTGTCTGGACTTTGCCAGCCGGAGTACGTGCTCGACATTCCCGGCGGCTACGGCAAGGCGCCGGTTGGCCCCAATTATTTGTCGGACGCCGATGGAACCGAGCCGGATTCGCGCTATCGTGTCGCCGACTATTGCGGCGAGGTGCATCTGTATCCGCCGCGGTCGGAATGAGCGGCGGTACTCTGTTGCTGGTGCAGTCCGGCAACTGGGCCGGGAATGATGCGTTGGTGCTGGGGTTGGGCGGACCATTGGCCGATGCAGACTGCCGTGATGTTGGCGCGATCGGCGCCCAGCCTCGCGGCGGGAGCGTGAATGGAAGGAGAGCTCCGATGAAATCTGTGATGATCGCCGCCGCGATCCTGACCCTGAGCGGCAGCGCGGTATTGGCGCAATCCGGCAGCGGCACAGGCGGTTCGGCCGGCTCGACGATTTCGCCGGACGTGTCGGGGGGCGGGGCGGGGCTCCGGCAAGCGCCGATCGGGCATCTGCAGCCGCGCCGCAACGACACGCCGCCGGAGCGGACGATCGATCAGATTGATCCGGCGGATGCGGCGCTCGACCGCAAGATCAAGAGCATCTGCCGCGGCTGCTGACGCGAACCGCGGCAGACGTCGCGCAATTAGGTGCTCTTACGGGCGGCGAGCGCCATCGCGATCAGCGAGGTGCCGCCGAACACCAGATTGATTCCGATCAGCAGGCCGATCGCCCAGACGGTGCCCGGCCAGCCCGAGATGATGATGAACGCCACCAGGATGTCGGCGATACCGGCGGCGAGCATCCAGCCCCAGCGCTCCGACATCCGTCCGCGATGCTGGAAGGCGTACATGATGGTCGCGACACCTTCGGCCAGGAAATACACGCCGACGATGAAGGTGAGGGTCAGCGTGCCTTGCAGCGGCATCGCGATCAGCACCAGACCGGCGACCAGCGCCAAGACGGCCGACAGCAGCGACCACCAGAAACCGGGGCCCTTGCGCGCCCAGATTGAAAAGCCGACGCCGGCCACACCGGCGATGAAGAACAGCCAGCCCAGCATGATGGTGAAGGTGATGCTGGCGAGCAGCGGCAGCAGGATCGCCGCAAAGCCGATGATCAGTAGCAGGATGCCTTCGAACAGATAGGCCTTCCAGTGATCGCGGATGGCCGCCTCGACGCGCGCCTGCAGGCGCTGGACGTCTTCGGGGCGAAGGCTGTCATCTGGCAGAGACATGGGACTTCTCCTTTAATGGTTCCCATTCAGGAACCTACCCCGCGCAACGCACCTCGGCGTTAATAGTTCAACGGTATTCGGCGTGCTGGTCCGAGGTGTGCCGGCGAATCGAAACGGCGTCGGGAATCAGTTAATTGTAGCGTTCGATTGCGACGACTTTGGCGGGAGACGACCGATGGTCCCAGCCGTTTTGCATCTGGTCGCGTTGGCGCTTGCGATCACGCTGTTCGTGTTCGCCTGACTTCAAGCGCACAGGACTTCAGACTGAGAATATCCACCACCCGCCGATCATGAGGATCGGGCGGGGAAGGCTCAATTGCGCGTGCCTCTTGTTCGCGTCCAATTCACCCGTCGGCAAACACTTGCGCAACCATGTCCTGCGCGGTCGGCGACCGAATCTGCACATTGGATTCGCTGGGCATCCGAAAAGGGAGTATAAAGAAAAATATTCAATTTAAAATTGTGGTCGCGGCGTTCGCACCACAAGCAATCAGTCTCCGTTAGGAGGCGGCATGTGCAAAGACAAACGGCCCCACTGCAGCAGATGCGGTGCTCGCACGGGGCTCGCCCGGGTGTCCCCGGTGCGATCGATCGAACTGCGAATCTACGAATGCGCCAGCTGCGGTCAGACCGATTACTATGAGGTCAGCCCAGACCCGCACGCATCATGGGGATTGCTCGCCGGAGACCGACTGGCTGGGATCCTTGCAGCGCTCAAAAGGAATGATGGCGCTCCCTAGCGGACTGTCAGGGAGCAATTCATTTAAACCACTGAAATCGCTGATTAAACCGTCGGCCTATGTGTTGGACGATGTGTTGAAACTTGTGCGAACAACCTCAACAAACCATCAACCACAATGACCCGCAAGTCCTGAGAACGGCCCCGGCGCGTCGCAAGAATCCGACTTTAGAGTTGCGACAGCCAGTCGCCGGTTTGGCCGCCGCGGCGCCGGGCTCCTGGGACACTTCAGCGAGAAGGCAGGGGCCAACTATAGGTTTTGGAATCGCGGGAGCCGGTGTAGTCAGTTGAATCGATCCATTCGTCCAAATTGCTGCATGAGCTTGGAAATTGAGCAGTTTCTACGATCGGCCGATTCTGAACTCGCCGTACCGCGCTCCGGAATTTCACCATCCATTGGATAACAACGGTCAGCCGCTACCGGGCGATCCTCGACCGGGACGCCGGCCATCCCGATTCATCGTCCCGGTTCCCGCATCGCGGAAGAAGGCTGCCAAGGATCAGGGGACCCTTGACCTCGAAACCTACACCGAAAACGCCCTGATCAATGAAATCCGGGGCTATGTCGACAGTTGGCGGGCGTTACACAATCCCGCTGACTGGCAGGTCACCGGTACGACCCAGCGGCTCCTGGAGCACTGGCGTCATCACCAGTTCAACGGCCCGACGCCGTTCTTCTGTCAGGTTGAAGCCGTCGAAACGATCATCTGGCTGACCGAAGTTGCGCCGAAGCACGCCAAGGGAAAGGCGCTGCTGGATCTGATCCGCAACTACAACAAGGAAGCCAATCCTGAGCTTTTCCGGCTGGCCATGAAGATGGCTACGGGCAGCGGCAAGACCACCGTGATGGCGATGCTGATCGCCTGGCAGACGGTGAATGCCGCCCGCAAGGACTCCAAGGATTTCTCGCGCGCCTTCTTGATCGTCACGCCCGGCATCACGATCAAGGATCGGCTTCGCGTGCTGCTCCCGAGTGAACCCAGCAACTACTACGAAACACGCGAAATCGTGCCGCCGGACATGCTGCCGGAAGTTCGCCGAGCCGAAATCGTGATCACGAACTACCACGCGTTCCAACATCGCGAGACGTTGTCCCTGCCGAAGGTCGCGCGCAGCTTCCTACAGGGCAATGCGCCTGAACCCGTAGTCACGACCGAGAACGACGCCGAAATGCTCGCCAGAGCTTGCGGCAAGTTGCTGAACTTCGACCGTGTGAATGTCATCAACGACGAAGCGCATCACTGCTATCGGCATAAGGCCGGCGGCGATGCTGAAGGTCCATTGACGGGTGACGACAAGAAGGAGGCAGCCGAGAACGAGGAAGCAGCCCGTCTGTGGATTACGGGCATAGAGGCGTTGAACAACAAGTTGTCGAAGGGCGTGCGCGCCGTGTACGACCTCTCGGCTACGCCGTTCTTCCTTCGCGGCTCGGGCTATGATGAAGGTGTTCTCTTCCCCTGGGTGGTGTCCGATTTCAGCCTGATGGACGCCATCGAAAGCGGCATCGTCAAACTGCCGCGCGTGCCGGTGACGGACAATCTGGTTCAGACCGATTCCGTGGTCTATCGGCATCTATGGAAGCACGTCGGCAAGGATCTGCCGAAGACGGCCGCAGGTGCCGCCAAGCTGAGCCCGTTCGATCTACCCAACATGCTGCGCACGGCACTGAACGCCTTGTACAGCCATTACGAAGGCGAGTTCGAGCGCTGGCAGCGCGAAGGGATTGGCGTCCCGCCGGTGTTCATCGTCGTCTGTCAAAACACGGCTATTTCCAAGCTGGTGTTCGAGTGGATCGCCGGTTTTGAACGCGGCGATGCGGAGGAGGGCGAGCGCGCGGCGTTCCATGCCGGGCACCTCGAACTGTTCCGCAACTACGACGAGAACGGCGTGCGGCTGCCGCGGCCACGAACGCTTCTGATCGACTCCCGGCAGATCGAGACCGGGGATGCGCTGGACAAGGGGTTTCGCGACGCCGCCGGTCCCGAGATTGAGCAGTTCAAGCGTGAACTCGCAGACCGTCAGGGGGCGGGCAGCGCCCAGGGCGAAGTCAGCGAAAGCGAACTGCTGCGTGAGGTGATGAACACTGTCGGCCGCGTCGGCAGGCTCGGCGAACAGATCCGCTGCGTCGTCTCGGTCTCGATGCTGACCGAGGGGTGGGACACCAACACCGTGACCCACATCCTTGGCGTCCGGGCGTTCGGGACGCAGCTGTTGTGCGAACAGGTGGTCGGCCGCGGATTGCGTCGGCAGTCCTACGATCTCAACCCGACGACGGGCCTGTTCGACGTCGAATATGCCGATATCATGGGCATCCCATTCGACTTCGCTTCATCGCCGCAGGTCGCCAAGCCGGTCGCACCGAAGCCGGTGACCCGCGTTCACGCCATCAAGGAGCGATCCGAGCTCGAAATCGTTTTCCCTCGGGTGAGTGGCTATCGGCGCGACCTTCCGTCAGACAAGCTCGAAGCAGCCTTTACGCCGGACAGCCGGTTGGAGATCACGCCGCTGGACATCGGCCCGACATCCGTCGTGATGGAAGGCATCGTTGGTGCTGGTGTCACCATCACGCCGCAGGTGCTGGAGCGGCTGCGCCCCTCCGAGATCAGCTTCAATCTCGCCAAGCATCTGCTCTACACCCAATTCAAGGATGACGAGGGCTTCCACGCGGTCAGCGCGGACGTCTGCCGTTTCACAGGCCAACGTGGTTCAAAATTCAATGATTTCAGGAGGTTAGTTTTGGCGCTCCCTAGCGGAATCGAACCGCTCTCTCCACCGTGAAAGGGTGGCGTCCTGACCGATAGACGAAGGGAGCGAAGCCGCCGGACTGGCGCGATCCTTCAAGGATCGCAAGCAGGCGGAAACGCACGGTCTAACCCGAAACGGCTGTTTCAGCAGGCGCCGGAACGGGCCCGCGGCGAAGCAGCGGGCGAACGTATAGTGGCGTTTTTCCGGAGGGGCAAGCGCTCTCCGCAGCGATCTGCCGATACCCCGACTTTTCGCTAAATCTTGCAACGATTTTTCAACAGCCCGGGACCTAGAGCAGAGACGGTCCTGAGCGATCGGGGCTCGCGAACGCTCACTTTCTGCTTCGATCCGGCCGCGGCGCTGTGCCCTCCGGCGAGCGATCCAAGCAGGCCGAGGACGACATCATGGCCAAGGACAAGACCAAGCGCGAGGCGCGCAAATCGGTACGCCAGAGCGGCTGGATCACGCTCGACGGCGGCTTTGCCGCGCGGCCGTGCGAGGTGCTCGATCTGTCGAGTTCGGGGGCCAAGCTGGTGCTCGGCGAAGCGGAGTCGCTCGGCTCACGGCTGCGGCTCGGTTTCTCGCGCGACGCGCGTCAGGGTCGGCAGTGCGAAGTGGTGTGGCGACGCGGCACGACGCTCGGCGTCAAGTTCGTCAATTGAGGCCACGTCGACGCGCTGAAGTGCCGACACCACAACGGGCTCCACTGTTCGCGGAGCCCGTTGTGACCGGCAAAAGCGTGGTGAGCGACGTCAGCTCAGTGGCCGAAGAACAGCCACAACAGAATGATAATCGGGATCGGAACGCCGATCAGCCAAAGCAGCAGTCCTCGTGCCATTGATGTCCTCCGTTGGTTGTTCGACCAACGCGAGGTCCTGCGCGTCGTTCCGCATCACGACGCGGATGCGGGCGATCTCTGCTGGAGGGGACCGCCAGCGCCTTACCAATGGCCGGTGTTCGGCATCGAGGCCCACGGCTCCTGCGGCGGCAGCGCGTCGCCCTTTTGCAGCAGCTCGACCGACTGCAGATCCGGCGAGCGCACGAACGCCATCTGCCCATCGCGCGGCGGGCGGTTGATGGTGACGCCGAGCTCCATCAGCTTTGCGCAGGTTGCGTAGATGTCGTCGACCTCGAACGCGAGATGACCGAAGAAGCGGTCCTCGCCATAGGTCTCTTCGTCCCAATTGTGGGTCAGTTCGATCGTCGGAGCCGGGCGGCCCTTCGACTGCTTCACCAGTTCCTCGTCTTCCGGCGCGCACAGGAACAGCAGCGTGAACTTGCCCTTATCGTTGTCGATGCGGCGGACCTCCTTGAGGCCGAGCGCGCCGACGAAGAACTTCAGGGCCGTGTCGAGATTGCGGACGCGGAGCATGGTGTGCAGGTAACGCATGTGCGGGTGGTCTCCTTGAGAAAGGTGCCGGGGATTCTGCGACGGAATGGCCGCGATGAAAAGCGCGGGCGGCGCGCTCGCGGCGCCGGCCATGATGTCCGGACCGGACGTCAAAACGATGAAGGTCCGGAGCCGAGGCTCCGGACCTTATGCGCGCTCGAGGAGGTGTGGCGAACGAGAGGCGAGGGCACTGAACATCGTGACTTCGCATCCGATCGCGGGCGGACGACCGACGAAAAAGAGCCCCGCCTTGGAGGTCGCGCGGGGCTCTTTCAGAGGAGGTCATCCGTTGAGACGGGTTCAACTATCCGACCACGCCAGCCCTCTTGCAATTCAAAAAAATGTGGCTTCGAATCTGAGCACGGGAACCGGCAACTTCTCCGCGGCGGATGCGTCGATGTCGGCGCAGCCTTGTCGCCCCGGTTCGCTCGCGGCGCGCGGACGCTCGCGCGACGACAGGGTAAGTTTGAAATGATCCAACCATGATCGCACCCAGCCTTTCCAGCGGGGTCGAACAGCTCGGCGACATGATCGCGCACGCTTCGTCGATCGTGCCCTTCACCGGCGCCGGCATTTCGACCGAGTCCGGCATTCCTGATTTCCGATCGCCGGGCGGCTTATGGAGCCGCAATCAGCCGATTCCGTTCGACGAGTTCGTGGCGCGCCAGGATGCGCGCGACGAAGCCTGGCGGCGGCGCTTCGCGATGGAGCAGACCTTTGCGAAGGCGCGGCCGACCCGCGGTCATCGTGCCCTCGCATCGCTGTACAAAGCCGGCAAGGTGCCGGCGATCATCACGCAGAACATCGACAATCTGCATCAAATGTCCGGCTTCGCCGAACACGACGTCGTCGAGCTCCACGGCAACACCACCTACGCGCGCTGCATCGGCTGCGGCAAACGGCATGAGCTGGAGTGGGTGCGCGAATGGTTCTTCCGCACTGGGCATGCGCCACATTGCACCGCGTGCGACGAGCCGGTGAAGACCGCGACGGTATCGTTCGGTCAGTCGATGCCGCCGGAGGCGATGCGCCGCGCGACCGATCTGGCGCAGCATTGCGATCTGTTCATTGCGATCGGTTCGTCGCTGGTGGTGTGGCCTGCAGCGGGCTTTCCGATGCTGGCCAAAGAATGCGGCGCCAAGCTCGTGATCATCAATAGAGAGCCGACTGAACAAGATGAAATGGCCGATCTGGTGATCCGTCACGACATCGGAGAAACGCTTGGACCGTTCGTCGGTAACTGAAACCTCGTAAGATTCGCAGGCTTTCAAGGCTGTTTATAGTTGTCGCGTAACGATTTTTTTGTCTTTGCCGTTTGGACCACGGTGTTATCTTCGAATCAACAGATTCGCGGCGGCGCAATCCTGAGTAGTTTGAGGGAATGCTCGGCGAATCATCCTCGTCGCGGATGCGACGAATTTGTTGATGACGTGCGGGGTCCGGGGTCATGGGGTCGGACGGATTTGAGTCCAAAAGGCCGGGCGTTTTGCCCGCAGCCAGCGCTGCGAAGCCGAGAGCAGCGGAGTTTCCGGCAGGCGATTTCTCGCCGCGGGACTTCGGGGTCGGCGCGCATGGCGACCTTTCAGTTCCCCGCGATCTGAATCCGCGCGATGCCTTTACGGGTCTCGGCGAAGCCGCGAACCTCGTCGAGATCAGCGGTGTCATCAAGTGGTTCGACGCTTCGAAGGGCTACGGCTTCGTGGTTCCGGACAATGGTTGGCCCGACGTTCTGCTGCATGTCACGGTGCTGCGCCGCGACGGCTACCAGACCGCCTATGAGGGCGCCCGCATCGTCGTCGAATGCGTGCAGCGCGCCAAAGGCTACCAAGCATTCCGCATCGTCTCGATGGACGAGTCGACCGCGATCCATCCGGCCCAGATGCTACCGGCGCGCACCCATGTCAGCGTGACGCCGACCAGCGGGCTCGAGCGCGCCCAGGTCAAATGGTTCAACCGGCTGCGCGGGTTCGGCTTCCTGACCTGCGGCGAGGGCACGCCGGACATCTTCGTGCACATGGAAACGCTGCGCCGCTATGGCATGACCGAGCTGCGGCCGGGCCAGTATGTGCTGGTGCGGTTCGGGCCGGGCTCCAAGGGCATGATGGCGGCCGAGATCCAGCCGGAGAACGGCGCTCCCGGGCTGTCCTCGCACTGAACCGCCGCCGGACCGCAAACGGCGCACAGCACGTGCGCCGTTCTTGATCGCGCCATCCTTGATCGCCAGTGTGTGAATCGGCTGACGCCCGCCGCGCATGCTGTTTGCGCGGCGGAAATGCGTTCGGCATGACCGCCGGCGGCGATGCGCGCCGTGGCGCCCGCGAAACACAGGTTCGATTCCATGCAGGCTTTTGAAATGTTCAAATTCCGCCGGCTGCGGTGGCTGGGTGCGCTCGCGATGGCGGCGGTGCTGTGCGGCCTTCTGCTGCAAGGCGCGGTCGCGGCGCAGATGCAGTCGCTCGAGATCGTCGGCAAAACCGGCGTGCACGTCTTCACCGTCGAGATCGCCACCACCGATCAGGAGCGGGAAGTCGGCCTGATGTACCGCAAGAGCCTGCCGGACGGGCAGGGCATGCTGTTCGACTTCCGCCCCGAGCAGCAGGTTTCGATGTGGATGAAGAACACCTACATCCCGCTCGACATGATCTTCATCCGCGGCGACGGCACCATCCTGCGGATCGCCGAGAATACCGAGCCGCTGTCGACCCGGATCATCGCATCCGGCGGCCCAGTCGCGGGCGTGCTCGAGGTCTCAGGCGGCACCGCCAAGAAGCTCGGCATCGCCGCCGGCGACCGGGTGGCGCATCCGTTGTTCAAGTCGCGCTGAGGCCGGCTTGCTGGGCTGACGTGAACCGTGTATCGACGGCCGTCGGCCCAGAGATCCGGGTCATGGATCGGGTCATGGATCGGGGTATAGCGCAGCCTGGTAGCGCGGCAGTTTTGGGTACTGCAGGTCGTTGGTTCGAATCCAGCTGCCCCGACCACTTCATCTGTTGAATCTCCTCAACTTTTTCCCTGCGATTCTGACGCGATTCTGACGGGCGGTTCTTACGCTGTTCCGCCGTCGTCGCCGCCGGCGCGAGCCTGCTTGCGCGCCTCGGCGATCGTGGCGATCTTCTTGGTGCGCTTGCGGATGTAGCGCGCCGTCGTCTGTGTGTTGGTGTGGGTCATGCCCTGCTGGATGACCTGGATATCGACACCGGCTTCCTCGGCCTCGGTGGCGCCGCCAGCGCGGGCGTCCATGCTCCAGACCTCGTCGGGGATCTTGGCGTAGCGGGCGATCTTCCGGAACGTCTTGGCGTAGGTCCGGTACCGGATCGGGAGGCCGTGCTCGCCCTTCACGATTGCGCCGGTGCGCTGATCCATCGGCACCTGCTCGAGGAGCGGGAACAGTAGGTCGTAATTGGCCAGGTCGAACTCGACCGCGGCGCGGTACTTCGACTTCGACGTGCGGGTGCGCCAGCGCCAGCCCGGGATCTTCTCCCAGGTGAAGAAGCCGGACCAGGTTTCCTGCTCGAGGTGAAGCACCGAGACCCCGGCCGGGAATTTCGCATCCGCTCGGCGCGGCTCCCATTTGCCGATGATGTCGCCCTGGCGAAGCATCAGCTCGAACTGCGCCGCCACTCCGATCGACATCGCCAGCGCCCGGTCCGGCGCGATCAGGCCCTTCGCGGACATCTCGCTGGCGCCGCGCAGGAAGTCGACGGCATGCCGGTAGCTCAGCTCCTGGTCCCGCGCGCCTTCGCGCTCGAACTGGATCTTGGCAAGCTCGTCGGCGAGCAGCTTGCAATCGGCATGGCGCAGCGCCGCCGTGAAGCGCAGCACGGTGCGGACCATCGCGACCGCGTTATGGGCGCGGGCGACGCGCTCCGGACCAAACCAGCGCTCGCCATCGTCATCGATATACTCGACGCCCTTGCGCCACTGGCGGTACCAGTTCTTCACGTCGAGCACTGTGACGTTCTTGATCCGGCGCGCGCCGACCGAACCGATGATCACCTTGAGGTCGGCCAGATAGCCGCGCCGGGTTTTGTGGCTGACTTCGTGGAACGACGACAGCGGGTGTTCTTGATAGATCTGGCAGGCGGACTTCATCGTGCCGTCGTACCGCGTCTTGGTCAGACGCTCGTCGTCGCCATTGCTGAGGCGTTGCTGTTCAGCGGCGATATGCTCTTTCAGCCGCGCGGTCCAATCGCGGCAGAGCTCGGCCAGCTCGTCGTCAGTCGCGTCCGGAGGCAACGGTACGCAAGTGTCCGGAAATCCCATGGGATCTCGCACCACCTGCTTTGCCATCCAATAGGGCAGGTTGTGACGGCCGCGTTTGAGGCCTGGGGCGCGTCCGCGGGGCGGCATCGAAATACTCCGGCCCGTCCTGGGCTCCTCCGATGAGTGGAGCATCGTTGGTGACCTCGTTGTCCTTGTCCAGCCAGGCCTTGACGCTGGGCCAGTAGCGCCCTCCCCACAGCGGGTTAGCCTTTGGAAAACCGTTCAGCTCGGCTCGCTTCACGATCGCGCGGAAGCGATCCCGGCCAATCTTGGGATTGATTCGGCGGCGCAGTTCGTCGTCGTCGACGTAGAGCGCGCAGCCGGATCGATCGTCTTCGGTGGGGCTGCGCGCCGGCGCCATGCGGACCCTCAGTGCAGCCCGGAGGGCGGGCAGGGCGTCGCGAGATCCGGCTGACCGTGCGCAACGTCGCAGCCATAGGCGATGAAGGCCGCATCGAGCGCGTTGCGCGCGTGTGCCTGCAGCGCTGCCCGTTCGGCGGCATCAGGAACACCGCGTATGAAGTCGGCGGTCACCTGTGCCAAACTCGTGGCGATATCCCGTGGCGCGATCGCCGGCAGGCTGGCGATCTTCGGCGCATAGGTGATTGCCCACAAGCCGACCGCGTAACTTACGACGCAGTGCAGACACTGCGGGTTCTTCAAAGTGATGACGGCTGCGCGGATGCGGGGAGTGGTGTCGCTCATTCTGTCCTACCTTTCGGGATTGGTTACCTTCGCGCCGGCATTCCAGCCGAGCGCGAGCTGTGCATTTTCGAGATCGACCACGAGCTGCTTGGCGAGGCGGATCGCCTCGGCGAGCTGGTGCGGCTGCAGCTGTTCAGGGCCATGACCCGCCTTGCTGACGGCGGCGACAATCAGCGGCGCCGCGGTGGTCGCCGCCACCACCATCCGGCCGGCGATCGCCGATCTGGCAACGGCCTCGGCGACGTCCTTCGCTTCGCGCCGAAGCTTCTGCGGAATCCAATCGTCGGCGAACTCGCTCATGCCGCCTCGGTCGCGAAGAACGGCTTCTTGCACGCCGCGCAGTAGCCAGCTTCGGCGGATGTGAAGATCGGCTTGTGCGGCGCCGGGACGGGCCCCGCGTTGCAGAGAGGCGCGTCTTCGGGCTGCGGCTCGGAGATGTCGCCGAACATGCCGGCAAAGCCGAGCTCGAATGCCTCGTCGTCACTGACACAAGCCGAGCAGATCGGCGGGTCGATCGAAACCCAACTGCAGCCGCCCGGGCAGGCGCGATCGTTGGTGCAGCCGCAGCTGCGACATTTCAGGGTCATGGTGTGCTCACAGTCCCAGGCCGAAGGGGCCGGCCGGCCTGATATCCGGACGCATACGAAAGGATGTCGTGATCGCCGGGCTGGAACGGGCGGCCGGCTTCGCCGTCCGCGCGACCAGCAGCGCGTGCCGTCTCATCGATGGCGAGGCCGGCGACGAAGGCACGGCAGACAGCAGTGCGGGCATCGTCGGCCGCGGCCATTGCTGCTACTCCGCGGCCTGCGCCATGCGGCGGGCGGCGCGGCGAGCGAGGCACTCGACGACGTCGATTGCGATCACCTGGTCTTCGGGGCTGGCGGCGAGGTAGCTCTCGAGCAGCCGCTTGCCGCCGCGGTTCTCGAGCACGAGCTCGATCAGGCCCGGAGGCGTTGCCGCGGTGGTGTCTTCCAGGCCCTGATAAAACCAGCTGATTGGCTTGCCGTAGAGCTGGGCCAGCACCGCCAGCTTGCCAGGACTGATGCGGTTCGAGCCCTTCTCGTACTTCTGCACCTGCTGAAAGGTGAGGCCGATCGCTTTGCCGACGGCTTCTTGCGACATTCCGGCTTCGTGCCGGGCGATGCGCAGCCGTGACGCAATGCGGCTGTCGACGAATTTCACGGTGACGGCGCGGTCTCTGGTCGCCTGGGGAGCAAGATGCACGGCGCTCATGCGGCAATTCCTTCGGGCGGGAGTGAACGGGCGGGTGGGCTGATGCTGACGCCGGCGGGCGGGCGTTTGCTGATCCAGTCGAGCCACTCGGCGAGCGCGAGCTCGCCCGATGCGTGCTTGCTGATGGCGGTGCCGGCTTCGGCAACGCCTGGCACAAGAAGATGGTCAGAGCCCTCGATCTTGATCCGGCGGCCCTTGTGTATACGGGTCTGATAGCCGTGGCGTGCGACGCCATCGATGTACTCGCGCAGCGCGCCCGCTTTGCCGTGTGCGATGAGGATCGCGCCTTTCGGCGTGCGCTGGCCAAATTCGATCAGGCCCGAGGCCCAGCAGTAAGCCATCATTGATGCACCTCTAGCGGTTCGGAGAAGTCTTCGACGGGAAGAGCGATGATCGCGCGGCGCTGCAGGAACTGCGCGTGCTTCTGCGCGAGGGTGAGGCGGGGCTTTACGCGACCATCGACACCGCGCGAGAGGTCAGAGCGGCGACCGCCTTGCATCGGGGACTTGCCGAGGCCGGGGCCGGTGATGCCAAGATACTTCTTGCGTACCGCCTCGGTCTTCGCGATCAGCGGCGCGACGACTTTGGCGCCGTGATCGCGGTTGCAGGTGCGGTGCGCGATGGCGACCGACTTGCCTCCGAGCGCCTTCGGATGCTCCGGCGCGTGGCTTTCGTCCCACGCGTCGGTCGGCAGAACGGGCTGATTGCAGATGTTGCAGATCGGATAGTTGCCGAGGCCGTCAATCCCAGCCTCGTTCCTGCAGCGTGAGTATAAGTAATCGCGATGCTTAGTACCGAACTGCCAGCGGGTCGCCATGGGCGTGGCCTTTCGAAAAATCCCGCGGGGCCGGTACGCCGGAAGCTCGATGCCGAGCCGGCCCCGCGGTGCGCCGGTGGTCGCGGCGCAAGTTGAACGTTCGGGAAGAACCGGACGCGAGCAGCGGGGGCTGGAGACCCGGTAGCCGCTTCGCGTCACCTCGCGAATCTCGCGTGGTGAAGAGGACGTTAATCCGTAAAACTCGGATTCGCAATTGATAAAATCCGGAAAAGACGGATTTTGCGTGCAGACGCTAGACGCAAGGCGCCCAAATGGGGCGGCGAGTTATCCTCAGCAAATATGGAGTAGCGTTCGAGGTATTGCGGAAAATGACAAAGGCTTCAAAGGCCTGGTTGCAACGACAAGCGTTTCAGATCGCATCCCAGCTGCCGGAGGAGACAGCCGACGCCCTGGCGATCCTCGATTATGCCGCTCGTCTTCTCACCATCCCGTTCGACCAGCCTCCGCAGGCTCCGCCGCCGGGTGGGCGCGATGATCAGTCTGTTCTGCCGTTCCCGAACACGCCCAGCTTCCGGGCAAATTCCAATGGCAGGCCGTCAGGCTTCCCGAAGTAGAGCCAATCGAGGGTCAGTCCGGGGATCTTGCGCACCAGTCGGAAAGCAGCGTCTCGGCTGAGGGGCTGGCCTTTCTCAAAAGGATGGTAGGTGGTGTACCCCAGCCCTAAGAAGGCGGCGAAGGAGATTGCCGTTTCATAGCCGAGCGTGCGGCGCAGGAGCTTCAGGCGTTCAGCCTGACCGGCCTGCCCGGCAAGTAGCTCGTCGTCCTCGGATGCAATCTTCTTTCGCGCCATTGGCCGCGAAATTGCCGGGGCAGGGGATTCGAGGCTATCGAGCATATACGTCTCGTTGCAAATCCGGCAAAGTCGGATTAACTCGTCCGAATGCCTCGTGATTCGAAAACTCTCGAAAGCACGTCGGCCGTGATCCAGGCCCTTGGGGGACTTCGGGCCGTGTCCGCGCTGACGGGCGCTCGCTACAAGCTTGTGTCCGGGTGGGGCAGGGACGACACCTTCCCGGCGCGCTACTTCCTCCTGATGACACATGCTTTGCGGCGGCGCCGATTGAACGCGCCGCCCGCTCTTTGGGGACAGGTGACCCCGCAGGAGCGGAAGCTGGCGCTTCAAGCCGCAATCGCTGATCAGCAACGGAAGGTGGAAGCCGCATGACGGGACTCGTTTTGTTCACGGTCCGACCGTGCGGGGGCGGCTGCCTCAGAGTCGAATCCTCCCGCAAGGCCGGTTTCGGCACCTGTGGATAACTCGGTGCCGACCAGCAGCGTATCTAATTAGTTGAGTGCGTGATCCGATTAGTTGAGTGCGTCGTCAAAAACGACGAGTAGTTCGCTCTCTTCGCCGTCCTGGTGTGTGTGGATAACGATTGTGCCTCGGATCACTGGTTTAGTTGCGTTTGCGTCCCTTACCCGCCAAGTCCATGAGGACGCTATGCAATCTCTGCGCGATCCGCTGTTTCGCCCCGATCCGCCCGCGATCGACGCGCGTGATACCGACCGGCGCCTCTTCATTCCGACCTTTCTGACAGTCATCGCGGTGATCGCCGCAGTGCTCGCCGTCGTGATCGGCGTCGGCACGGCGCTGCGGCAGATGATCCCGGCGCCGGCGACGAAAGCACGGCCGGCGCCGGCGCCGGTGGTGTGGATCGAGACGCAGGAAGCACGGCGATGATCACGCGCGCGGGTCTTAAGGCGGTGGTGCTGCCAACGGCAGCGGGAGCGATTGCGGCCTGCGCCGCCGTGTTGCTGGCCGTGTCGATCGCGGCGCTGCGGGCAGTGACATCATGAATCGTGGCGGGCGCCTCGCTCAGGTTGGTGAGGCTGCGCGCAAGGCAGCGCGCTCCCGGAAGTTCCACTGGTGCCGGCGGGAAAATGGTTTCTGTGATCTGCCGGTGTGGCGCCTGGTCGCGACGCGGCTTGCGATGCCGCTGTATCAGGTGGTGGCGTTCGCCAATCGCCTCGAAGAGCTCGCGAACGCCGCAGCGAACTATGGCGAGGTACGCGGCAACGTCTCGCGCTTCAACGCCGAAGAGTTCGGCATGGCGCTCGGAATGCCGGCGGAGGACGCGGCGCGGATCTTCGCGGAGCTGGAGCGCCCCGAGGTTGGCTGGATCGCCTACGACCATGTCGCCAACTTCTACGATCGCAACCCGGACAGGATCGACGAGGGCGCCGCCGACCGCAAGCGACGGCAACGGCTGCGCGAGAGCATCTGCGACCAGCTCGGCAAGCTCGCGCGACAGGGCAAGATCGGCGAGGGCGAGCGGCGCTCGGTCGAGGGCGCGATCGGCGGCACGCTGGAAGAACTACGCGAGTTGCAGGAGCGCCTGGCGCGGGTCGAGCTCGGCCAGCCGTTTTCCACAGGGCGCGGTCATGTCACGGATGTCACGCGTGACAATTTTGCGAGCGGGGCGCCTCCAGATGTCACGCGTGACGTCACGAAGTCACATTGTGACATCGTGACCGTCACGCCAGAGAAGAGCAAAATAGTTACTTCCGGTGATAATTTCGGGGACGGTGCTCGGGTCGATCCTGCTGGCTGGCAAAGCGTTGCGGTGGCCGGGAGTGTCGGACAATCGAAGCCAGCTTCCGCGAGCGAAGCGGATCAGAACGTCGGCGCCGAGCAGTGGCTCGCAACCGCGGGCGTGCAACTCGTCCGCGACCGAATGGGGAGTACCCCCGCCCAGGCCGAAATGAAGATCGCCGAATGGGTGCGCAAGCTGCCCGGCGGGGCCGCGGAGGCGGTCGAACTGCTCTGCGCCGTCAACGCCGCGGCAGATCCGACCAGGCCCGGGCTTT
Source organism: Rhodopseudomonas sp. BR0G17 (assembly GCF_010907025.1). Lineage (NCBI taxonomy): Bacteria > Pseudomonadati > Pseudomonadota > Alphaproteobacteria > Hyphomicrobiales > Nitrobacteraceae > Rhodopseudomonas > Rhodopseudomonas sp. BR0G17. Next base: position 380,025 of record NZ_QUML01000001.1, on the reverse strand, counting down.
TCCACGTGATGGTCGCCGACGCGATCCAGCGCCGGCAGCAGGAAGCGCGCGGCCCGCAGTTGCCGCTGATGACGCCGATCCCCGGCCGCGCGGGCGGCGCGGCGTGAGCCACCAAGGAGCTGAGATGCCAGAGCCGAACACGAACGAGGCCGCTTCAGAAATGAAGCCGGCGCCGGAAGCGGACGAGCGCGATCCCGCGGAGATCGCGGCGCTCGCTGAGAAGCGCAAGTACACGATTGCGCTTACCCTGGCGAACACGACGATAGACGCCCGCCTGGGCTCTCAGGCGGCCGATGTCACGCGTGACGATGCGAGCGAGAAGGCGGTCGAGAAGTCCGAAGGTCAGCTGGTGCTCGAGCGGCTGCTTGCCGTGTGCGCGCACATGGGCATCGTCGGCGGCCAGCTGCAGAGCCTCAAACACGCGATCGGCCTGCCGGTGGTGGGCTGCGCAGGCGGGGCGCCGGCCAGCGGCCGCGAGGTGTCGCAGTTCCTTCCGGCGCTGCGGCTGCTGGCCGACCGGATGGAAGAGCAGCTCACCAGCATCGACGGATCCGTCAACGACATCGCGAAGGCGTTCTGATGCGCGTGCGCCGGCGGCAAAAAATGCCCGGCAGAAAAGGTGCTGAGAACGATTTGGCCGCCTTAATTGCGGGGATCGCGTCGTTAAGTAATTGAAATATTGGATAGTTTTATCGGCACGCGGTTTGCGTTGGTGTGGACATCGCTGTGCAGCGCTGCGACGGACGTTCGCTGTTGCCCGGCACGACTAGCGACCGTCGCCGTTTCGTTAGACGGTGCGACGCCTTGGAGATGAACATGAAACCACGAGCAGCCGGGACCAGTCTCCGATTGGTTGAAATTGACAATTCGCGATCGGCGGATGTGGTCGTGCTCGAGCAGCCGGCCAAGCGAGCGTTCGAAAGGCGAATGATCCTGGTATCCGCCGACGCCATTGAGGCTCGGGTTGGAGCTAACCCGTATTCGAAGTACCTGCGGGAACACGGAAAGCTACCCGAGCCGGCAGCTGCCGCAATAATGGGGAAGCTGATCGGAGGTCGAGTAAGGGCGGCTGACGGTACCCTGCAGCCGCCGCTTACGGCTGCGGAGCGCAATCGTCGACGTGAGATCGATAGAGAACAGCGCGCCGCAGCTAAGCGCTATCAGCAAATTCTGAGACTGAGGCAAGCAATAGCGGCTTTGGCTCAGAATGAGGACGATCCTGCTGAACTAATTGCCGTGGGAAGCGTGCTTTTTAACGTTGACGAAATTGAAGGGAACATGGATCGCGCGTTATGCTACCTCAACCGATTCGTTGAGGAGTGGCATCGCCATGGGAAGAAAGCGGTACCCTGAAACTCGGAATGTAGTAGCTGCCGTCAAGGCACGGATGGCTCGGAAGGGCGCCGATACCACTCAAATCGTCCAGGAGATCATCAAGAAGCACTTGGACGTCTTAGATCGAGAGAGGCTCGATCATTACGCCACGTCGCTCACCAAGCTTGTGGGCGGGACGAGCGGCGAGAAGGTTAGCGTGCCGACCGGGCAGCTTGAAATGTTTCACGACTACAAGCTCGGTCCTCTCATCCATTTGCATCTCGCGGATGGCAGCCGCGAACACAGGCTCCTCAACACGGTTTCGCACGTCGAGGTTGCTACTCATATCGAGATGGTCACGGCACCGAAGCAGAATCCGCCGAAGCGCTCCGATCATGAGATCTATAAATTGGTGCGGCTGCTGGACGACCTCGATCCGTACAAGCTGTCGGACGATAGTACCATTGGCGAAAGCTGGGATGCTCTCAGGGCGGCGCGCGGCGAATAGGAGGCTCGCTGTCTAAGCGAGTTTATCCGCCTAAGCGCTTGTATTTGCCCGGGCTTCAACTCGGGGTATGGTGGCGGCTCCTGAACCGGGGGACTGCCTTTGAGTGATCGCACGTACCACCCAGGCGAAACGGTGCTGGTTCGCGCCACTATGCTGGAGCTGACCAGCGCCCGCATCGCCGGAACCAAGGGCGTTGCGATGATCCGGATCGCCGACGGCCCGAACAGCGCTTTCACGATCACCACCTTCGCGCCGCTGAGCGAGATCGCAGCCCCCGAGCAGCTGGGCGTTGCGGCAAACGGCGGGACGTTGTCCGGCCATTAACCCGGCCCTAAGCGTGTTTCCGTAACCCTTTGCTTGCAAGGGGTTATGGTCATGCGTTCGCGCCCCGCTTTCAAGCATTTGCGGCTGGATGCCGCCGGCGTCGCGATCGGCGTGCGATTGCGCGCGCCGCGCCTGGTGGCGGGTCACGCGTGACGCGGCGATGGAAGAAGCCCGGCATGGGATCGATCCACCGGCGGCCCGAGCGGCGGCGCTTCACCGGCCAGCTCGACGACGAGACGTTCGACGAGGTGCGGACGCTCGCGCTGCGCGCCGGCGTCAGCATCGCCGAGCAGACCCGGCAATTGATCGAGTTCGGACTGGAGGCCGTGCAGGATGAGAAGCGCGCTGCATCTCAAGAAAGGTGACGTCGTCGACTTCGCTGGCCGGGCCAGCTCGTTCCGCCTGGACATTCCCGACTTCGTTCATCGCTGCTGGCATGTGGTGATGGTGGACCCCTGCACCGACAGATCCGTGGCGAAGCGCCTCGAGGAGGATCTCGGGCTTTTGCCGTACGTCCCACAAGAGTGGCGTAGCGTCCCAGGTGGCCGCGGCCGCAAGCGCGAGGTGCAGGTGCCGATGCTGCCGGGCTATGTGCTGGTGGGGCTGCCAGATCTCGACTGGACATGGCGCGCGGTGCTCGCCACGCGTGGCGTCGAGGGCTTTTTGCACCGGAGCGGGAGCCAGACCCCGGCCACATTATCGGACGCCAGCGTGGAACGCCTGCGCTACGCCGAGCGCTGCGCCAACAACAAGCGCGAGAAGCGCCTTGCGGCGGCCGGGAAGAGCGAGTGGCAGCCGGGCGGCGATGTGTGGGTGGACCTGGTGCCGGGTTTCTCGCCCCTGCTCGCGAAGATCGGCGCCACCAAGGATCCGCGCGGGCGGATCGAGATCCTGCTCGAGGAAGACGTTTTCGGCCGGCGCGCCTGGTCGGTCGAGCCGAAGCAACTGCGGAGAGTTTCGGTGTGATGCACATGCCAGCGTCGCGGCGCCATGATGTGCCTCAGATGAACGCGCCGTGAGCCGGCGCGGGCCTGGCTCGATCGAGGCGATCACAAGCCGACGTCGCCGGCGCAGCGCTCAGACCGCTGCCATGATCCGGACCTGCACAAGGTTCGCTGGGCGCGAAGCGTTGCTCCGAGCTCAGCGGTTATGCATCGTAAGATTGCCACCAAAGACAAGAAAAGCGAAAGCCCCGCAAAAAGAGCCCATTTCTCAACGCTCCTGATCGTCTCCCGGGCCTCGTCCACGCTCGCCTTCGATGGCTCTACCTTCTCGAGCAATCCAATCAATCGCGCAGCGGATAGAATACTTATAGCAAACTATTATCACGCCAATCACGTTGTAGATGCGCCAGGCTCTAGGTTCAGGCTGTTGTGATTTAGTCGGATTTTCCTCCGCAGACTTTTCCTCCGCAGACACAGTCACGAGCTTTGCTTCCCGCGCGACCGCAGGGGCACCGATCCAGCAGCCAATTGCATGCGAAAAGGATGCGGTCAGGCCGACCGTCTCGTTAAGCGCGGCATTCCATTCTTCGAGCTTTATCGCGCGGAGGGGGGCATCTGCGATCCGATCCGATGCCGCGCGAATGATCTTCGTACACCACAGCTTATGGCGAAACACGAGCTCTGCCGCTAGGAGACTTCCCAACACGCCAAGCCCGAGGTTGATCAGGTAGTCCATGCGACCTCTCCCAAGCCCGGAGCTACCTGATATTCCGACAGAGCACCGTGTGCGCTCCTCACACCGAGTGCGGTCAGCTTGTAGTATCGACGCCGAGGTCGCCCGGCTTCGCTCGGATCGAGCACTTCCCATTCGGCAGAGAGCCACCCCGCAGATTCCAGTTTCGCCAGGAGGGGGTAAAGCGTGCCTGAGCCGATCTTTGTCGTCTTCGTTAGCTCGGTCCCGGACCACCGTTTGCGCGGATCGTTCACGAACTGGCGCATCAATTTGAGCCCCGTGGTGCTGAGTTTTAGATTGCCGGGCACGCTGCAAGACTCCTATGTCGCGATGTCGACATAGGCTATATCGGAGCGTCGACATAGGGTCAACAATTGGTGTCCACCCAGATCGTCGATCCGATGGCCTCGGTGCGGGCGTATTTGGCCGCGGAGAAGTCGCCCAACACCCGGCGCGCCTACGCTTCGGATTGGGCTGACTTCTCGCAGTGGTGCGGACGAGTCGGCGTGCTCGAGCTGCCGGCCAGTCCGGTCGATGTGGCGCGGTACCTGGCGCAGCTGGCCGACGAGGGACGGAAGGTCGCAACGATCGAGCGGCGCGTCGCAGCGATCCGCTACGTGCATAGGAGCGCGGGCCACGAGCCGCCGACCGGCGCCGAGGGCGTGAAGGCGGTGATGCGGGGCATCCGCCGTACCAAGCGCCAGGCCAAGACGCAGAAGGCGCCGGCGACGGCGGACGTGTTGTCAGTCTGCGTCGGCCGGTTGTCGGATCAGCTCGCGCGGTTGACGGACGGACCCGAACGGTTGACGGCGCTGCGCGATCGCGCGCTGCTGCTGACCGGCTTTGCTGGCGCGCTGCGGCGCTCGGAGCTGGTTGCGTTGCAGATCTCGGACCTGGAATGGCGTCCGAAGGGGCTTTTGTTGCATCCGGAGCTCGAAGACGGATCAGGACGGCGAGGGCGCGACGCTGCCGATCCCCCGCGGCAGAAAGCTCCGGCCGGTCGCGGCGCTGGAGGCCTGGCTGTCGGCCGCCGGCATCACCGAGGGGCCGATCTTCCGCGAGATCACCCGCCACGGTCGCCTCGGTACCGCGGCCCTGTCCGACCGGTCGGTGGCGCGGATCGTGAAGAAGGTGCTGGGGGCCGCCGGCTTCGATGCCATGCTGTATTCCGGGCATTCGATGCGGGCTGGCTTCGTCACCACGTCGCTCGAGCACGGCACCGACGTGTTCAAGATCATGCAGCAGACGCGCCACGTGAAGGTCGACACGGTGAAGGACTACGACCGCCGCGAAAACGGCTTCGACGATCACGCCGGCGGGGAGTTTCTATAGAAGCAGCAAGTATGCCAAGATCAGCAGATCGCGGATAGCTTCGAAGAACCTGACGATGAGTTCGAATTTGCTTGCGGTCAGCATGGGTTATTCCTTTCGAGCTCACCCATAGCTGGCTAATGGTTGCCGCGACCAACGAGTCGAATGACCTCTTGAGGCTCGATACGGTGAGGACAATTCCCGCAACGAGTTCTTGTGAACTAAGGGGGCGACTTTTCGGGTACCATCCACCACCGCCGGCCATCGGTTTCGCTGACGAAATATGCCGACACGGTTCCTTGCCGGTCGAAGATCGGCCACAGAAACGTTGCTACCAATCGGATGGTTGAGGGGTGAGGACCAAGGCTCACCTGACCAGCAGCACCGAAGCACGTCCTCGTGACAGACTGACCCGGGGCCATATCTCCGAGTACTTGGCCTCGCTTTCCAATGACGTTCTCGGTTGTTGAATTTCCATCCGTTTTCAGTTGCTTGTTGTAATTAGTTTCGATTTCGCAATCGAAGCGAACATTCCGGATGGTCAACAGTCCAGGGTTTCTAAATTCAAAGCGGGCATCTGCCGGTCCACTGCTGCTATCCCAAGGTCGAGTGCTAATTTCAAGCGTTGGCAGATGGGTGTAGATCGAAAATAACACGCCGCAGATGGAAGCCATCATTAGAACGAGCTTCAGGTACGATTTTACAAGATTCCAGGGCATCGCCGTTGGTTCATCTTCTCGCAATCCCTTGCGGCGAGCGGCTTTTTCCGCTTGGCGTTGGAGATATCGTTGGTATTGGCGGGATGTCACGATTGGTCCCTTGTCTATTGTCTCCTCGATCCTAGCACTGTTTGCGTCCGATAACCGCCCTTCACGGACACCAGAACAATCCCAGCCAATTGCCCTCCGCGCGGTCGATCGCGCGGGGGCATTTTGTCGTGAGGCCTCATGATCCAGATCCCGCGCAGCACGATCCTTAGCCCTCGGATTGCCAGCGAAGACGACTTTCGCCGCGCGGTGATCGAGTGCCGCGACGCGTTGGAGGCGCACTGCCTTGGCCCGGCGAACACCCCGGTGCCGATGTACGATCAGGCCGTTGAAGCCGTGGTGCGGCGTATTCCGCAGGAAGGGCCGGTGGCGACCCGCGGACCGGATCAGTTCGTCGTCCTCGACTTCGAGATCGTCGACGACACGCCGCCGGCGGCGCCACCGGTACCGGCGCCGACACTGGAGCAGCGCAAGGCGCTCCTGGTAATGGATTTGCACGCGGCCGCGCAGGCTGCGCGCGATGCGATTGTCTCGCCGGCGCGGGCCCAACTGCTGGCCCTGGATGCCGGCGAGGCGATGACCGTGCCCGAGGAACGCCGCTCGCCGGCGCAGGCCAAGGCGATCGAGGCTTACACCGCGTACAGCAGCCGCTGCACCGAGATCACGCGGAATGTCGCGCTCGCCCAGGTCGACATCGAGGATCTCACCGAGGCCTCGATCGACGGTTTTTCCCTTCCGCAATTGTGATTTCCGGAAGAACCGACACCAGGGGGCGCGGGCTCAGACCCCGCGGGACCAATGCCGATTCTGGACAACCCCCGACACGAGAAATATGCGCAGGAATTGGCTAAAGGCGCATCGCAGAGCGACGCCTACGTGGCCGCCGGGTATGCCCGCAACGACAGCCACGCCTCTCGTTTGGCCCGTAATGGTAAGGTCGCGGCCCGAGTTGAAGAGCTGCAGGCTGCGGGGGCGGAAAGGGCGGAAATCGATATCGCCCGCGTCCTCGCCGAGCTCGCCAAGATCGGCTTCGCCAACATGCTGGACTACGTCCAGATGGTCGATGGATCACCGCTCGTGGACCTGTCACGCGTGACACGGGAGCAGGCCGCGGCGATCGCCCAGGTGGTGGTCGAGGACTTCAAGGATGGCCGCGGCGATGACGCGCGAGACGTCCGCAAAGTCACCTTCAAGCTGCACGACAAGCGGGCGGCCCTGGTCGACATCGGCAACCATCTCGGCATGTTCAAGAGCAAGGTTGAGGTCACGGGCAAGGACGGCAAGGACCTGGTGCCGATCGTGACGATCAATGGCTCGGCTTCCGGTCCCGGCTGACGCGGAGATCAGGGCCGAGCTGCATCCAAAGCAGCTGCTGGCCTTCAACTCGTCGGCCACCGAGATCCTGTACGGAGGCGCCGCCGGCGGCGGCAAATCGCACCTGATGCGGCTCGCCGCGATCGTCTGGTGCTCGATGATCCCGGGCCTGCAGGTCTATCTGTTCCGCCGGCTGCGGGACGATCTGATCAAGAACCACATGGAGGGCCCGAACGGATTTCGCGCGCTGCTCGCCGGCTGGGTGCTCTGCGGTTTCGTCGACATCATCGAGAACGAAATCAGGTTCTGGAACGGGTCGAAGATCTTCCTTTGCCACTGCAAAGACGAGAAGGATCGCTTCAAGTATCAGGGCGCCGAGATCCACGTGCTGCTGATCGACGAGCTGACGCACTTTACCGAGGTGATTTACCGGTTTCTCCGCAACCGCGTTCGCATGGTCGGCATTACGCTGCCACCGCAGTACGTCGGCAAATTCCCGCGGATCATTTGCGGTGCGAACCCGGGTCACGTCGGACACCAGTTCGTCAAGACGACCTTCATCGACGGCGTGCAGCCGCTGCAGATCTACCGGACCCCGCCGGATGAAGGCGGAATGCTGCGGCAGTACATCCCGGCGCGCCTCGAAGACAATCCATCGATGGCCGAGCAGGATCCTGGCTACGAGGCGAGGCTGTCCGGCCTGGGATCCGAGGCGCTGGTCCGCGCGATGCGGGATGGCGATTGGGACATCATCGAGGGCGCGTTTTTCGACTGCTTCGACCGCAAGCGGCACGTCGTCAAGCCGTTCACGCTGCCGGCGCACTGGCTGCGCTTCCGGACGGGCGATTGGGGTTCAGCAAAGCCGTTTTCGTTCGGCTGGTATGCCGTTGTCGACGACGATTTCCTGACGCCGGATGGTCATTTGCTTCCGCGCGGATGCCTCGTCCGTTACCGCGAATGGTACGGGATCAAGACCGACGGGCAGGGGAAGTACAAGCCGAACGTCGGCCTGAAGATGAGCAACGAAGCGATCGGCCGCGGCGTCCGGCTTCGCGATGGCGACGACACGATCGCTTACGCCAAGCTCGATCCTGCATGCTTCAGTGTATCGGGCGGCCCGTCGATCGCCGAACAGATGCAGGCCGGTGGCAAGGGTGCGACTTTCACCCCGGCCGACAACACCCGCGTAGCCGGCCGAGGCGCAATAAGCGGATGGTCGCAGATGCGTGATCGTCTGATCGGTGACGAGGACGGCCGGCCGATGCTGGTGTTCTTCGACATCTGCATTCACGCGCTGCGCACGATCCCGGCGCTGATGCACGACGAAACACGGCCCGAAGATCTCGACACCAGCGCCGAGGACCATGCAGCGGACGAGGTCCGCTACGCGTGCAACTCGCGGCCCTGGGTGCGCAAGCCGCCAGAGGCTGAAAGACCGAAGCCGAAGCCTGGACAAGTTCCGCTGCCGCTTCCGCCGGCGGCCGCCAAGAGCGGCGTGAGGATCAGAGTTTGATGCACGACGAACCCGACGACGACGATCTAGATGATCGGCATCTCGATCCCGGCGACAACGACGCCGATGATGAGGCCGAGAAGCCGCGCGGTGCGCGCCGGCGGCTGTCGTCGTCGCGCAATTGGTTGGCACTGATCACCGAAGCCGAGCGCATTTACGACGACTATCAGACGCGGTGCGACAACATCGATCGGCTGTATGCCAATCTCAGTGCGCTTGCCCAGCTCAATCGCGACCGGCAATACCAACTGTTCTGGGCCAATGTCAGCGTCGTCGCACCGTCGATCTACTCGCGCCCGCCGGTTCCGGTGGTGGTGCCTCGCTTCAAGGACCGCAAAGCTCTCCCGCGCGTCGCGTCCGAACTGCTCGAGCGCAGCGCGGCTGTCGGCCTGGAGACCGAGGACATCGACGGCGAGATGAAGCTGATCCGGGACGATCTGGCGATCGTCGGCCGGGGCGTCCCGTGGCTCAGATACGAGGCGAAGGGGAAGGGGGCTTCGTTCACCGAGAAGGTCTGCGTCGAACACACGGACCGGAGGGACTTCGTCCACGATCCTGCGCGGAAGTGGAAGGAGGTCGATTGGGTCGCCAAGCGCTCCTGGCTGACCAAGCGCCAGATGTCGAAGCGGTTCAAGCCGATCTCCGGCCTGGCCTATCTCGACTGCGCCTATTCGAAGCGCAAGGACGACAAGGACGCCGATGACGGACGGCTGAAAGCGGGCGTTTGGGAGATCTGGTCGAAGTCGCTCGGCAAGGTGCTGTGGGTCTCCGAGGGCTGCGTGACGGTCCTCGACGAAGACAAGCCGCATCTCGAACTCGAGGGGTTTTTCCCGTGCCCCCGGCCGGCCTATGCCACCGTGCAGCGCCGCACGCTGATCCCGGTGCCGGACGTGATGTTCTACAAGGATCAGCTGGAGGAGATTAACGAGGCGACGGCGCGCATCGCTGCGCTGACTGACGCGCTTCGGGTGAGGGGGTTCTATCCCGCCGGCGCCGGCGATATCGGCGACGCAATCGAGACCGCGATCAAGGCGGTCGATGACAATCAGGTCCTTGTCCCGATCTCGAATTGGGCGGCGTTTGGCAACGGCGCCGCAAAGGACACGATCGTCTGGCTGCCCCTCGACCAAGTCGCGACGACGATCACCCAGCTGGTGGCGTTGCGTAAGGAACTGATCGAGGACGTGTACCAGATCACCGGTCTGTCGGACATCATGCGCGGGCAGACCGAGGCGAGCGAGACGCTCGGCGCCCAGCAGCTTAAGAGCCAGTATGGCTCGGTGCGGATCCGCGATCGCCAGGATGAGATGGCCCGCATCGCTCGGGACATCGTCCGGATCTCGGCTGAGATCATGGCCGAGAACTTCCAGCCGAAGACGTTGCTGGAAATGTCGCAGCTGGATATTCCGACGGATGCGGCGATCGCCGCGCAGATGAAGCCGCTGCAACAGCAAGCGGCGAAGATCCAGCAGGAGCTTGCTTTTGCTGCCCGAGATCCTGAGATCGCCCGCCTGGCGAAGGCCAATCCGCAGGAGGCCCAGCAGATCATCGGCGCGGCGCAGTCGCAACTGCAGCAGCTCCAGCAACAGATTGCAAATCCGCGGACCTTTTGCTGATGTCTCAGGAACACTACGGCGCCTATGACGCTGCCACCGTGGCGATCCAGCGCATCAACGACCAGACCGGGCTCGGCAAGCTCGGTTTCCAGTCGCTGAAGTATTACGGCGCCGGCCGCTCGCTGGAGATCGTGCAGGATGGCGGTATCGGTTCGAACATGCCGTCGAATACCACCTACGGCCTCGACACCGACAACCTCACCATGCGGTACCACCCCGAGCGCAACTTCGACAAGATCGGCCGCTCGATGATGCCGATCAACCAGGACGCCGTTGTCCAGTACATCGGCTTCATGGGCGAGCTGACGATGACCAATCCGCTGTTTCAGTGGAAGCTCACCGACAGCAATCCCGCGGCCTGATCGGCCCTGCGCACCTGACCAACCTCATAGCTTGTCCCCGGCGGCCGCGTTGATCGCGGCCGCCAGGTGCTGGCCATCCCGAACAATCAGGAGTCCTACATGGCTTACGTCATTCAGCAGGCGGCGATCGGCATGCCGCCGATTGCCTCGACCTTGCCGGCGTCGACCTCGGCGGGCCGCAGCTCGCCCTGGAAGCTCGGCGATATCGTCAAGGCCGTCGATCCCGTTCTCGGCGTCGGCGAGTTCATCTATCTGCCGGGCCTCGCTGCGACTGCGGTCGGCGAGACCGTGATTTACGACCTCAACGCCATGGCCACCAAGCGGGCCGTGGCCGGTGATCGCGGTCCGTGCGCGGTGGCGATGTCGGCCAACGTCGCCAGCCAGTACGGCTGGTACCAGATCAGCGGTCTCGCGGTGGTGAAGACTGGCACGGTCGCGGCCAACGCCAAGCCGTACCTGACCGCCACGGCCGGCACGATCGACGATGCGGTGGTCGCCGGCGACAAGATCGACGGCATGAACTTCAAGACTGCCGACGGCACGCCGTCGGCCGGCTTCGCGCTCGCGATGCTCGACCGGCCCTCGCTCAACGGCAACGGCTGATAACCGGCCGGCCCGCTGCGGTGTCACCGCGGCGGGCTTTCCCCTGACTTTGCACCCTCTCAGAAAGGACACACCATGGCGCAATCGCGCACCGAGGACCTGACCGTCGTCACCTTCGCCAATCACGCTGTTCTCAACGAAGGCAAGTCGCTGAAGGCGAGCCGGCCGATCTTCGACGACGTCGAGATCTGCGTGATCGCCTTCGCCGGCGACACTAAGCGCGTCTGCGTCTTCCCGGCGCTGGAAGCGGAGCCGAACGCCACCCGCGAAAAGGGCTTCCCGGTCAGCTACGCCGAAGTCTATTCCGAGCAGTATCGCCGCTTCAAATCGCAGGAACAGCAGGCCGTTTCGGGCACGCCGCTCACCGAGGCGCCGTTCCTCACCGAGGCCAAGCGCCGCGAGCTCCGCGCCCTCAACGTCCACTCGATCGAGGCCCTTGCGGCGGTCGACGGTCCCAATCTCAAGATGCTGGGCATGGGCGGCCGCGAGCTGAAGAACCAGGCGGTGGCCTACCTCGAGAACGCTGCCGGCTCGGCCGACGTCGTTTCGATGGCCGCGCAGATCGAGAAGATGCGGGAGACCATCGAAGCGCTGCAGGCCGACTTGGCGCTGCGCAACAGCAGCCGCAGCGATGCCGCCGCTGGCGCTTCGCCGCAGGCCGAGCACGGCAACGACGGCAACGACAAGTCGATCGAGGACTGCACCGACGCCGAGCTGCATGCCTACATCAAGGAGGCCTCCGGGACCGCGATGCCGCCGAACACCGGCCGTAAGCGCCTGATCGAGCGTGCCACCGAGCTAGCCACCGCGTCGGACCAGGCGGCCTGACATGACCGTGCTGGCTGCAGCGCAAACGGCTGGGCTCCGGCTGCTGGGCCAAAAGCCCGGCAGCCTGTTCTCGACGTCTGATCCGTTCGCGCTGGAGCTGGCGGAGCTGGCGACCGACGTCGCGCGAGAGATCGCCGAGGCGCACGATTGGCGGTTGCTTACGGAGCTGCATACGATCGAGGGCGACGGGACGAGCATTGCCCACGCTCTTGCCGACGACTACGGCCGGATGCCGAAGAAGCAGAAGGTCCATTCGCGGCATTGGAAGACGGCGAACTTCCGGCTCGCGCGGGATCTCGACGAGTGGCTCTACTTTCTGCAGTACCCGCTGATCGGTGCCCCGGGCCAGTGGATCCTGCTCGACGGCAAGCTGCAGATCAATCCGCCGATGCCGATCGGCGAGGCGGCGCTCTACTACTACATCCGCAACGGGATCGTCACCGATGCCAGCGGCACAGCAAAGCCGGCCTTCACCGCAGACACAGACGAGTTCGTGCTGCCGCAGCGGCTGCTCGAGCTCGGGCTGATCTGGCGGTGGCGGTCGCAGAAGCGCCTCGAATACTCGGAGGACATGACGAACTACGAGATTGCGCTGCAGCGGGCGATTACGGCGGACAAGGGCTCGCAGATGCTGGTCGTTGGCCGCACGCGGCTCCCCACCGGCGTTTCGCCGGCGTTCCCGGGCACGCTTGGATCCTGACGATGCGCCGCCCCGCAGCGCTGACCAAAAGCAAGCCGCGAGTTGCCAAGTCGGCGACATTTCCGGCGCCGGTGGGCGGCTGGATCCGCAACCAGAACCTTGCGACTCCTGGCGCCAGGCTGCCGGACGGATCGAAAGTCTCCGGTGCTTTCGTGCTCGACAACTTTTTTCCTGAGGCAACCGGTGTGCGGATGCGAAGGGGGTCGCAATCCTTTGCCCAGATCGGCGTCGACGGCAGCCAGCCGGTGGTGTCGATGTGGTCCTACATCAACGGCCTCAATGCCAAGCTGTTCGCCGCAACCGCGACCGCGATTTACGACATCAGCAGCCCGGTGTTGCCCGAGAATGAGGTGCTCGTTGATCACAACGGAACCACTCTGGTCGACGATCAGGGCCGGGCTTTTCTTTCGCGGCTTTCGGTCCCTACGCCGGACGTCGACGAGCTGCTCGGAGGTCAGTGGTCGGTCGTGCAATTTGCGACCCCTGGCGGCGTCTTTCTTCGGGCGGTGAACGGCGTCGATACACCGCTGGTGTTCGACGGTGCGAACTGGTCGACGTCGCCGGCGATCACCGGTGTCGATCCCGCCTTGCTGTCCCACGTCTGGATCTTCCGGCGACGCCTCTTCTTCATCAAAGGCGGCTCCCTGAGTGCCTACTACCTTCCGGCGGATAGCATCGGGGGTGCCGCTGTCGAGCTGCCGTTCGGTGGCGTCTTTGAACGTGGCGGATCGCTCCTCTATGGCGCGTCTTGGTCGCTGGAGAGCGGCGCCGGCGGCCTGTCTGAGCAATGCGTATTCGTCACCACCGAAGGTGAGGTTGCGGTTTTCCAGGGTACCGATCCAGCGAACGCTTCGACTTGGTCTAAGGTCGGCGTGTATCGAATTGGGCGCCCGTTGGGGCCGAAGGCCTTCATCCGCGCCGGCGGTGACCTGGTGATCGGTACCGACGTCGGGTTCGTTCCGCTCACCCAGGCGGTCCAGCGGGACTTCACCGCACTCTCGCCGTCGGCTGTCTCGTACCCGATCGAAATGGCCTGGAACGAGAAGGTTGCTGAGACCTCCGCCACGGGAAACTGGCACTGCGCGGTGTGGCCGACGGGGCATATGGTCGTAGTCGCTCCGCCAACGCCGATCGGCGGATCGCCGGCGATGTTCTGCGCCAATGCTCGCACCGGCGCGTGGGGGCGTTACACCGGATGGGACGGGACGTGCGTCGAGGTGTTCCGCGATCGGTTGTTGTTCGGATCGCGTGAGGGGCTGATCATCGAGGGAGAGGTGACGGGCGCCGATCGCGGATCCTCCTACACCGCCGTTGTGGTGCCTCTGATGGACTCGTTGAAGGCGCCGGCCTCGCTCAAGACATCGCTGACCATGCGCGCCACGCTGATGGCTCCCTATGAGGTGGTGCCGCGGCTGTCATTGCAGTCGGACTATTCGGTCAATCTGCCTTCGTCTCCCGATGATCTGATCGTCGGTGCGGGCAACAACTGGGGAAGCGCGATCTGGGGCACGAGTCTTTGGAGTGAGCCCGCGGTGAGAAACACCTTCCAGCGCTGGCAATCGGTCGGCGGAAGTGGTTACGCGATCGCGCCGGCGGCGCAGATCACCAGCGGCAAATCCGTGCCGCCCGATGTCGAAATCATTCGGATCGATATGACGTACGATCAAGGCGACATCGGCTCGTGATCACTGTCCAGTTCGCAGATAGCAAGCATAATGCGGCCTTCAACGAGGCTGTCGGGAATTTCGTGTCGGAGCTGGTGTACGGCGAGCGTGGTCGCTTTCGTGACTTCTGCTCGCTGGCGGTCTGCGATGCGGGTTTCGTGATCGCCGGCGTTTTGTATCACCACTTCTATCCCCGCTCCGGCGTGATGGAATTGAGCGCCGCTGCGGTCGACAAGCGATGGCTGACGCGCCCGGTGCTGCGCGCGATGTTCGAGATCCCGTTCGACGTGTTCGGCTGCCAGCTGGTGGTGCTTCGCGTTTCCGAGCGCAACACGAGCATGCTGCGGATCGCGCGCGCCTACGGCTTCACTGAGTACGTAATCCCGAGACTCCTCGGTCGCGACGAAGCCGAGCACATCCTCACACTCGGCGACGACGAATGGCGCGCGAGCCGCTTCAACAGGGGCAAATAATGGGCAAGGACACTCCGCAGGCGCCCGTCGCGCCCGATCCGGTCAAAACTGCCGAAGCGCAGGGCCAGATCAACCAGAACACCGCGACCACCCAGCAGCTGCTGAACATGGTCGACCAGGTCGGCCCGAACGGCTCGCTGACCTACAGCCAGAACGGCAGCACCAGCTTCACCGGCGCCGACGGCAAGACCTATACGGTGCCGCGGTTCACGGCGACGACGTCGCTCACGCCGGCGCAGCAGCAGCTGCTCGACCTCACCAACAAGACCAAGGCGAACCTCGGCCAGATCGGCGTCGACCAATCGGCAAAGATCGGAACCCTGCTGGGGAGCAACCTGAAGCTCGGCAACGAGGCCACCGAGGCGCGTATCATGGAGCTCGGCTCGGCTCGGCTCGATCCGAAGTTCGCCCGCGACGAGGACGCGCTGCGTACGCGGCTCGCGAACCAGGGCATCCAGCCGGGCTCGGCGGCGTGGAATGCCGAGATGACGCAATTCGGCCAGGGCAGGAACGACGCCTACAACCAGCTGCTGTTGAGCGGGCGCCAGCTGGCCGACACCGAGGTGCAGGCGGAGCGCAACGCGCCGATCAACGAGATCACCGCGCTTCTGTCCGGATCGCAGGTGTCGAATCCGTCCTTCACCTCGACGCCAACGACGGGCGTCGGCGGCGTGGACTACTCCGGCATGGTCAACAACAACTACAATGCTGCCACCAGCCAATACAACACGCAGGTCGGCAATCAGAACGCCGCGATGGGCGGCATGTTCGGCCTCGCCGGTGCGCTCGGTGGCGGTCTGCTGCAGGGCGCAGGAAAGGCTGGCAGTCTTGCCGCGTTCTTCTCGGACCGTCGCCTGAAGTCGAACATCGTCCCGACCGGTGATCGGCTCGGCGGGCTGCCGGTGTACGAGTACACGATCTTCGGCCGGCGCGAGCGTGGCGTCATGGCTGACGAAGTTGAACGGGTGATGCCCGAGGCGGTGCTTATGCACCCGAGCGGCTTCAAGATGGTCGATTACGGAATGCTGGGAGGCTGACCGCCATGGCGCTCGATGTCAGCACGCCGTTCGTTTGGGGTGAAGGCGGAGCCCAGCTCACGCCCGGCCAGGTCGCCGGCCGGCGCAAGCTCGCCGAGGCGATGCTCGCCCAGGGCACCGATTACAGCCCGATCAAGTCGCCTTGGCAGGGCGCGGCGCGCGTGGCGCAAGCGCTGCTCGGCGGCTGGCAGGCTGGTGCTGCCGATCGCGAGGAAGAGCAAGCCCGCAAGGACGCGATCACCGAGATCACACAGCTTTTGCGGGGGCAAAACGGTGGCTCGGTGACCGGAGCGCCGACGGTCGCGGCGCCCGCTGCTGCGACAGCGGCCTCGCCTGTCGCGGCGCCGATCGACACCAGCGGCAAGATCTACAATGCCGACGAACCGAGCCCGCTTGATCCGCCGTCCGGCGCCGATCGCGACATGGCGATCCGCACCATGATTGCGGAGGCCGGCGATCAGCCTCCTGCTGGGCAGACGGCGGTGGCAGCGGTGATGCGCAATCGGGCGGTCGACGGTGGCTATGGCGGAGACACCCTGCCGGGCGTGATCCAGAAGCCGTACGCCTTCGAACCCTGGAACACCCAGGCCGGCCGGGACCGCATGGCGGCGATCTCGACAAACGATCCGCGCTACATCGCGGCAGGGAAGGCCTTGGATGCCGCGTATTTCGGCGAGGACCCGACCGAGGGAGCAACCCATTTCGTGGCGCCGAAGGCGCAGGCTGCCCTCGGGCGCGCGATGCCGGCCTGGGCGAAGGGCGAGAGCACCACGATCGGCGACCACGTGTTCTATTCCCCGGACGATGCCGCCCCCGCGGCGCCCGTTCGCGTGGCGTCGGCGCTGCCGTTCGCTCCGGCCGGCACAACGGTCCAGGATCCCGCAACGGCCTCCAGCGGCCCTGCAGCGGCCGCCAGCGGCACTGCCGGGATCACCCCGGTGAACGCAACCGTCGCCCAGGCGACGCCGCGGGCGGCTGCCGTGTCGCCGTCGATCGAGCAGGTCGTCCGGGTGCTATCCAACCCCTATACGCCGCCGGCACTCGCGAGCGCGCTCGTATCCCAGATGAAGCCGCGCGAGCAGTTCGTTCAGGAGACGGATGCGGCGGGTAACATCTGGAACGTCAACAAGCAGAACGGCCAGCGTACGGTTGCTCTGAAGGCCGACAAGCCCGAGGCGGAGCCTTCGAGCGTTCGCGAGTACGAATACTACAAGAAGAATTTCAAACCGGTGGGTGATCGCACGGAGCCGATGTCCTACGACACCTGGGCGACCGCGAAGGCGCGGGCGGGGGCCGTCAATGTCGGTAACGTCACCACCAATGCCGGCGGCGGCTCGGACAAGCAGATCTTCGATGCGATGGACGAGCGCACCAAAACCGCCCGGGCAACGGCCGAGGGCCTTGCCGGCTTGCGGAACGCGCGGGCGCAGCTCGAGGGCAAGGGCGGGGTGATCACCGGCGCCGGCGCCGATGGTCGCCTGATGCTGCAGAAGATCGGCGCTGCCTTCGGGGTCTCAGATCCGGCGGCGATCCAGAACACCGAGACGTTCCGCGCAGCGATCGCGCCGCAGGTCTCCTCGGTGCTCAAGAACACGGTGGGCACGGCCAACATTTCCAACAGTGATCGCGAGTTCGCCGAGCGCGCGGCCGGCGGCTCGATCACCCTCGACGAGGGCTCGATCAAGCGGCTGCTGGACATCATGGAGCGGGCCTCAGTGGCACGTCTGCAGGATCACCAAGAGCAGCTCGACGCGATCTATCCGGATCCCGTCGCCAACAAGCGCGAGCGCGCGCTCTTCGGCGTCCGGGTGCCGCAGCCGGGCGCGCCGCCGGCCGGCGCCACCAAGAGCGGCATCAAGTGGAGCGTGGAATAAATGCCGACGCTCAACATCGAAGGGCGGAAGATCCGCGTCGACGACAGCTTCCTGCAGCTGTCGCCCGAGCAGCAGAACGCCACCGTGGAGGAGATCGCCAAGTCGCTGGGTAGCGCGCAGCCTGCCGAGGCGGCGCCGGCGCAGCCGAGCGAGGCGGCGGCCGCCGTGCCTTCGTCCGCCGCTGCTGTGCCGCAGGAAGCCCCGGCGGCGCCCGAACCGGCGCCGACCACCAGCAATCCGGGCGTGCTGCAGCGGATCCGCGAGGCCGTGCACGCGCCGACGCGCATACTGGAGAACGGCATCCTGCTCGGCCTCGGCGATCGCGCGCGCGCCGGCATGGACGCGATCATCGGCAACGGCTCCTACGGCGACAACCTCAAGCGGGAGCAGGCCGAGACCGCCAGCTATGAGCGCGACCATCCCGCCGCGGCGATCGCGTCCGGCCTGGTCGGCGGCGCGGTGGCGCCGATCGGCGCCATCGGGGCCGCTTCAAAGGGGGCCGGAATTGTCGCCAAGTCGCTGTTGGGTGCCGGCGCCGGTGGCGCGATCGGCGCAGTGCAAGGCGGGCTCTCCAGTAAGGACTGGACCGACATCCCGCAGACCGCGAAGGACGCGGCGATCGGCGGCGGATTTGGAGGCCTGATAGGTGCGACCCTTCCAGGCGCCGGTCAGGCGGTCGGGTGGGGTGTCCGCAGCGTCGCCGATGCCCTGCGCGGCCGCGCCGATGGCATGACGCGGGCGGCGACCGGCCATCTGGCGCGGGCGATCGAGGCCGATGGCGGTATCCCGGCGGTTCGCGCTGAGTTGGACCGGTTGGGGCCGGAGGCGATGCTGCTGGACGCTGGGCAGTCGCTGAAGGGTGTGGCCCAGGGCGCTAACCTGCTGGCGCCCGAGGCTCGGGCGTTGACGTCTGCTCGGTTGCAGGCGCGTGACGATCTGACCAACACGCGGATCCGCGACGACGTCGATCGGATCCTCGGCCCGGGCGAGGACGCCGCCACCGCGACCAAGAACATCCTCGACTACCGGAGCATGGTGGATGGCATCAACTACCCGCGCGTGCTCGAGCGCGTCCGCTCGGTCAAGACGGCGCCTATCCTCACTGAACTAGACGATGCAATTCACCAGTCCGTCGATCTCGAGCAGAAGGCGCTGACCAACCTGCGCAAAATGCTGGTGGTCGAAGAGATGCGGCCGCGGATCGATCCCTGGACGGGCAAACAGGCTCTCAACAGCAACGGCGACCTTGCCTTCGACAAGGTGTACGTCAGCCAAAATGATCCGACAGTGCTGCACAAGGCCAAGGTGGCGCTCGACGGCCTGATCGAGCACCAGGCGCCGGCCCTTGGCGTGCCGCAGGGCGGGCTGCAGAACCAGCAGCACGCGCTGAAGCATTTCCGCTTTCTGCTCAACGAGGCGCTGGAAAACCAGGTGCCTGGCTACGCGCAGGCGAACGCCGTATCGTCGCGCTTGGCGCGGCGTGCGGACGCGGTCAAGACCGGGACCGGTTATCTCGGCGATCAGAAGACGACGCCGTCGCCCGGGCGCTTCCTCGACGAGTTCGAGCAGCTCGAGGCGGGCGAGCGGATCGCGCTCAACAAGGGCTCCCGCGCCGAGATCGAGCGCCTGATCGGCACCAAGGCAAACAACCTGGTCGGACTGCGGGACGCGTTGCGCGGCGAGGGCTCCTGGAACGCGCAGAAGCTCGCGACCGTTCATGGCGAGGAGGCAACCCGGGATCTGCTCGACACCGTCGACCGAAACGCTCTGTTCCGCGAGAGCTTCAACGACATCGTGCGCAACAGCCAGACCGCGCAGCGGCTCAGTGCGAAAGAAGCGCTCGACCCGACAGTGCTCAAGCCGGGCGACGTGTTTTCGCCCAACAGCACGCTTGCTGGCATGCTGACAACCGGGTTGAAGCTGGGCGCGAACAAGATCGGCGCTGTCGCCGCCGGCGAGCACAGAATTCGTGCAGGCTCAGAGCTCGCCCGCATCCTGTCGGAGCAGGGGGCCGAGCGTGAGAAGGCGGTCAAAGCGATCGCGGACGCGATGCGGCGCCGGGGTCAGAACGTCAATGTCAGTCGCGGGACGGTGGATGCCGGTCTTTTGGCTGCAGCCAGTGCGGCAAATGTCCTCGCCGACGATCTACGACGTAAGCGATGGTGAGAACCACGATGATGCCGCTGCCACAGACGGCCATGAAAGTTTCGAACCCGAACGTCTCCAGAACGCCAGAGAGCGCCCATCGCATGAAGACGACGAACGCGATGAGCAGGGCGGACGCGATGATCAGCTCGGGACGGGTCATCGGCCTGTCGAGCCTGGTGGAGGCAACTTCACCTCGCCTTCGAACTCCGACCACTGTGAGATCTGTCGGCAACTCAATGGTCCGCTAGCGCAGACCTGGATCACACTGGCGGTCCAGGTCTTCCCCGTAGCGGTATCGATTTTGAAGATCACCGACTCGGTGAACGCTTCGCCCTTTAGGTTGATGAACTTATAGGTTCCTTGAGCAAGCTGGTACCGGCCGACTTCATCGGCGCGTGCTGCTGACCAATAGGCCTGCGAGACCGCGAGCGCGATCAGCAGCAAAAGACCGGTCGAGAGCTTGCAGCGGGTCATAGCCCGGCACCCATAGCGCGATTCCGGTTTTGTTCCAAATCTGCGCTCTCAGCGCGTGTGGACATCCCGTTTTTCACCCGTTCCAGCCTGACACTTGGAGCACCCATGCCCACAGACGCAAACGGCAATTACGCGCTACCGCCGGGGTATCTGGCCATCACCGGTACGCCGATCTTGCCGAGCCAGCACAATCCGGCTCTGGAAGATCTCGCCGATGGTGTGAACGGCCGACTGACGAAGAACGGTTCGGCGCCGATGACCGGTCCGATGAAGCTCGTTGCTGGCACCGAAAGCCTGCCGGGGCTGACCTGGGCAACAGGGCCCGGTACCGGCTTTTACAAGACCCCGGACGGGATCGGCGTCAGCGTCAACGGCGCCAAGGTGGCGGAATTCTCCGGCGCTGGGCTCAAGAGCGGTGGCAGGTTCATCGGTGAACTGATCCCGGTCACCACGTCGACCGTTTTGCCGCTGACGGTCATCCCCGCCGGACAGACCCTCAGCCGCGCGGCCTATCCGGAGCTGTGGGCTTTGGCCCAGGCCGAAATCGCAGCCGGGAACACGTTTTACAACAACGGCGACGGCGCGCTTACGTTCGGTATCGGCGACCTGCGCGGCCGCGTGCTCGCGGGCAGGGACAATATGGGCGGCGCAGCGGCAGGCCGGTTGTCCGCCGGCTATTTCGGGGGCGACGCCACCAAGATTGGCGCCACTGGCGGCGCGCAGTGGGGCGTCATCGGTTTGTCCCACCTGCCGCCCTACACGCCCAGCGGAAGGATCGGCGGCAGCGCTTCGTTCGCTGCAATCAACGATCGTGGAACACTCCTGTTCGACGCGGGAGCATATTCCTCGTCCTACCCAGGTTCCCCCCAGGTCTTAACGATCAACGGTTCGTCCTTCAGCTTCGCCGGTGACCCGCAAGGCGGGGGCGGCAATCCGTTCTCGCTGGTGCAGCACACCATCGTCTGCAATTTCCTTCTGTTCGCCGGAGCCTGAGCGATGGCCACGATCCGCCCCAAGGACGAACCCGCCGTCACCTCGCCGGCAGCGGGTGATAAGCTGCTGCTCGACGGCGACACCGTGCGTAGCATCCTGGTGACCGACTTCCTCGCCCCGGTGCAGCCGAAGGACGCCACGTTGACGGCGCTCGCTGCGCTCGATGCGAGCGCCGGACTACTGGTCGAGACTTCTGCCGACAGCTTCGTCAAACGCACATTGACGGGCACCGCGAACGAGATCTCGGTGAGCAACGGCAGCGGCGCGGCCGGCGACCCGACGCTGTCCCTACCTGCGTCGCTGGTTTTCACCGGCAAGACTGTAACCGGCGGTAGCTTCACCGGACCGGCGATCTCGTCGCCGACGGGCATCGTGAAGGGCGATGTCGGACTCGGCAATGTCGACAACACCTCGGACGCGACCAAGAACGCAGCTGTTGCGACACTGACCAATAAGACCATCAACGCATCGGCAAACACGATCTCGAACCTCACGGCCGCGATGTTCGCCGCCAATGTGGTCGACAATGATAGCGCGCTCGCCGCGAACAGTTCGACCCGGATCCCGACGCAGGCTGCGGTGAAGGCCTACGCTGACCAGCTGATCGCCGCCAACGACGCGATGGTGTTCAAGGGGAGCATCGACTGCTCGGCCAACCCCAACTATCCCGCGGCCGATCGAGGCTGGACCTACAAGGTGAGCGTCGGCGGCAAGATCGGCGGTGCCTCCGGCGTAAGCGTCGAGAACGGCGACACTCTGATGTGCCTCACCGACGGCACGGCGTCGGGGACGCAGGCGGCAGTCGGCGCGCAGTGGAACATCGTGCAAGCCAATTTGGTCGGTGCTGTCACCGGCCCGGCGTCGTCGGTGTCGGGGAACATCCCGACGTTCAACGGCACCGGCGGCACGGTGCTTCAGGACAGCGGGAAGGCGTTGCCCGGAGGTGCGATCGTCGGCACCAGCGACGTGCAAGCGCTGACCGGTAAGACGATCAACGGTCTCACCATCACCAGCACCACCGGGACTCTGACGATTGCGGCCGCAAAGACGCTGGTGGCGAACAATTCGCTGACCTTGAACGGCACCGATGGAAGCTCGGTCGCCTTTGGGGCGGGCGGAACGGTCGCCTACCTCAGCAACAAGCTCTCTGCGTTCGCTGCTACGAGCTCGGCAGAACTCGCCGGCGTGATGTCCGACGAAACGGGCACCGGCAGTCTTGTGTTCGCCAATGGCCCGACGCTGGTCAATCCGGTGGTCGGCACCCAGACGCTGGGCGACAGCAGCACCAAAGCCGCTTCGACGGCGTTCGTCCAGAATGCCGTTGCCGCCGCTGTTGCCGGCGTCGCTTCTCTCGGCGGGCAGTCGGGCGCGCTCACATTCGACGGCGGCTCGATGGCGAGCACTGTGATGACGCTGCTCCGGTACGACGCGGCGCAGGCGCTCAGCTCCGCGCAACAGGCGAGGGCGCGTGCGAATGCCGGGGCGGGCAATCCGGGGCTGCACAACCGGCTGATCAACCCCAGCGGTCAGATCTGGCAGCTGGAGAACTCGGGCGCGGCCGCCATCACCGACGGCAGTTACGCTTGGGATCAATGGTACGGCCTCACGCAGAGCGCCGGCGTGACCGCTTCTGCTCTGGTGAACGTCGAAGACGGCACACCGTTCATGATGAGGTTGACCCAAGCCAACGCGACCGCGCAGCGGTTCGGCCTCGCCCAGGTGATCGAAGCCGTAAATTGCACGGATCTGCGCGGCCAGTCGGTGGTCCTGTCAGCACGCGTGCGGATGTCGGCGGCGACTACTCTCCGCTTTGCTATCATCGAATGGACGGGGACCGCCGACGTCCCGACCAAGGATTTCGTCAACGACTGGACCAGCTCGATCTTTTCGCCCGGGAATTTCTTCACCGCGACCTCGACGGTGATAACCGCCTCCGGGTCAATCACCCTCACGGCAAACACCGCTGCCTCGATCTCGCTTGCGGGCACGGTGAGCAGCGCGGCGGCGAACATTGCGGTCCTGTTTTGGACGGACTCGGCGCAGGCCCAGAACGTCACATTGGACATCGGCAAGGCCCAGCTCGAGGCGGGGCTCGCACCTACGCCTTTTGCGGTTCGCTCGGCCCAGGATGAGATGGGGCTTTGCAAGCGCTATTTGCGGACCACCGGCATCAATCTTCCCGGCACGATGTACTTGAGCCTCGGCTTCATCTTCAGTCCGACGATTTTTAGGACTGTGATCCCGCTCGGAGATCCGATGCGCGCCGGGCCTGCAGTATCGATCAGCTCACCGTCCCATTTCCAGGCGGACGATCCTGCAGCTTCCGCTCTCGTGATCTCTGCGCTCGCTGCGTACGTTTCGAGCCCCGACGTCGCCCAGCTCCAGTTCACGATCAGCGGCGGCACAGCGGGTCATCCCGCCTTCTTCCAAGCGCTGTCCGCTTCGGCGCGCATCTACTTCAAGGCCCAGCTCTAAGCCTCACAGGAGTCCAAGATGGAAGAACCCGCTTCTGCGGGCGCGCCCGCGCGCGCGCCGCGCAAACGCCTGTGCCTGATCGACGATGCGGGCTGGGTGGCCCGCCGCGCCTGGTCGGTCCGCTTCAACGTCGCCGGCGCGGTGTTCGGCGGCGTCTCCGCCTTCGTCGGCTTTCTGCTGCTGAGGGACGTCGCATTCCCGATCGGCCCCATCACGCTTTCGATCATCGGGGGCGCGTCGACGACGCTCTCCAGTGTGTGCGCGCTCGCCGCTCGCTTCGTGAAACAGGATCGCGGTCATGGCTCTGTCGACAACGAATAAGGTTGCAATCGGCGCCGGCGCCGGCGCGACCGGCGGATTTGCCGCCGCGGCGGTTGCTGCTGCGATGCTGATCACGCCGCAATGGGAAGGCATGGACGCGGTCGCTCGCCGCGACATGATCGGCACCGGCCATCCCGTGACCTACTGCTACGGCCAAACCGACGAGTTCGGCACCGTGAAGGTCGGCACGCGTTTCACGAAGGTTGAATGCGACGCCAAGCTGGCCGAGTCATTGCCGCGCTATTGGGCGAAGATCGAGCCGTGTTTCACGGTCGACCTGAGCAAGGTGCCGGGCAAGGTGCTCGGCTCCTTTCTCGATGCCAGCTACAACGCCGGCGCGGCAGCGGTCTGCAGATCGCCGATGATGCGCAAGATCAACGCCGGTGATCTGCGCGGTGCCTGTGAGGCATTCGATGGCTGGCGCGTGACCGGTGCCGGCAAGGTCCGACCTGGGCTGATCAAGCGGCGTGGTCCTGGCGACTACCGCATGAGTGAGCGCCAGCTCTGCCTCGAAGGCGTCGCGGAAGCGACCACCAAACGGTGGTGGCAGCGATGAGCGGCTTTCTGTTCGGCGGCGCGGCCGCCACGCTCGGCGCGATCCTCGAAGGCCTGCAGGCGGTGGCGCTCACCCTCGCGATCGGCGTTGCCGGCCTGCTGCTGATCGTCGGCCTGGTGGTTGGCTACATCCCGTTCGGCAGCCGCCTGCCGGTGATCGGCCCCTATGTGATCCCGGCACGGTTCGTCGCCTTCCTCAGCTTCGGCGCGCTGGCGGCGCTGCTCACGCTGCGGCTCGCCGGCGACTCCTGCGAGGCGCAGCGCGCCGCCGATCGTGCGGCGGCCGAACAGGCGCGCGTCACGCGTGACAGGGAAATCCGCGTGGATCTCGAAAGCGACTATCGGCCGAGGCTGGCACGCCTGGCCGACCAGGCCAAAGCCCTGCAGAAGAAGGTGGACCACTATGCGAAACATCCTCCGGCGGCCGCGGCCGCCCGGCCGAAGGCTGCCGCCGGCGGCAATGTGTGCCGTCTCGGCGATGCTGCTTACCAGCTGCGTCCACAGAAGCGGTGAGCTGCCGGCGCCGCTGCGCGCCGAGCTGCCGTCGCAGATCTGCGAGGAGATCTTGCAGCCGGTCGACGCGCGGCCGTTCGGGCCCGACGACGACGCGATCACCGCGTATCTGCAACGCGACGCCGAGGTGATCATCGGCAACGAGCGCATCAAGGCCGGCCGGGCGTGCGTCGTCCAGCAGCGCGAGGCTTATGCAGGGCAGGGGGACGCACAATGAGCGCACGGGCGGCACGGCTCCCGCGGCAGATCCGCGACGGTGGCACTACACTGGCCGAGCGGGTGGCGACGCTCGAGCAGCAGCAGGTCGGTAACGATGAGCGCGCCGACAAGCAGGGCGAGCAGCTCGTCGAGATCCAGAAAAGCCTGCAGCGCCTATTGGCGATCGTGGAACGCCTGACCGGCATCAAGATGCTGTTTGTCGCGCTGCTGACTTTCGTCGGCACCATGGCCGCAACGGTCGGCGCGACGATCGCGGTGATCCGCTATTTGACCGGCAGCTGATTTTTCCGGGTCCATTCGGCCTGAGGGGCCGCACTTACGTCATAGACGTCCACTTGGCCGCACTTCCGGCACTCATAGGTTCGTGTCTCGCCGCCATCGGCCGAGGGCGATCGTCGAGTGAGGTTGGCCGCGCCACCGCACGCCTGGCAGGGGTGGAAGTAGTAATCGGCTGACTGAAATGACGGCACAGCAAGCCCTGAGCTTGAAAAAGGAACTATACAACCATTGCGAGTAATAAAGTTGATGCAGATCAATATTGCACAGGGGGTGGAGTATTGCCAAGGTAGTCAGGTACTTACCTTGCCCTGAGCGTCTAGCGGACCTCCGAATTCGAAGCATTCGGGTTCGGCACGGGGTTCGTTTCCGTCGAGACGCACGCAATCTGCTCGATCAGTTCCTCACACACTGAGATCGCACCGGCGAGCACGTTGACGCCGGCCGACATCTGGTCGCGCTTCAGTACCAGCGCATCGCGCTTGGTCCGGATGAGATCGAGGGCGGTGGTCACTGTCCAGACGGCTGTGCGGAGGGCTGCGCCAGCTCGGCCGGCATGGGCGACGGAACGCCTACGAGCTCCACAGCCGTATCGCCGGTGACAGTGACCGCGGGCTGAGCCAGCTTCCCGTCGACCTCGGCGAACTTCTTGGTCAAGAAGTCGCCAGTCTGCCGGAAACGATCGTCGACCGACTTCTCGAACGCGTCGAGGCGGTCCCGCACACCGGCGGCCACGTTGTCGGTCTTGGCGGCCTGGCCCTTCTGGAAGGGCATCCACTCGGCGTAGGCGGTGCCGTCGGTCGGTGGCGCTTCATCGCCCTGCAGCAGCGGCACCGAGGTGGCGCTGTAGCTGGTGCCGTTCTCGTCGAAGGCGGCCAAGTTGATCAGCCGCTCGCTCTGCACGTAGGCGATCAGCGCCGCGTGGGGCTGACCGTTCGGGTTTGCCTGGGCAGCGGGGTGGAACCAGACCACGCGGCCGATCGACGGGAGGATGATGTTCGAATCGGACATGGTCAGCTCGCGGGGGTGGTGTGCAGCTTGACGTCGACGCGCCCGTAGAAGGCGGCCTTCACGATCGGCTCGATCGTCACCAAGCCCTGTTCGAGGAGCTTTACGCGCTGCGACTCGCGGATCAGCATCCAGTTTGCGACCGAGAGCTTCGGCTCTTCGCCGTTGATCTGCGACGGCGCCGGGGGGCTCGCCGAGACGTAGCCGATGCCGGGAAACTCCTCTCGGAACTTCCCGTCGGTTTTCGACTGCTCTTTCAGGAGGCTCTTGATCGCCTCCATGCGGCTGAGCGCCTCGGCGATCTCCGGCTTGCGGGCGATGTCGAGCAGCTCTTGGCAGAGGTCGCGCCGCGACGGCGGCTTCGCCGGCTTGGCGGACTTACGGACGGCAGCGATGGCGGCCATAACGCTCCTGACGGCGCGGGAATGCGATACAAGGGCCCGCGCGCGGAACGAAATGTTCCATAATCTGTCTTAACGGGAGGTTTCAGGCCGGCCTTAATCGAGCCGGGTGAACGTCTTGGCGTAGCCGGGCGCGTCGCTCTGCCGCTCGGCGTAGTATCGCTCTGGCCGGCCGCCGCAGCGATCGCACCGCATGCGGGCGCCCAGCTCGTCGAGCGTCATCGAGTCGAGGTTCGGGATCCTGCTGCGGATCATCCGGAAGGGCACCCACACGTAGCCTTTGCAGCACTCGCAGCAGATGTGGTGATAGTTCTCGGCCTCAAGCTGGGCCACCGTGCGGGAATCGGCCATGGGGCATTTTACAGCCCGCGGTCTAGGGAAAGGGGAGAAGCCGCACTGTCACTCACCCGATTGACGAAAGTCGACATAGGGTCTATATCGATTTTCAATAGAGGCCGGTAAGGCCCCGAAGAGCGTGAGGAGAAGCAGCGCATGGGATCTGTCAGAATTTCTGGACCAACGCTTAAAGTGTTGAGGCTCTACATGGCTGACGTAAAACGCGCCCGATCAGGCGCCGAAATACATCTTGAGACGAAGATCGGTTCTGGCACGCTGTACCCGCTACTGGCGCGTCTAGAGCAAGCTGGATGGCTGGTGAGCGAATGGGAGACTATTGATCCATCCGCTGAAGGAAGACCGCGTCGTCGGTACTACAGCATTACCGGGGAGGGACAACGCGCCGCGCGAGAAGCTCTGGAGCCGCTGCAGTGGGGAGGTACCCCAGCATGGCAGGTCTGACAGATCTACTGTGGACATTAGTCACGTCACTCGCGGCTGATGAGCTAGCAGCGCATCTTCCTAAAGTGACGAAGCGGTTGCTAGACGGGGCCGTTCGGAAGCTGCCAGCGGGCGATCAGGAGCGTTATCGAGAGGAGTGGCAGGCTCACTCCGATGAGCTTCCCGGGCAACTCAGTAAACTTCTCCACAGCGCAGGATGTTACTTCAAAGCCGCACGATCGATCCGGCGAGTGCGATTTAAATCGAGGTCGGATTATCGAACTCGTGCAATGATTGCAGAAGTAGTTCTGTGGGGTGCAGTTGGGGCCACTCTATTGCCAAGCGTTTCGCGCAACGTGCTGAAGGGCAACTTTTCGGCAGTCAAAGTTGTGTTGTTGGGTGCTAGAATATTGATCCTCACAGCCATCACCGAAGCAGTCTACAAAGGAAGCTCGCCCAAGCAGATTCTGGCAGCTTTGAATGTGCGCTACGAAAAGTTGATCGAGCTTCTTGATCGCCGCGGAGAGACTGCGGTTAGAGAAAAGATTTGACCAAATGTCGCGGGCTTGCCCGCGACATCAATCCAAGCGGGATAATTCCCGCAGTCGATTCGACCATCGACGCGAACCTTACGGTTTCACCACTTCGTTGCGGAGCTGGTCGAGCGACATTGTGCCGTGGCAGCACTTCGGCCAGCCCTCGCGCAGGCATCGCGCGGCATCGACGACGCGGGAGCGGCCGCAGCTGGGGCACCAGACCTTTCCGTTCAACAGTGACGGGTGGCTGGCGGCGATCTCCTGGTAAACGTCCCGATGGCGCGCGAGCGTCTCGGGCAATGGCAGTGCGACGGTCATGCCGCGTCCTTTCCAATGAGGGCTTCGCATTTCTCCGCGATCTCGCGGGCGAGCTCGGGCGAAGCATTGCCGTGCTCATAGGACCGCAGCGCGTGCGCCGCGGCGGTTAGTGTCGTCATCACGTCGACCTTGCGCCTGATCGCCGCCTCGTTTTCCTTGAGCCATTGCAGCGTTGCGAGAACCGCATCGAGCCGCTTCATCTGGTAGTCGGCCAGGTCCTGCTTGATGCGCCTGGCGGCAATCATCCGCGGATAGACCGAGCGGCGCTTGTTCAGCTCGCTCGCGACTTCCTGGATTTGTGAGGTGAGGGAGATCTTGCTCATCCCACGACCCAATCCTGCAGCTGGACCATTCCGCTCGCCGGATATTCGACGACCTCGATCGCGCTCAGCTCGGACAGACGGTTACGAAGATTGCTGCCGCCGGGCTCCCAGCCGAGTGCCTGCGCGAGATAGGCACGCGTAACGGGCGAGTGGCCTTGATCGCGGAAGGCGAGCAACTGATCGAAGATCGCCTGCTGCGGGCCGGTGCAGACTGCGCGAATGCTATTGATCAGTGTGCGGCTGGTGTCGGGTGCGGGAGCCGAAGCCTCGCCGATCGCGGTGAGGCTGACCTTACCGTCTGCCGGATAGGAGACGAGCCCGTTGCTCGACAGCTCCGACAGACGGTTGCGCAGGTTCGATCCTTTCGGCTTCCAACCGGCAATCGCTGCAACCTGCGGCCGCGTCGGCGCGTCGTGTCCCATTGTCTTCCACCAGGCAAGCGCCTCGAGGAGCTGGCGCTGTGGGCCGGTTAGCGGCACGTCGACGCCCGCTGCCCATGAGCGGTTTGGCGGGCTCTGACGTTTGTTGAGCGGGGGGGCTTGCCGCGAAGGCGGCGGTGATGCGGCTCGGGGCGCCGCGATGGCCTGGGACGGCAGCCTGCCTGCATTGAGCAGGAGCTGCAGCTGGTTTGCCTTTTCGCCCCATGCCTCGGCCATCATCGTCACGCCGTCGATCATGTCGGAGGCGTCCTTCAGCGGGACAACAAACTTGCTGAGCTTGCCGAGAACCGGCTTAAGCGCGGCAACAGCTTCGCGATATCCTTCGACCTTGCCCTGAGCCTTGGCGCGTGCTTCGGCCGCGGCTACATCGGCTTTGTCCGGCGCCGGGCTCGGCGCGTTCTTGAGACGGTCCAGTTCCGCCGTCAGCTTTGCAATCTCGGTCTTCTGCTTTGCCGTCTCGGCCTTGAGGCTCTTGGGGTCGTTGGCTTGGTGCTCGGCGATCGCGGCAGCGAGCTTCGTCTTGACCTCTTCGAGGTCGACGTCGGCCCAGCCCTTCAGCTTCTTGTCCGAGGCGCCATTCTTCGGCGCCGCGAAGCTGTCGTAGGTGGCGAACATCGGGAACTCGACCAGCTTGGGGCCGAAGCCGATTTCCGGCGACCAGACCCACCCCTGGTTCCGCTGCAGGCCGGCGAGGGTATCGAGCACCTCCTTGCCGAGTGCGGGATCTCCGCAGCCGTCGATCCAGTCCTTCATGGCGCTGCGATCGAGCGGGTGGATGACCCGCTTGGCGATCAGCGTTTCGTGCGAGGTGACGTAGTCCTTGTGGACCTTCTGCGGTCGCTGCGAGGCGCTGATCAGGATCATGCCCTTTCCGGCGCCCTCGCTGGCGAGCCGGTTTGCCCAATGCAGCATCTTGCCGGTGTCGACGTCGTAGGCTTTCCCCTGCGGCGCGAAATTGTGGCACTCGTCGATGACGATCCAGCGGCTGCCGCGCGCGGTGTTGAACAGCGCCGACATGAAGTCGATGAAGAACCGCGTCCGCTCGCCGACCATCCAGCCGCCGAGGTCGATCAGGCAGGGGCGATTTCCCTGGGCCACCAGCTCGGCCACGGCCTTGCCGCTGGCGGCGTTGATCGGCACGTCGCCGTGCTTGCCGCCGAAGATCACGATCTCATAGCCGGGGCTCTTGCCGTCGGCCGAGGATTTCAGGCCCCACCAGTCGCCCTTGGGATCGATGATGCAGACCGGCTCGCTGCGATCGAGCAGATCCTCGACCGCCAGCCGCATGGTCGACGATTTGCCGGATCGGGTCTTGCCGAGCACGATCGTGTGCTGCTCGAGCACTTTCCGCGGGAAAGGGAGTTTTGCCATTGATGGTCCTTCGAGCCGCCACTGTCCGGGCGCTGGGAACGCGGCACGCAGCACAATGCAGCCCGGCGATGGCAGGGCTTGAGCAGGTCAGAATCGCGGGGACAAATGCGCGGGACTCGCCCAGGTTGTGGGTAGATCGTCAGAATCAGGATAAGCGAAATCAATGACTTGGTGTTGGTTCGAATCCAGCTGCCCCGACCACCCGTCTTCCTTCATTTCACGATGGTTTCGCCGCGGGCTCCCAGGTCGCGCGGCCGGTGCAGATTGCGCCGTATCTGAGGCTGCTGCGGAGCTTGGCCGATGAAGATCGCGCTGGCGATCGTGTCGCTGTTCCCGAGCGGCGGGCTGCAGCGGGACTGCATGGGCATCGCCCGGCGGCTGATGGCGCGCGGCCACGACGTCACCATTCTGGCCTCGCGGCTGCAGGGTGAGCTGCCGACCGACCTGAGTATCGAGCTGCTGCCGGTCAGCGCCTGGAGCAATCACGGCCGCGACCAGCGCTTTGCCGAAGCGGCGGCGCAGCGCAAATCCGAGTTCGACCGGCTCGCCGGCTTCGGCAAGCTGATCGATCTCGACGTGCTGTACTGCGCCGACGGCTGTGACAAGGCGCGGCCGGCGCGGTGGTCCGATCGCTTCACCGCGCGGCGCCGGATCAAGCTTGAGCTGGAGACGGCGAGTTTCGCACCCGGCCGGCCGACGCAGTGTTTGTTGCTGAGCCAGAACCAGCTCGACAGTTTCCAACTCGCCTGGGGCACCGAGCCGGAGCGGCTGGCGTTGATGCCGCCGACGATCGATCCCGGCCGCCGGCATCCGGAGTTTCGCACCGACGGCACCCGCGAGCGCATCCGCGGCGAGCTCGGTGTGGTCGGCGATCCCGTGGTCTGGCTCGCGGTGGCAGCGCATCCGCTGACCAAGGGGCTCGACCGCGCGGTGGCGGCGCTGGCGGCATTTCCGGAGGCGCGGCTGGTGGTGGCGGGGGTTGCCGACGACAGCAAGCAGGGGCGGCTGATGCGCCGGCTCGCCGGCGATGCGAAGGTGTCTGACCGGATCAGCTTGCTCGGGATGCGCCGCGACATTCCCGAATTGATGGCGGGGGCCGATGTTCTGATCCATCCGGCGCGGGTCGACACCACCGGCACCGCGATCCTGGAGGCGGTGGTCAACGGCCTGCCGGTGATCACCACCGCGGTGTGCGGCTATGCGCGCCATGTTGCGGCGGCCGATGCCGGCGTGGTGCTGCCGGAGCCGTTCGGTCCCGGCAATCTGATCGAGGCGCTGCGTCAGGCGTCGGCGCCTGGGTGCCGCGCGTCATGGAGCGAGAACGGCGCCAGCTACGGCGCCAGCCACGATCTCTATTCCGGGCTCGACCGCGCCGCCGCGATCATCGCCGGCGAGACGGCAGGCACGCCGCTGTCCTGAAGCTGCGACCGCGCCGGCTGCGGCTCGGCACCTGAGGCTGCGACCGGAGCAGCAACGGGAGCTGCTTGAGTGGCGGGCTTGGCGGCGGGGCGGGCGGGTTTGTCCTGCTGCTTCGACCAGGAGATGTAGTAGGCGACCAGCGTCATCAGAGCGATGCCGATCACGCTGACCAGGATCTGCGCCAGCAGCGAGCCGGAGCTCATGGTCAACTCGAAATGCGCCACGAACGACAGGAACACGCCGACGCAGAACACGGCGAGCGACTGCTGACCGCATTTGATCAAGGGATCGAAGCCGCGCCATTCCAGCCCCTTCCAGTCCTTCGGCACGAACCGGATCACCAGCACCACGATCACCGCGAAATGCAGGAAGCGGTACGGGGCGAGGTTGGTTTTGTCGTTGGGATTGAAGGCGTCGTACAGCCAGCGCGGGAACAGGTCGCCGAACTCCTGGAAGCGGCCGGCCATCGTCATCACCAGCGCGAACACCAGATAAGCCAGGCAGAACCAAAGCATGCCGCGCGAGTCGATGATCGAGCGCGACCGCACCGTGCCGCCGAGCGCGCACCACGCGCCGAACACGAACAGCAGCTGCCAGCAGAACGGATTGAAGTACCAGGTGCCTTCCGGAAACGCTTGCAGATTCCATTCGAAGTAGCGCGCGGCGAAATACAGCACGAACGAGCCGATCATCACCGCGTCCGGCCGGCGCAGCATCAGCCACAGCACCGGCGGGAACAGCCCCATCAGCACGATGTACAGCGGCAGCACGTCGAGATTGACCGGCTTGAACTTCAGCAGCAGGCCTTGTCGCAGCGTCTCGATCGGATTGGCGACGAGGCCGGCGACGTTGAACTCGTTGATGATCTCGGGATCGGAAAAGCGCTGCGCGACGTAGCCGATCGCCACGATATAGATCACGAACAGCACGATGTGCGCGACGTAGAGCTGCCACACTCGCTTGGTCAGCCGGGTGCCGCCGACGATGAAGCCGCGCTCCAGCATCATCTTGGCGTAGACGAACGAGGCGGTGTAGCCGGAGATGAAGACGAACAGATCGGCGGCGTCGCTGAATCCCCAGTTCCGGGTTGTGATCCAGTTCACCACGTTGTTCGGGATGTGATCCAGGTAGATCGCCCAGTTGGCGACGCCGCGGAACAGGTCGAGCCGCAGATCGCGCCCTTTGCTGGGCAGAATGGCCTGAATTTCCATGGAGCCGATCGTCCGTGTTGTTGCGAAGGTCGCCCGCCGGGCCCCACGATTGTCACGGTGCCGGGGACGGAATATAGGAAATCAGGAAACGAAACCGCAGGCGACGGAATCACAAGTGGCCGGGACCAACCTCAAAACTTTACGTGATCCCGACCTGATCCGTTACGCGGCGGAACAATACACCAAGATCGCCGCTTCCACCAAACCGGCGCAGCGCCGCACCCCGACAGGCTCGACCCTTCCATGACCGCACGGATCTACAAGCCCGCCAAGAACGCGATGCAATCCGGGACCGCCAAGACCCGGGAATGGCAGCTCGATTACGAGCCCGAGAAACCGCGCATGATCGAGCCGCTGATGGGCTGGACCTCGTCGTCCGATATGCAGCAGCAGGTGAGCCTGCGCTTCCACACCCGCGACGAGGCGGTGGCCTATTGCGAGCGGGAAGGCATCCCGTATCAGGTGATCGAGCCGAAGGAGCCGGCGCGCCGCCGCGCGGCCTACGCCGACAATTTTGCCTTCCGCCGTCCCGAGCCCTGGACCCACTGATCCGGCATCCGCCGTGGCTCCGTGAGGTGCTGCGGCGGCCTCGACGACCGCTCGGCGCAAGCCTGAGGCTGCGCCGAACGGCTATGCGCGTCCTGCGCTGCGCCGGGTCAGGTTAGGGTTGCGCCTGGCGGCCTGGCGATGACACGATGTCTTCAACGCTTCGGTCCCGAAGCGAGTCAGAACCTGCCGGAAACGCCATGTCGCTGCACTCCAAGATCGATCCCGGTTCGGCCGATTTCGCGCGCAATGCCGATGCGATGCGGACACTGGTCGCCGAATTGAACGACAAGCTGGCGGCGGTCGCTGCCGGTGGCGGCGAGGCGGCCCGCGCCAAACATACCGCGCGCGGCAAGCTGCTGCCGCGCGAGCGCGTCGACCTGCTGCTCGATCCCGGCACCGCGTTTCTCGAACTGTCGCCGCTCGCCGCCAACGGCCTCTACGGTGGTGACGTGCATTCGGCCTCGATCGTCACCGGCATCGGCCGCGTGATGGGGCGCGAATGCATGATCGTTGCCAACGATGCGACGGTGAAGGGCGGCACCTATTACCCGATGACGGTGAAGAAGCATCTGCGCGCGCAGGACATCGCGCGGCAGAACAATCTGCCGTGCATCTACATGGTGGATTCCGGCGGCGCCTTCCTGCCGCAGCAGGACGAGGTGTTTCCCGACGAGCGGCACTTCGGCCGGATCTTCTTCAACCAGGCCAATATGTCGGCTGCAGGCATTCCGCAGATCGCGGTGGTGATGGGCTCATGCACCGCGGGCGGCGCCTATGTGCCGGCGATGTCGGACGAGAGCATCATCGTCCGTAATCAAGGCACCATCTTTCTTGGCGGCCCGCCGCTGGTGAAGGCCGCGACCGGCGAAGTGGTGTCGGCCGAAGAACTCGGCGGCGCCGACGTGCACTCGCGGCAATCCGGCGTCACCGATCACTACGCGCAGAACGACGCTCATGCGATCGGCATCGCCCGCAAGATCGTCAGCACCCTGAAGCCGCCGCAGCGGCCGCCGCTGAACATGCGCACCCCGTGCGAGCCGCTGTATCCTGCCGAGCAGCTCTACGGCATCGTGCCGGCGGAGAGCCGCAAGCCGTTCGACGTGCGCGACATCATCGCCCGGATCGTCGACGGCTCGGAGTTCGACGAATTCAAGAAGCTGTACGGCCAGACGCTGGTGTGCGGCTTCGCGCATATCTGGGGCTTTCCGGTCGGCATCATCGCCAACAACGGCATCCTGTTCAGCGAAAGCTCGCTGAAGGGCGCGCACTTCATCGAGCTGTGCTGCCAGCGCGGCATTCCGCTGGTGTTCCTGCAGAACATCACCGGCTTCATGGTCGGCAAGAAGTACGAAGCCGGCGGCATCGCCCGCGACGGCGCCAAGCTGGTGACCGCGGTCGCCACCGCCAATGTGCCGAAATTCACCGTGGTGATCGGCGGCTCCTACGGCGCCGGCAATTACGGAATGTGCGGCCGCGCGTACTCGCCGCGCTTTCTGTGGATGTGGCCGAACGCGCGCATCTCGGTGATGGGCGGCGAGCAAGCCGCGATGGTGCTGAGCCAGCTCCGCCGCGACAACATCGAGGCCAAAGGTGGCGCGTGGAGCACGGAGGAGGAGGAGGAATTCCGCTCGCCGATCCGCGCGCAATACGAGACGCAAGGCAGTCCGTACTACGCGACCGCGCGGCTGTGGGACGACGGCGTGATCGATCCCGCCGATACCCGCCTGGTGCTCGGGCTCGGGCTTTCAGCCTCCAGCAATGCGCCGATCGAGCCGACCAAGTTCGGCCTGTTCCGGATGTGATGATCAGGATCTGATGATGACCAGCACCGCACTGTATCGTCGCTTCCGCACGCTCCTGATCGCCAACCGCGGCGAGATCGCCTGCCGCGTCATCCGCACCGCGCGTGCGATGGGCCTGCGCACCGTCGCGGTGTATTCCGAGGCCGACGCCGGCGCCCAGCACGTCGCCGAGGCCGACGAGGCCGTGCTGCTCGGCCCGGCGCGAGCCCGCGACAGCTATCTCAACATCGAACGCATCATCCAGGCTGCCAAGCAGACCGGTGCCGAGGCGGTGCATCCCGGCTACGGCTTCCTGTCCGAGAGTGCCGAGTTCGCGCAGGCCTGCGCGGATGCTGGTCTCGTATTCGTCGGGCCGACGCCCCAGATGATCACCGCGATGGGCTCGAAATCGGGCTCCAAGGCGCTGATGGAAAAGGCCGGCGTGCCGCTGGTGCCGGGCTATCACGGCGCGGCGCAGGACGAAGCGACGCTCGCCGCGGCCGCGGACAAGATCGGCTTTCCGGTGCTGGTGAAGGCTTCGGCCGGCGGCGGCGGCCGCGGCATGCGGGTGGTGCGCAAAGCCGACGAATTGTCCGCCGCGATCGTCAGCGCCAAGCGCGAGGCCAAGGCGGCGTTCGGCGACGATACGCTGCTGATCGAGCGCTATGTCGACAATCCGCGCCATATCGAGGTGCAGATCGTCGGCGACAGCCACGGCAATCTGGTGTCGCTGTTCGAGCGCGAATGCACGCTGCAGCGCCGCCACCAGAAGGTGATCGAGGAGGCGCCGTCGCCGACGCTCGACGCCGCACAGCGCGAGACGGTGTGTGCCGCGGCGCGGCGCGCGGCAGGCGCGGTGAACTACGTCGGCGCCGGCACCATCGAGTTCGTCTCCGACGGCAAGGACGTGTTCTTCATCGAGATGAACACCCGCCTGCAGGTCGAGCATCCGGTGACCGAACTGATCAGCGGTGTCGACCTGGTCGAATGGCAGCTTCGCGTCGCATTCGGCGAAGCGCTGCCGCTGACACAGGACCAATTGAAGCTGAACGGCCACGCCATCGAGGCGCGGGTTTATGCCGAGAACCCGGCGAAGAATTTCATGCCATCGGTCGGTAAGATCACCACCTGGCGTACGCCGGCGGAGGTCGATGGCCTGCGGATCGATGCCGGCTATCGCGGCGGCGACAGCGTATCGCCGTACTATGATGCGATGCTCGCCAAGGTGATCGCCTGGGCGCCGACCCGTCAGGCGGCGATCGACCGGCTCGACCGCGGGCTCAACGAGACCGACGTCCGCGGCGTCGTCACCAACATTCCGTTCCTGTCGGCGTTGATCACGCATCCCGAGGTGCGCGCCAACGCGATCGACACCGGCTTCATCGAGCGCCATCTCGCAGCGCTCACCGCGGCCCCGAACGCGCTCGGCGATCTCGAACTCGCCGCCGCGGTCGCGTCGATCCTGCGCGGCGAGGATGAAGCCGCCAAAGCTGAGGGTGCGTCGCCGTGGCGGACATCCGGCTGGATGCCGGTCGGCCGGCGCAAGCGCGCGTTCCTGTTCCGCCGCGGGCAGGGGCATGAGCACACCGAGCACAAGATCGAACTCACCTATGGCGGCGGCAGGTCGGCGCTGAACATCGCGGGCCGCGAGCTTGCCTTCGCCTGGACCGCTGCCGGCGACGGCATCGATGTGGCCCTCGGCGAAACGCGCTCGCGCGTGCAGGCGGTGGTCGATGGTGCCGAGCTGTACGTGCGGACGCGCCATGGCCGGTTCGAGCTACACCTAGTCGATCCGTTCGGCGGCGAGAGCGAGGAGCAGACCGGCGAAGACAAGATCGTCGCGCCGCTGCCCGGCACCGTGGTGGCGCTGCTTGCGGAGGCCGGTGCCAAGCTCGACAAGGGTGCGCCGATCCTCACGCTCGAAGTGATGAAGATGGAGCAGACCCTGCGCGCGCCGTTCGCCGGCAGGCTGACGGCGGTGAAATGCAAGGTCGGCGACATCGTTCAGGAAGGCGCCGAGCTCGCGGAAGTCGAGGCCGAGGAAGAATAGTTCATTCTCCGTCATGCCCGGCCTTGTGCCGGGCATCCACGCCTTCTTGCGGCGCGATGCCGAAGGCGTGGATGGCCGGGACGAGCCCGGCCATGACGAACGACTTTGGGGTTCGTCCATGACCGACACCATCCGCATCGTCGAAGTCGGCCCGCGCGACGGGTTGCAGAACGAGAAGACGCCGGTCAGCGTCGCCGACCGCATCGCCTTCGTCGAGGCGCTGGTGGCGGCGGGGTTGTCGACCGTCGAGGTCGGCGCGTTCGTGTCGCCGAAGGCGATCCCGCAGATGGTCGGCTCCGACGAGGTGCTACGCGCATCGCTGAAGCTGCCGGGCGAATTCCACGTGCTGGTGCCGAACGAGAAGGGCTACGAGGCCGCCCGCGCCGTCGGTGCGCAGGTCGTCGCGGTGTTCGCCTCGGCCTCCGAAGGATTCTCGCGCGCCAACATCAATTGCTCGGTGGCGGAGTCGATCGAGCGGTTCAGGCCGGTGCTGACGCGCGCGCAGGCCGACGGCGTCAAGGTCCGCGGCTACATCTCCTGCGTGCTCGGTTGTCCGTTCGACGGCAACGTGCCGGTGCAGGCGGTGGTCGATGCCGCGACCACGCTGTGGGACCTCGGCTGTTACGAGATCTCGCTCGGCGACACCATCGGCGTCGGCACGCCGAAGAAAGTTCGCGAGCTGCTGCGCGCCTGTGCCGAGGCGATCCCGATGCAGTCGCTCGCCATGCACTTCCACGACACCTACGGCCAGGCGCTCGCCAATCTCTATGCCGGGCTGGAAGAGGGCGCCCGCGTGATCGACAGCGCCGCCGGCGGCCTCGGCGGCTGCCCCTATGCGCCGGGCGCGACCGGCAACGTCGCGACCGAGGATGTGCTGTACATGCTGGAAGGCATGGGCGTGCCGATGGGCGTCGACATGGACAGGCTGATCGCCGCGACCAACAGCGTCGCCGCACTGCTCGGCCGCCCGCCGGTCAGCCGCGTCGTCAATGCGCTGAATGCGAAGAACAAGCGGGTGCGTTCAGCGTCCTAGGTCGCGCGGCCCCAGGCCAATCTAGAACAATTCTTAGGCAAGCCGGGTCGCGTCGAGCCGTTCGAAAACGGCGGCATTAATTCATTCTTAACAATGCGCGCCTGAAGATACCCATATCATTTGATACTCGAATTTGGCGAGTCGACCCCGTTTCATCTACCGGGTCAGCGGCGCGGCCAGGGAGGCCCATCATGACGACGATCGCTCCCACGCTTCCGGATCTATCGGCGATCAAGTCCGTGATCGGCGTGCAGAACGCCACCAGTGATAGCGTGATCTCCGGGCTCAGCAGCGGGAGCTTTGCGGCTCCGAGCGCAGCGGCGTCTTCGCGGTCCGGCCCCGCGACGATTGTGGATCTGTCAGACAACGCCAAGGCAATGCTGGCGAGGAACGCGTCCGATCAGGTCGCGGCCAAGAAGCTCGCGGCCCAGGTCGATGCCTTCAGGTCCAGCAACAAGGGCTCAGCTCAGTCGGACAAAGCGTCGTCCAATAACAAATCGATCTTCGATCAGATCCACGATCTCGGAAACGGGCTGAAAGGTTCGAAGGACCAAACCAGTGCGGGGGACAGTGTGCTGTCGGGCACGCCGCTCTGGCAGCAACAGGGCAACGCGGACAACATCGCCATCCTGGAAGCCGGCGCCAAGCTCTACAACAATGCGCAAGCGATGCAGGATCTGGCCAAGAACGGCGGCCAGTTCGCGAGCTCGACCGAAGGCCAGGTGGTGTCCGACGACGTCATGTTCGTCTTTGCAACGCACTCGGCCATCGCCAGTCACATCACCGCGCTTCAGGACAAGGGCATGACCGAGCAGGCGCAGTCGCTCAGCGACGCGCTGCAGAACGGCACGCTCAAATTCCAGAAGGCGTCCGACGTGCCTGACCTCAACATGCAGTCGTGGGCGGTTCATTTTGCCGACGCCGGTGGCGGCGGGACGATGGGGTCGACCAGCGTGAAGCCGACCGGTGATACCAAGGCGGCGATCGATGGCGGCAAAGCGCTGGCTCTAAGCATGGGTAATCGCGGCGACTTCTACGTCACGTGGTAACAACCGATAGGGTGGGGTAGCGTCGTCGGCGCGTAACCCACCATCTTGTTTCTGATACGGCGAGGGCGGTGGATTGCGGCGCGAGTGCGCCTGATCCACCCTCCGATCTATCTGAGGCTCTCCGGCCCCATCACCAGATCCGGCAGCCAGGTCGAGATCCCGGGCACCAGGCACAGCAGCAGCACCGCGAACATCATCAGCAGCACGAATGGCAGCGTGCCCCAGATCACCTCGGACAGCGGGATGTCGGGGGCGACGTTGCGGATGACGAAGATGTTGAGGCCGACCGGTGGATGGATCAGGCCCATCTCCATCACGATGGTCATCACCACGCCGAACCAGATGATGTCGAAGCCGGCGGCGCGCAGCGGCGGCAGGATGATCGGCGCCGTCATCAGGATGATCGACACCGGCGGCAGGAAGAAGCCGAGCACCACCACCAGCGCCAGGATCGCCACCAGCAGCCCCCAGCGCGGCAGCTGCATCGCCACGATGGCTTCGGCGGCCGACTGCGAGATGTGCAGATAGCTCATCACGTAGGAGTACAGCAGCGACATGCCGATGATCATCATCAGCATGGTCGACTCGCGCAC
Organism: Rhodopseudomonas sp. BR0G17; assembly: GCF_010907025.1. Taxonomy (NCBI): domain Bacteria; kingdom Pseudomonadati; phylum Pseudomonadota; class Alphaproteobacteria; order Hyphomicrobiales; family Nitrobacteraceae; genus Rhodopseudomonas; species Rhodopseudomonas sp. BR0G17. Next base: position 339,307 of record NZ_QUML01000001.1, on the reverse strand, counting down.
GGTGGAGGTCATGATCGGCGACAGGTCGGAAGGCTTCCACACCCCATAGATCAACGCGATCAGCAGCAGCGCCAGCAGGCCGCCGAGACCGGCGGTTTCCGACGGTGTCGCGTAGCCGCCGTACAGCGCGATCATCACGCCGGTGAGCAGGATGACGAACGGCAGCACCCGCGGCAGCGCGCCGAAGCGCTGCGCCATGGTGTAAGTCTCGCGGGTGAGGATCGGCGAGGTCTGGCCGGTCTGGTCGTACAGCTCCTTGGCGAGCGCGTATTCGCGGCGGAAGCGAACCACCGCGTAGAGGCCGAACAGCAGCACCAGCAGCAGGCCGGGGCCGATGCCGGCGAGGAACAGCCGGCCGAGCGACTTCTCGGCCGCGACCGCGAACAGGATCATGGTGATCGACGGCGGCAGCAGGATGCCGAGCGTGCCGCCCGCCGCAATGATCCCGGCCGCGAAGCCGCCGGAATAACCGCGCTTGCGCATCTCGGGGATGCCGGCCGAGCCGATCGCCGAGCAGGTCGCCGGCGATGAGCCCGCCATCGCGGCAAACAGCGCGCAGGCAAAAACGTTGGCGACGCCGAGCCCGCCGGGCACGCGATGTAGCCAGGCGTGCAGGGCGGAGTACAAATCCTGGCCGGCGCGCGATTTGCCGATTGCCGCGCCCTTCAGGATGAACAGCGGGATCGACAGCAGCGTGATCGACGCCATTTCCTCGTAGACGTTCTGCGTCACCGTATCGAGCGAGGCGTGCGGCATGTAGATCGCCATGAACACCAGCGCGACGGCGCCGAGCGCAAATGCGATCGGCATGCCGGAGAACATCGCCGCCAGCGTGGCGAGACCGTAGCTGATACCAATACCAAGGACTGTCACGCGCGTTTCGTCCTGCCGAATGAGTTCACGATCTGCACCGCGATCTGCAGGCACAGCAGCGTCATGCCGGCGGCCATCAGCGCGTAGGGGATGGCGAGCGGCGGCGACCAGATCGAATTCGAGACCTGGCCATCGACATAGGCCTCGTGCGTCAGCGTCCAGGATTTCCAGGCGAAGAAGCCGCAGAAGGCGAGGCTGGCGATGTCGACCAGCAACAGCCGGATGCGGTTCACAGCCGGCGGCAGCAGGCCGGTGAACGCCTCGATGCCGATATGGCCGCGCTGGCTTTGCACGAACGCTGCTGTCAGGAAGGTGGCCCCGACCAACAGGAACACCGCGGCCTCGTCCTGCCAGTAGGTCGCGCTGTGAAACAGGCTACGCACCGCCACGCTGTAGCTGAGGATGCCGCAGGCGACCACCAGTGCGATTGCTGCGAGCACCAAGATCGCGCGGTTCACCAGCGCCAGCACATGGCCGAGCGGGCCGCCGGTCTCGCGCTGAGCGGCGCTGGTCGGATCCGGCTGGCCCGGCACGGGTCCGTGCATCATGCCGCGTCGGTCGCGAGCTTGAGCAGGTTGGCGCAGGTCGCGGTTTTCTTGCCGTAGTCCTTCCACGCGGTGTCGCGCGCGATCGCGGCCCACTTCTCGACCGTGGCGGCGTCGAGCTTGTCGACCTTGGCGCCGGCCTTCTCATACACCTTGGCGACTTCGATATCGTCGGCCTGCGCGCCTTGCTTGCCGAACGCTTCGAGCTCGGCGCCGACCGATAGGATGATGTCCTGATGGTTCTTCGGCAGCTTGTCGAAGATCGCCTTCGACATCATCAGCGGCTCGAGCATGAACCAATACGACGCGTCGGCGCCCGAGGTCAGATGCTTGGCGACTTCTTCGAGCCGGAACGAGATCAGGCTGGTGGACGAGGTGATGCCGGCATCGCAGGCGCCGGTCTGCATCGCGGCGTAGATTTCGTTGGAAGGCACCGACAGCACCGCGGCGCCGGCCTGCTGCAACACCATGTCCATCTCGCGCGAGCCGCCGCGAACCTTGAGGCCCTTGGCATCGTCGGGCGACAGCAGCGCCTTGGAGCGGCTGGCGACGCCGCCGGCCTGCCACACCCAGGTGACCAGCACGATGCCCTTGTCGGCGAGGAAATCGGTCAACGCCTTGCCGACCGGCTTGGTCTTCCACGACAGGCCTTGCTCATAAGTCGAGACCAGTCCCGGCATCAGGCCGATATTGGTCTCCGGGACTTCGCCGCCGGCATAGGGCATCGGATACAGCGACAGGTCGAGCGCGCCTTTGCGCATCGCCGAGAACTGCGCGTTGGTCTTGATCAGCGATGAGCCGGGATAGACTTCGCCAACCAGTTCGCCGCCGGAGCGCTTGCTGATTTCCTCGGCGAACTTGCGGCACAGCCGGTCGCGGAAGTCGCCTTTGTCGATGGTGCCGCCGGGAAACTGATGCGAGATCTTCAGCGTCGTTGCCGCCTGCGCCGAGCCGATCCCGAATTTCAGGACGGCGGGCGCTGCCAGTGCGGAGACGAGGAGGTGGCGGCGTGACAGCATCGTTCTCTCCCGATCATTTTCTGTTGTCTGAATCGCTAAAGCATTGCTCGCCGAGCGGTCAAGGCGAGAGGCGGCGATCGGGCCGATTGCGACCGGTTTTGTTAGTTGCAGTGCGGTGCGGGAGTTGTTGCGGTGCCGAACCACCGTCGTCCGGATAGCTGCGATCGAGAATTATTTCGGCGCGGCGTAACAAGCCGGGTTCCCGATCCGTCGAGCAAGAGGGCGGCAGTCGCCGCACCGATCGATTTCGACAAGGATCACATCACATGACCCGCACCCGCATCGCTCTCGCCCTGATGGTCGCCGCGTTTTCCTCCAGCCTGGCGATGGCGCCGGCCGCCTACGCAATGGACAAGATGGAGAAGAAGGACGGCATGGCTCACGACTCCATGGCCAAGGACTCGATGAGCAAGGACGGCATGAAGAAAGACACGATGGCGAAGGACGGCATGAAGAAGGATGCCATGTCCAAAGACGGCATGTCCAAGGACCAGATGAAGAAGTAGTTCGCATCGCCCGTGACAAGGGCGACGAACGTTCGTCGTCCGGTTAGTCCGTCACCAGCAGCCGCAGCGTGGCGCGAAAGCTGACGCTGCGGCTGCCGATCAGCGACGTGCCGAACACCTCGGACTCATCATCAACGAAGCTGCCGGAGAACCCGGTCGTCACGTCGTGTCCGGAGAATAGCGGTCGCCCCGGCGTCTCGCTGTAAGGTGTGTGCTGCCGTGTCAGCAGCTCGCCTTTCCAGCGGCCGTCGGCGACGGTGTAGTGCCCGGTGCTGAAGAAATAAGGATCGCCGCCGAGTAGCCGGCCATCGCGCAGCAGGATCACGCCGTTCGAACGGGCGCGGATGCCGTCGAGCATCCGGATGTGAATTGAGTACATCCCGTTCCGCATCGTGCTGCCCCGTACCTTTCCTAAGTGTACTGAGATCGGCTGCGCTCACAACCTTCGCTGAGTTTTGCGCGTCAGCGTACGGCTGCGGAACCTTGTTGTGTTCTGCTCAGTCACCATGCGCGCGTGACTGTAGAGTTCCCTCACAGAATCATGTTTGCCCTGGATTGGGTGGTGCGCTTTTCGAGCGAGGGGGCAGGATGAAGCAGGTTCCAGCGTGGCTGAGTGTGTGGTCGATTGTGGTCGTTGGATGCGGCGGCGCGCACGCTGCCGATCTGCCGGCTGCTCCGTTTCCGTCATCAGCAGTTGCAGTCACGAACTGGACCGGCTTCTACGTCGGCACCCACGTCGGCGCCGCCGCGTCGGATAGCGCGTGGAACAGCATCTCGGGCGGCGGTGCCGCGCTGGCCGCAGAGGCCTTCTACGGCCATGGCGTGAGCGGCAATGCGATCGCTGGCATTCAGGGCGGCTACAACGCGCAGTTCGGCAATTACGTGCTCGGCATCGAAGGCGACGCCAGCTTCGGTTCCATCAACGGCCTGGCGCGATGCCTGCGCGGCACCTATGCCTGCACCAGCCGGATTGATGAGCTGTGGACGCTGGCCGCGCGCTTCGGCTACGCCGCAGGCGATTTATTGTTCTATGGCAAGGCCGGCGCCGCTTGGGCCGATGTCAATCGCCGGATGGTCAGCGGCAACTTCGTCAATGTGCTTGAAGCGTCCGAGACGCGCACCGGCTGGCTGCTCGGCGCCGGCGTCGAATATGCCTTCCTGCCGGGCCTGTCGGGCAAGATCGAGTACAACTACGCAGATTTCGGCAATCGCTCACTGACGATGGCCGATCAGTTCGGCGACGTATCGAACGTGTCGATCGGCCAGACCGCGCACTTGGTGAAGGTCGGTCTCAACTACCGGCTCGGCGCAGCCTCGGTCAGCGCGGCGCCGCTCCCGGGAGTTCCGCTGCCGCAGTGGAGCTGGACCGGGATCTATCTCGGCGTCCATGCCGGCGGAGGTTTCGGTAGCACCGACTGGGAGTCGGCGACCGGCGCGCTGCTCGCCGCGTCGACGTCGGGCGGGTTCCCCGGGCGTGGCGATAGTTCCGGTCTGTTCGGCGGCGGTCAGATCGGCGCGAACTATCAATTCGGCCGCTGGGTCGCCGGCGTTGAAGCGTCCGCCGCGGCAGCAGATATCGGCGGCTATGCCAAATGCGCCACCGACATCGGGACACGGAGAAATTTCACCTGCCACAACGAGCTGTCGTCGCTCGGCACGATCACCGGTCGGCTTGGCCAGACCTGGGGCAATCTGTTGATCTACGGCAAGGCCGGCGCAGCGTGGGCAACCGGCAGCAGCGACGTGCAGCGCGCAGGCAGCGCCAGCCGCTTCACCGAAAGCGGCACGCGCTGGGGCTGGGTCACCGGCACCGGCCTGGAATACGCGCTAAGCCCGAACCTGTCGGCCTTCGTGGAATACAACCACGTCGATTTCGGCACCAAAGACACCGCTTACGTCGATCAATTCGGCAATGCCTCCGAGGTCGGCTTCAAGCAGAAGCTCGATCTGGTCAAGGCTGGTCTCAACTATCGGCTCGGCTCGGGCGCACCGACGCTCAGTGCGGGCGGCGACGTGCCGCTGTTCGTGAAGGCCGCCGCTCTGCCGCTCGGCTGGCAGATCGAGGCCGGCACCCGGTATTGGGGCAGCTCGGGGCGGATGCAGAAGGATCTGAACGACAATGTACAGCCGAGCCGGTTGAATTCGCGGCTGATCTACGGCGATCAGACCGGACACTCGCTCGAAGCCTTCGTCCGCGTCGATCACGCTTCGGGGCTGTTCGCCAAGGCCAATCTCGGTCTCGGCCATCTCGTGAGCGGTCAGCTCAACGACGAAGACTTCCCGAGCGAAGTGAATTACTCGAACACGATCTCGGAGATGCGCGACGGTCGCATGGCCTTCGGCAGCGCCGACATCGGCTACAATTTCATCAACGATGGCGGCCGTAAGCTTGGCGGCTTCGTCGGTTATCGTTCGTTCTACCAGACCGGCAACGGCTTCGGCTGTCGGCAGATCGCGACCGACTTCGACACCTGTGGGGTTCCGTTTCCCACCAACTTCGTCGGTCTCAGCGAGACCGAGTCCTGGCGCGGCGTCGCGCTCGGCCTCAACGTTCGCGCGCCGCTGACCGAACGGCTGCGGCTGGAGGTGGATGCGGCCTATCTGCCGTATGTCAATCGCGCCGGCTTCGACAATCATTGGTTCCGCGCCGACATCAATCCGCAGTCGGAGGTCGGCCACGGCTGGGGCACGCAATTCGAAGCGATCCTGTCCTACGCCGTCACCGATCGTTTCAGCGTCGGCGTCGGCGGCCGCTATTGGTACTTCGCGACCGACACCGCTAGCACGATCTTCCCGAGAGAAGCGACGACGTCGCCGATGCAGTTCTACGCCGAGCGCTACGGCGGCTTCGTGCAGACCTCTTATAAGTTCGGCGACGTCGAGACGGCAGAGACTTCGGCGCACGGCATCGCCAAGGCGCCTCCGCGGATCGCGTCCGTCAATTGGACCGGGCTCTATGTCGGCGCCAGCGTCGGCGCGGGCTGGGGCCGCACCACCTATGCGGACCCGTTCCCGACTCCGACGACGGGTGATCGGGTCGACCTCGGCGGCGCGCTGCTCGGCGGCCAGATCGGCGCGAACTACCAGTTCGGGCATCTCGTCGCTGGTGTCGAAGCCTCGGCCAATTGGGCGAATATCCGCGGCACCAACACCTGCTTCGGCGCGTATCCCAATCCTGTGGTGGCCGGCTTCGACTGCGGCAGCAAGATCGACGCGATCGGCGCGTTGACGGCGCGGGGCGGTTACGCGATCGATCGCACACTGCTCTACGTCAAGGGCGGCGCGGCGTGGGATCGCCAGCAGGATCAGTTCAACACCGTCGGTGTCGGCGGCACGACGCTGGCGAACACCAGCACCAATTGGGGCTGGACCATCGGCGGCGGTCTCGAATACGCGCTGGCGCCGTCGTGGTCGATGGCGCTCGAATACAAGTACTTCGACTTCGGGGCATCTCCGGTGTTCGCGACGTCGGTGACGCCGGCTTTGGATGGCGTCAATCTGGCGCCGCAGAGCAACAGGCTGCAGACGGTGTCGCTCGGGGTGAACTACAAGTTCGGGCCGTCATTGTTCGCGGGGGACTGAGCCGTCGGATCGAGGCCCGGCCTGGTGCCGGGCCGCGACGGCTGGGGTGACGGGGCGGGGCGGCCGGCAGGCGGCCGCGCCTGGCTTGGTTGTCGGATCGGCCCCAAGCGGCTACAACCGGGCCTCACCGCGACCGACGTCGATCTTCCCAAAGGACAATCCGATGCGTTTCGCTTTTCCCGCCGGCGCTGTGCTGGCTTTGGCCGTCGTTGCGATGTCTCCCGCCGCGGCCCTGATGTCGAGCACCCCCGCCATGTCCGAATCCGTCAAAGCCGTCACCACGCCGTCGGGCCTCCAGATCGTCGACACCCAGGTCGGCACCGGCGCGTCGCCGGCGCGCGGCCAGATCTGCGTGATGCACTACACCGGCTGGCTGTACGAGAACGGCGCCAAGACCCGCAAATTCGATTCTTCGGTCGACCGCAACGAGCCGTTCGAGTTTCCGATCGGCATGGGCCGGGTGATCAAGGGCTGGGACGAAGGTGTTGCCAGCATGAAGGTCGGCGGCAAGCGCACGCTGATCATTCCGCCGGAGCTCGGCTATGGCGCGCGCGGCGCCGGCGGCGTGATCCCGCCGAACGCGACCCTGATCTTCGATGTGGAATTGCTCGGCCTCAAGTAAGGCCGATGATGCGATGGCCCGGCCTGCGCCGGGCCGTCTTTGCCGCGGTTACTGCCGGCCGCAATAGGCCAGGATGCTGCTGGCGCCCATGCCGCAGGTCGCGGTCAGCTTGCCGCTTGCAAGCTTGAGCGTGTCGGCGAAGCGGGCCTTGGTGCCGCTGACGCAGAACGCCGACAGCAGGGTGTCGTCGTCTTCGCAAGAGATCGGGCAGCCGTCGGACGGGCAGGAGGTCGAAGTCAGCGTCTTGATTGGGCTGACCGGGACCGCAGCGGCACTGGCCGCCGCCTGTTCGGTCGCCTCGTTCGGGTTGGGCTCTGCCTTGAAATTGCGGACGCCGAACACCACCACAGCGGCGGCGATGCAGGCGACGATCAATGTCGGTAACTTCATCTTCAACCCCATTCCTCGAATAAGCAGCGGCCGAGACCGCGATGAGCATAGACCTGCATTGCGGAATTGGAAGCGTTCAACGCCAACGGCGTTAACCCGTCACTGATCAAGCGCAAATGGTAATATGCGACCGCGATTAGTTAAGCGGTTAGTATCCATGTAGCGCAGCTGTCCGACCAATCCTGCTTTCGCCCCACTTCAATCTGTATAGCCACCGACCATGACGATGATTCAGCCAGATCCAGCAGACCTCGAACCGATCCATCCGTATTCGCTGGCGCGGATCTCACACGTCGCGCTGCAGGCCGGCGCGGTGCTGGCGCAGAGCGGGGCGTCGGTGCGCGTGGTGCACGAGGGCGCGCGGATGGTCGCGGAGGCGCTCGGCGTCGAGGTGCTGGGGATGCGCTCCGGCTACGCCTCGTTCGAGATCACGCTGGCGCGCGGCCATCACAGCTTCACGCGCATGATCCAGATCGGTCCGCACGGCGTGAACCATCGGCTCGACTTTGCGGTGCGCGAGCTGCTCAAGCGCGCCTCGCGCGGCGACATGACGCCGGACGCGATCGAGGCCGAGCTGAAGCGGCTGCAGAGCGAGACGCCGCGGCATCCGCCGTGGCTGGTGGCGATCGCCACCGGCGCCGCCTGCGCGGCGTTCGGCCGGCTGCTCGGCTCGGACTGGCTGTCGTTCGGGCCGGTGCTGGCGGCAGCCAGCATCGGGCAGGGCGTTCGTCATTTGCTGCTCGGCCGCCGCTTCAACGTGTTCGTGGTCGCGGCGATCGTCGGCTGCATCTCGGCGGCGCTCGGCGGTCTCGGCGCGCGGCTGATCGGCAGCTCGACCACCGAGCTGGCGATGATGGCGTCGATCCTGCTGCTGGTGCCGGGCGTGCCGTCCACCAACGCGCAGACCGACGTGATGGACGGCTATCCGACCATGGGCAGCGCCCGCGCCGTCACCGTGATCATGATCATGGTGTTCGCCGTCACCGGGCTGTGGCTCGCCGAATTCGTGCTGAGGATTCACACATGAGCGCGACCTGGATCGCGATGCTGCCGTATCTGGCGCATCAGGCGGCGTTCGGCGCGCTGGCCGCGGCCGGCTTCGGCGTGCTGTTCAATTTCGGCTGGCGCACGCTGGCCTGGTGTGCGGTCGCCGGGGCGCTGGCGCTGGCGGTCCGCACCGTGGTGCAGCAGACCGGCGGCAGCCTGGAGGCCGCCACCTTCGCGGCGGCGTTCGTCACCTCGTTCACCGCGATCCTGGCGCTGCGCTGGCTCGGCCCGGCCTGCAACGCGGTGGCGCTGGCCGGCTGCATTCCGATGGTGCCGGGCGCGTTCTTCGGCCAGGCGATGCTCGGCTATATGGCGGTTGCCGCCGATACCACCGGCTCCTCGACCGCGCAGATCGTCGCGGCCTCGCAGGCGTTCGTGCGGGTGCTGTCGATCGTCGGCGCGATCGGGGCGGGGCTGGCGATCCCGGCGTATCTGTTGAAGAGCCGGCAGTTCTGATCAGCGCCCGGTGCCGGGCCAGGCCACCGAGCGCGCCACGCCGCTCGCCAGTCGCCCGGCGTTACGGCCCTCGATGATGCTGCCGTCGTGGCTGCTGGCCTGGATCAGCGACACCCGGCCGCCGGGATCGATGCGGAATTTGCGGCGGTCCCGGTAGCCGGTCCCGTCGAGCAGCCCGTAATCGGTCGTCAGCCACACCGTGGAGGTGGTCGCCGCGCCATCGGTCCATACCGGATCGCTGATCTCGTCGACCTTGAAGGCCCAGAACTTGTAGAGGTGCGACTGGCCGAACGAGCGGACCCGGACGATCTCCGCTTTCAGATGCAGAATGGCTCGGGCTTGGGACTGGTCCACGCGATCTCGAATGCTTGGCGGTCGCCAGATCGGTACCCGATTCGGCCGCCGCGCCGCTGCCGCGTCGTGGGCGCAGGATCATCGGCGAACCGGACCGCCGCCGGGCGCCGACCGCGCGGCATGGGGACATTCTGCAGATAGGTTTGTCCCTGCGTCTCAGTTGCGGCTTTGGCGGCCCGCCGCGGCTTGAAATCCCCCTCGAACACGGTGCTCTGGAAGCGTCGGTATCAGAGGGATTGCGATGCGGTCATTGGGAGGCGCGGTGCTGGCCGCGTTGTTGCTGTCGGGATGTGCGTCGGTGACGCGCGGCACCACGGAGAACATTTCGATCGCGACCACGCCGTCGGGCGCCAAGGCCGATGTGTCCGGCACCGAGGCGCCGTTTTCCTGCGTCACGCCGTGCGTGGTCGAGGTCAACCGCAACGCCGACATCACCGTCAGCCTGAGCAAGGAAGGCTTTGAACCGCAGATCATCCCGCTGACCCGCGAAGTCTCCGGCAGCGGCGGCGCCGGCTTTGCCGGCAACCTGCTGCTCGGCGGCGTCGTCGGCATGGGCGTCGACGCCGCCACCGGCGCCGCGATGGACCACAAGCCCAACCCGGTCGTGGTGACGCTGCAGCCGGTTGCGCCACCGCCGCGGGCACCGGTCGTCCGGCATCATCGCAAGCCGCGGGTGCCGGTGAGCTGATAGACGCTGAGTTGTTTGGGCATCGAAGTGCCCCTCTGATCAGGCCTACATTGACAGGTCGAGCCTAGCAAAGAAAGATCATTGCAGGTCTTTTAGGTAACTGATGCACGTCTAGGCTGATGCGTTCTTCAGTGCGTTTTGCAGGTAAACGTCATTTAGGAGAACATTTCTCGCTTCCGCTTCTGAGCCTAAAAGATTCGCGTCGTGTAAGAGCGCGATTACTCGTTCAATGATTAGTTGTTGATCTGAGGGTAATTGAGTTAGGATTTCCTGCGCAATTTCTTCATTAATTCTAATCGCTGGGTTCAGTTTCGACCAATAGCGAACTATTTCTCGAAGCTGCTCAAATTGTCCGGTGCTTAGCCATGCGGTGCGCTGGAAAAGAGTCTCATCATAGAATTTCTCTTTATAAGCTTGAGGATTTGCGACGTGTTCTTCGATGTCCGGAGTGCCAACTCGAGAGTAGAGGTTTCCAACTAGCCAGCCGATCTTCGCTGCGAAGATATGATCCATCTGGCCGATCTTTGCCGAAAGGCACGCCTCGTAGTGTTCTGCGCTTCGAAGTGCGACGGAGAGGGGTAGGAAGGCGCAAATATCCTCGTCTAGGAGCGGATGGCAGTCCTTCTTGAGCAGAAAGAAGCCGTCTACCGTATTGTGCAGCAAGCGCTCAAGAAATTCTCTGGCGACGGTCTCCCTCTCCTTTTTGCAGAGCATAATTGGAAAAGAGTACGTGAATTTGTGTCGCTCCAGAAATCGATCCACCACAATCGATACGGGCCTAACTGCAGCTAGAGTAATGTATCGGCTCTTCGGCTGGCGCCCAGACCGGCGAACAAGATCGCAAGACTGAGTTAGTACTAAAAAATGCGAATAATCGCTGGAGTCTGCATAGTACTGGTGTGCATCCCCCAATGCGGCGCGCAATCGCTCGTTCCGTACTAGGAGGTCTCCTTGCAGGAGGCTCTGCCGATCCATGGAGGCGCTGTCGCAAAAAATAAAGTCCATGATAGGGTCAGGATGATGGAGAGCGGCGTCCGATCATTGCGCTCGAAGTGGTGCTCTCTCTCTTTGTTTCGCCTCTTAACCGCTTATTGAGTTCGATAAGATTGTACCCGCTCGGGATGCGCCGCTTCTTGGTGGGTAACGATCGAGCGGAATCTGCAGGATGTTCTTCATCGGTCTCGTAATCGGCGCCCTTTGTTGCACTGCTTTCCAAGATTGTGTTGTGCGGCTTGTATTTCACCGTCTCCATAGAGGGGGTAGATGTAATTCGGATAGTTATGCGCCGAAATGACATTGCTAGTTTTCTCCTCCCGTTTCCTGTTTTGGAAAATCGTGGCCACGATCTTCAATGTCGTGTTCGCCGTATAGGGATCCGATTGTTTCGATTGCTTGTTGGTATGTGCGTTCAATGACGTTTGGCAAAAGTGCCCTGATGGTGTCTGCTTTGTTCGCTTCGTGGTGAAAATTTAGGTCGAACAGGATTTTCTCACTGCTTATCTGCCGTCGCAGATTTAGCTTCACATTCTCACCTAATTCGATGCGGCTAATGAGTACTTGTTCGATAACTCGGTATGCCGTTTCAATGTTCTCTCTTGTCTTGAATTTATCGAGTAGTTGCGGCTGAGGATTAGAGACAGAAAAGATGTGGTTCACGCCAAGGCCCGTGACCGGTGTGTGTGGTAGTAGTTCTAGAATTTTGGCGCACATTGCTTCCAATTCGTTGCAACGCTTTGGATCAAAGGTGTTCACGAAAAGATCGATGCGCGACCGAGATGCGGCAATTCCTAAATCGTTAATATATATTATCGGTGTTGGTCGGTCAGGTACTCCGACCTCCATGAAAGCGAACTCCTCACCTTCTTTCTTATCCAGAAGATAGCGAGCAATCCACGGCGGCTGGAGAATGGCTGGATTCCATACGCCCGTTATGACCAGCAAGGGCCGAGTGATGTCGTGTTGAAGCATTTGCCCTGCGGAGAAGTGATCAGGTTGCCATTTTCATAGCCGATGAGGCTATTTTGTCCAAGTCTACCAAAGATTCGGCCGCTTATAGAGGTTTGAATGGGTGGCCAGATTTTCTAGGTTGGCGATCCCAGCAGGATTCGAACCTGCAACCCGCGGAGTAGAAATCCGCTACTCTATCCAGTTGAGCTATGGGACCGTTGGGGGCTTTATAGCACCACCGGATACAAAAAATCCGCTTCCGCCACAACCGCCCCGAACCATTTGCCACCATCCTGCGTCCAACGCATGCGGCGCGTTGTTTTCGGCGCGCGCGCGGGCGAGGATGTGAGTCTCGAGCCGGGCTGGCCGGCGAGGGCGGAAGAGGGATGGCGAAACCGGGGGCCCCTGCGTCCGCCCGCAGCCATCACGGCGTCATCTTCGTCACGGCATGACAAGATCTAACGCGACGTTCGTTCGCGGCAAGGGAGTTCAAGCATGATCGGTCTGGTTCGCGCCCTCACGCTTTGCGCCGGATTGGCGCTCGGGCTCGCATCGGCACAGGCGGCCGACAAGGCGTTCCAGCGCGACGAGCTGGCGGACGCCGCGATCAAGCTCGAAGCCCAGATCAAGAACGAAGCGGCGGCCACCAACAAGCCGACCGCGGTGCTGCGCAGCGACGCCGACGCCGCATTCAAGCGCGGCGACTACCGCGGCGGGCTGCAGACGCTGGGGCAGATCGCGGCGCTCGATCCGGCCGACGGCGACAACTGGCTGCGGCTGGCCCGCACCGTGCTGCAGATCAAGGCCGCCACCAGTTCCGAACAGACCTTCCTGCGCGAGCGCGCCACCACCGCGGCCTATATCGCCTACCAGCGCGCCAAGAGCCCGGGCGAGGAGGCCGACGCGCTGGCGTTGCTCGGCCGTGCGATGGCCGACCGCAGCCTGTGGCGGCCGGCGCTGGATGCCTTGCGGATTTCGCTGGAGCTGCGCGAGGTCGCCGACATCCGCGGCCAATATGAGAAGCTGCGCGCCGAGCATGGCTTCCGGCTGCTCGATTACACCGTCGATTCGGATTCGGCCTCGCCGCGGGTGTGCTTCCAGTTCTCTGAGGAGCTCGCCAAGCGCACCGACTTCGCGCCCTATGTGACGCTGGCCGGCACCGACAAGCCGGCGATCAGCGCCGAGGAGCGCCAGCTCTGCGTCGAGGGGCTGAAGCATGGCGAGCGCTACAACATCAATCTGCGCGCCGGCTTGCCGTCAACCGTGAAGGAGGCGCTGGCGAAGTCCGCCGAGTTCAACGTCTATGTCCGCGACCGCAAGCCGCTGGTGCGCTTCACCGGCCGCGCCTACGTGCTGCCGCGCACCGGCCAGCGCGGCATTCCGCTGGTCAGCGTCAACACCCCGACCGTGGCGGTGCAGGTGTTCCGGATCGGCGACCGCAACCTGATCAACACCGTGGTCGACAGCGACTTCCAGCGGACGCTGAGCCGCTACCAGCTCAGCGACCTCGGCAACGAGCGCGGCGCCAAGGTGTGGTCGGGCGAGCTCGACACCGCGACCGCGGCGCTGAATGCCGACGTCACCACTGCGTTCCCGGTCGATCAGGTGCTCGGCGACCTGCAGCCGGGCGTCTATGTGATGACCGCGGCGCCGAAGGGGCCGACCGCCAATTCCGACGATGACGGCCAGCTCGCGACCCAGTGGTTCATTGTTTCCGATCTCGGCCTGACCGCGTTCTCCGGCAACGACGGCGTCCACGTCTTCGTCAATTCGCTGGCCTCGACCGATCCGCTGGCCAATACCGAGGTGCGGCTGATCGCGCGCAACAACGAGGTGCTGGCCACCCGCAAGACCGACGCCTCCGGCCACGTGCTGTTCGAAGCCGGGCTGGCGCGCGGCGAGGGCGGGCTGTCGCCGGCGCTGCTGACCGCGTCCAGCGACAAGGCCGACTATGCGTTCCTCAGCCTGAAGACCAGCGCCTTCGACCTGTCTGACCGCGGTGTCGCCGGGCGTGCGGTGCCGGCCGGCGCCGACGCCTTCGTCTATGCCGAGCGCGGCGTGTACCGCTCCGGCGAGACCGTGCACCTCACGGCGCTGCTGCGCGACGGGCAGGGCGTGGCGATGACCGCCAGCCCGATGACGCTGGTGGTGGAACGCCCGGATGGCGTCGAATACCGCCGGGCCGTGCTGTCCGATCAGGGCGCCGGCGGCCGCAGCCTCGACGTCGCGCTCAATTCGGCGGTGCCGACCGGCACCTGGCGGGTGCGTGCGTTCACCGATCCGAAGGGCGCCAGCGTCGGCGAAACCACCTTCATGGTCGAAGACTATGTTCCCGATCGGATCGAATTCGACATTTCCACCAAGGACAAGGCGATCAAAGCTGATGCTCCTGTGGAACTTAAGGTCGACGGCCATTTCCTGTATGGCGCGCCGGCCTCGGCGCTGCAGATCGAAGGCGAGCTGCTGGTGGCGCCGGCCGAAGGGCGTCCGGGCTATGCCGGCTATCAGTTCGGCGTCGCCGACGAAGAGACCACCAGCAACGAGCGCACCCCGCTGGAAAACCTCCCCGAGACCGACGCCAATGGCGCCGCCACCTTCGAGGTGAGCCTGCCGAAGCCGCCGTCTTCGACTCGGCCGCAGGAGGCGCAGATCTTCGTCCGGATGGCGGAAGCCGGCGGCCGCGCGGTCGAGCGCAAGCTGGTGCTGCCGGTCGCGCCGGCGGCGGCGATGATCGGCGTCAAGCCGCTGTTCGCCGACCGCAACGTCGCCGAGGGGGACGTCGCCAAATTCGACGTGGCCTTCGTGGCGCCGGACGGCAGCTCGCTGCCGCGCAATGGCCTGCGCTACGAGCTGCTCAAGATCGAGTCGCATTATCAGTGGTACCGGCAGAACTCATCTTGGGATTACGAGCCGGTGAAGTCGACCAAGCGGGTCGCCGACGGCGATCTGTCGATCAAGGCCGGCGAGCCGGCGCGGCTGCAGTTCAACCCGGAGCCCGGCCGCTACCGGCTCGACGTCAAGACCGCCGATGTCGCCGGTCCGCTGACTTCGGTGCAGTTCGACGTCGGCTGGTATTCGGATGGTTCGGCCGATACGCCGGATCTGCTGGAGACCTCGATCGACAAGCCGGAATACGCCTCCGGCGACACCATGACGGTGACGGTCAACGCGCGCACCGCGGGTCTTCTGACCGTCAACGTGCTGGGCGACCGGCTGCTGACCACGCAGTCGCTGCAGGTCAAGCCGGGCAGTTCGCAGGTCAAGCTCACGGTCGGCAAGGATTGGGGCTCGGGCGCCTATGTGGTCACCACGCTGCGCCGGCCGCTCGACACCGCCGCGCAGCGGATGCCGGGGCGTGCGATCGGCCTGAAATGGTTCGGCATCGACAAGGCGGCGCGCACGCTGTCGGTCGAACTGTCGCCGCCGGCCTTGGTGCGGCCGTCGACGTCGCTGAAACTGCCGGTCCGGCTCGGCGGGCTGTCGCCCGGCGAAGACGCCAAGATCGTGGTCGCCGCGGTCGACGTCGGCATCCTCAATCTCACCGGCTACAAGCCGCCGGCACCGGACGTGTACTATCTCGGCCAGCGCCGGCTTAGCGCGGAGATCCGGGACCTCTATGGCCAGCTGATCGACGGCATGCAGGGCGCGCGCGGCCAGATCCGTTCCGGCGGTGACTCCTCGGCGGCCGAGCTGCAGGGCAGCCCGCCGACGCAAAAGCCGCTGGCGCTGTATTCCGGTATCGTCACCGTGGCGGCCGACGGCACCGCGACGATCGACTTCGACATTCCCGAATTCGCCGGCACCGCGCGGGTGATGGCGGTGGCGTGGACCGCCACCAAGGTCGGCCGCGCCAACACCGACGTCACGGTGCGCGATCCGGTGGTGCTGACCACCACGCTGCCGCGCTTCCTGCGCAACGGCGACCGCGGCACCATGGCGTTCGATCTCGACAACGTCGAAGGCGCCGCGGGCGACTACACCATCAAGGTCAGCGCCAGCGGTCCGGTGAAGCTGAGCGGCGAGGCGGCCACGACGATGAAGCTCGCCGCCAAGCAGCGCGGCTCGGCCAAGCTGATGCTGGACGCCGGTGGCGCCGGCACCGCTGCGCTCGACGTCGCGATCCTGGGGCCGAACGGCCTGTCGCTGGCGCGGCACTATGCGCTCGACGTCCGTCCCGCCAACCAGACCCTGGCGCGGCGCTCGATCCGGACGCTCGCCAAGGGCGACAGCCTGACGCTGACCTCCGACATGTTCTCCGACCTGGTGCCGGGCACCGGCGGGCTGTCGCTGTCGGTCAGCATGTCGACCGCGCTCGACGCCGCCACCATCCTCAAGGCGCTCGACCGCTATCCGTTCGGCTGCTCCGAACAGATCACCAGCCGGGCGATGCCGCTGCTCTACGTCAACGATCTCGCCGCCGGCGCGCATCTGGCGATGGACGGCAGCGCCGACGAGCGGATCAAGGGCGCGATCGACCGGCTGCTGTCGCGGCAGGGCTCGAACGGATCGTTCGGGCTGTGGTCGACCGGCGGCGACGATGCCTGGCTCGATGCCTACGTCACCGACTTCCTGACCCGGGCGCGCGAGAAGCGCTTCGTGGTGCCGGACGTCGCGTTCCGCGCCGCGCTCGACCGCATCCGCAACTCGGTGGTCAATGCCGACGAGCCGGAGAAGGACGGCGGCCGCGATCTCGCCTATGGCCTATATGTGCTCGCCCGCAATGGCGCCGCACCGATCGGCGACCTGCGCTATCTCGCCGACACCAAGCTCGACAAGCTGGCCACGCCGATCGCCAAGGCGCAGCTCGCCGCGGCGCTGGCGCTGGTCGGTGACCGCGCCCGCGCCGAGCGGGTCTATGCGGCGGCGGCCGACAGCCTCAATCCCAAGCCGTCGATCGTGTTCGGCCGGGTCGACTACGGCTCGGAGCTGCGCGATGCCGCGGCCCTGGTGTCGCTCGCCAGCGAAGGCAACGCGCCTCGGCCGACGCTGACGACGGCGGTGCAGCGGGTCGAAGCCGCGCGCGGGCTGTCGCCCTACACCTCGACCCAGGAGAACGCCTGGCTGGTGCTGGCGGCGCGCGCGCTCGCCAAGGAGACGATGGCGCTCGACCTCAACGGCGATGCGGTGAAGACGGCGCTATATCGCAGCTACAAGGCGGACGAGGTGAAGGCTCAGCCGCTCAAGATCGCCAACACCGGCGACTCCCCGGTGCAGGCGGTGGTGACGGTGAGCGGTTCGCCGATCACGCCGGAGCCGGCCGCCAGCAACGGCTTCAAGATCGAGCGCAATTACTTCACGCTTGGCGGCGAGCCGGCCGACATCACCAAGGCGAAGCAGAACGACCGCTTCGCGGTGGTGCTGACGATCACCGAGCCGAAGCCTGAATACGGCCATGTCATGATCGCCGACTACCTGCCGGCGGGCCTGGAGATCGACAATCCGCATCTGGTGTCGTCGGGCGATTCCGGCACGCTGAGCTGGATCGCCGATGGCGCCGAGCCGGTGAACACCGAGTTCCGCGATGACCGCTTCACCGCCGCGATCGACCGCAAGGCCGACGACAAGTCGGTGTTCACGGTCGCCTACGTGGTGCGCGCGGTGTCGCCCGGCAAATACGTGCTGCCGCAGGCCGTGGTCGAGGACATGTACAATCCCTCGCGCTACGGCCGCACCGGCACCGGCACGATCGAGGTGCGGGCGGCGAAATGAGCGAGCGGCCGACCAACACGCCCGCAGCGTCGCGAGAGGTGCTGACGCCTGCCAAGGCGTCATTGCGAGCGGAGCGAAGCAATCCAGCGCCACGCGCGCGGCGTGGATTGCTTCGTCGCTTCGCTCCTCGCAATGACGGGCGGAGAGGTTGGGGGAGGATCAAGACGACCGCCCTCGTGTCGGCGCTCCTGATCGCCATCGCAAGCGGCGGCCTTTTCGCTTACGCCGTCTCGCTCGGCCCGTTGCCGCTCGACGAGGCGCGGCAGACCTCGGTGACGGTGGTCGACCGCCACGGCAAATTGCTGCGGGCGTTCGCGATGGCCGACGGGCGCTGGCGGCTGCCTGTCGATGCCGCGACCGAAGTCGATCCGCGCTACCTCAAGCTGCTGCTCGCTTATGAGGACAAGCGCTTCTATCAGCATCATGGCGTCGATCCGCTGGCAGTCGGACGCGCCGCGTTGCAGCTCGTCAGCCACGGCCGGATCGTCTCCGGCGGTTCGACCATCACCATGCAGCTCGCGCGGCTGATGGAGCCGCGGCGCCAGCGCTCGGTCGGCGCCAAGCTGCGGCAGATGGTGCGCGCGGTCGAACTCGAACAGACGCTGTCGAAGCAGCAGATCCTCGACCTTTATCTGGCGCTGGCGCCGTATGGCGGCAATCTCGAAGGCATTCGCGCCGCCTCGATCGCGTATTTCGGCAAGGAGCCGAAGCGGCTGACGCTGGCGGAGTCGGCGCTGCTGGTCGCGTTGCCGCAGTCGCCGGAAACGCGCCGGCTCGATCGTTTCCCGGATGCCGCCCAGGCCGCGCGCGACCGGGTGCTGGCGCGGATGGTCGAAGACGGCGTCGTCAACGACGACGACGCGGCGCAGGCGAGGGCGGTGCCGGTCGCGCGCCAGCGCAAGCCGATGCCGGTGCTGGCGCCGCATTCGGCCGATCAGGCGGTGATCGCCGACAAGAACGCCAAGCTGATCCGCCTGACACTCGATGCCGGTCTGCAGCGCGCGCTCGAGACGCTGGCGCGCGACCGCGCCGCCGCGCTCGGCCCCGACATCTCGATCGGCATCGTCGCGGTCGACAATGCCAATGGCGACGTGCTCGCCCATGTCGGCTCGGCCGACTATTTCGACGACCGCCGCGCCGGGCAGGTCGACATGGCCCGCGCGGTGCGCTCGCCGGGCTCGACCTTGAAGCCGTTCATCTACGGGCTCGCCTTCGAGGACGGCTTCGTTCACCCGGAGAGCCTGATCGACGACCGCCCGGTGCGGTACGGCGCCTATGCGCCCGAAAACTTCGACATGACGTTCCAGGGCACCGTGCCGGTGCGGAAAGCGCTGCAGCTCTCGCTCAACGTTCCGGCGATCGAACTGCTCGACCGCGTCGGCGCCGCGCGGCTGGCCTCGCGGCTGAAACAGTCCGGCACCGAGCTGGTGCTGCCCAAGGATGAAGCGCCGGGTCTGGCGATGGGGCTGGGCGGCGTCGGGATCAAGCTGATCGATCTGGTGCAGCTCTACAGCGGGTTGCCGCGCCTCGGCAGCGTGCTACCGCTGCGCGAAATCACCAGTTCCGGCAACGACAAGCGCGAGACTCTGCGCCTGATGGATCAAGTCGCGGCGTGGCAGGTCGGCAGCGTTCTGCTCGGCACGCCGCCGCCTGAGAATGCGGTGCGCAACCAGATCGCGTTCAAGACCGGCACCTCCTACGGCTACCGCGACGCCTGGTCGGTCGGGTTCGATGGCCGAATGACGATCGGGGTCTGGGTCGGCCGGCCCGATGGCGCGCCGGTGCCCGGGATGATCGGCCGCGTCGCCGCCGCCCCGGTGCTGTTCGACGCCTTCGCCCGCAGCGGCCAGATGCGGGCGCCGCTGCCCAAGGCGCCGAAAGGTACGCTGGTCGCCAGCAACGCCAAGCTGCCGCTGCCGCTGCGGCGGTTCCGGTCCTCGGGCGATCTGGTGCAGCCCGGCGACGACAAGGCGCTGCGGATCCAGTTTCCCCTGAACGGATCGCGGATCGATGCGATCAGCGAAGCCTCGGCCGGCGCGCTGCCGGTCAAGGTAGCCGGCGGGGTGCTGCCGATGACCGTGATGGTCAACGGATTATCGGTCGGCGAGATCGACGGACGGCGGCAGCGGCTGATCGCGCCGCCCGGTCCGGGCTTCGTCCGGCTCACCGTGATGGACGCCTCTGGCGCCGCGGACACAGTTGTTGTCAGAATTCAATAGAGCCGGGCTAAGCAGTTGTCGCTGTATCGGTTTCAGCGTATGCGAGGCCGATGATCGAGACCTCTGCCAGACCCCGTTTCGGCGCGCCGCGCGAACCTAAAACCACCGTCGATCCCGGCCGTGGGCTGGTCGCGGTGTTGGACTTCGTGACGGTCAGTCACCTGCGCGCGTCGGCCTTCCTGGTGCTGGTCGGGCTGCTGTTCTTCCTGCCGGGATTCTTCAACATCCCGCCGATCGACCGCGACGAAGCGCGGTTCGCGCAGGCGACCAAGCAGATGGTCGAGACCGGCGACTTCATCGATATCCGCTATCAGGACGAGGTTCGCTACAAGAAGCCGGTCGGCATCTATTGGCTGCAGGCCACCGTGGTCGAGACCGCCGGCAAGCTCGGCTTGCCCCGCGCGCAGGTCCGTATCTGGCTGTACCGGGTGCCGTCGCTGGCCGGTGCGATCGGCGCGGTGCTGATGACCTATTGGGCGGCGCTGGCCTTCGTCGGACGACGCGGAGCGGTGATCGCCGCCCTGATGCTGTGTAGTTGTATCCTGCTCGGGGTCGAGGCGCGGCTCGCCAAGACCGACGCGTTTCTGCTGTTCACCGTCACCGCCGCGCTCGGCGCGATGGCACGGGCCTATCTCGGCTGGCAGCGCGGCGACATCGGTCCGGAGCGGTCGTGGATCGTGCCGGCGGTATTCTGGACCGCGCTGGCGGCTGGGATTCTGCTCAAGGGCCCGCTGATCCTGATGTTCATCGCGCTGACGGTGATCCCGCTGGCGATCCTGGACCGCTCGGCGGCCTGGCTGTGGCGGCTGCGGCCGCTACTCGGTGTGCCGTGGATGTTGCTGTGGGTACTGCCGTGGTTCATCGCGATCTATCTGCGCGCCGGCGACACCTTCTTCGCGGACTCGGTCGGCGGCGACATGCTGAGCAAGATCGCCAGCCCGCAGGAATCCCACGGCGCGCCTCCCGGTCTGTATTTCCTGCTGTTCTGGGCGACGTTCTGGCCCGGTGCGCCGCTGGCCGCGATGGCGGCGCCGGCGGTGTGGCGGGCGCGGCGGGAGCCGGGCGCCCAATATCTGCTGGCCTGGCTGGTCCCGTCCTGGATCGTGTTCGAACTGGTGATCACCAAGCTGCCGCACTACGTGCTGCCGCTGTATCCGGCGATCGCAATCATGACCGCAGGCGCCATCGAGCGGCGGGTGCTGTCGCGCTCGTGGCTGGCGCGCGGCTCGGCGTGGTGGTTCGCGATTCCGGCCATCATCCTGCCGCTGGTGGTGATCGGTTCGGTGTATCTGACGCGCCACCCGATGTTCCTGGCGTGGCCGTTCGCGGCCGGCTCGCTGATCTTCGGTCTGTTCGCCTGGCGCCTGTTCGACGACAACCGCGCCGAAGCCTCGCTGCTCAACGGCGCGCTGGCGTCGCTGTTTCTGGTCGTGGCGGTGTTTGGTGTTGTGGTCCCGACGTTGCGCCCGGTGTTCCCGAGCGTCGAGATCGCCCGCGAGCTGCGCAAGGTGGTCTGCGTCGGGCCGAAGGCGGCCGCGGCGGGTTATCACGAGCCGAGCCTGGTGTTCATGACCGGCACCGATACGCTGCTCACCGACGGCTCCGGCGCTGCAGACTTCCTGCTCGGCGGCTCCTGCCGGTTCGCGATCGTCGAGTCGCGCAGCGAGCGGGCGTTCGCCAGCCGGGCCGAGGCGATCGGTCTGCGGTACAATGTTGCGGCCCGGATCGACGGCTACAACTTCTCGCAGGGCAAGCCGGTCTCGATCGCGATCTTCCGCTCCGAAGGCACGCAATAACATGGCCGTGCCCGACAAGGCCGGCCGGCCGCAGCGTATCTATCCCGTTGAGCTGCTGCTGGTGATCGGCCGCGCCCTGGCGCAGCTCGTCCGCCCGCCGTCGCATTCGCGGCGCGCCGAAGCTGCGCGGCGCTGGGCGCGGCACGCGCTGTGGCTGACGGCCGTGCTGTCGCTAGCGATCGTGATCCTGATGGTCGGCGTCGATGCGTTCGAGATCGGCCTGATGCCGCCGCGGGGCACGCCGTCGCTGTGGCCGGTGAAGATCATCACCGATTTCGGCAAGTCCGCTTATGTGCTGTGGGTGCTGGCAGGCTTGCTGCTGCTGATCTTGCTGATCGTGCCGTTGCTGCGCGGCATGCCGCGCGCGGTGATGATCGGTTTCGGCACCCGCGTGCAATTCCTATTTCTGGCGGTGCTGGTGCCGGTCGCGATTGGCGAAGTGCTGAAGGGGATCATCGGCCGTGGCCGTCCGTTCGTCGGCGGCGCCGCCGATCCGTACAACTTCTCGCTGTTCGCCTGGAACGAGGCTTATGCCAGCTTCCCGTCGGGCCACTCCATCACCGCGGCGGCGCTGGGCTTTGCGGTGGCGGCGCTGTGGCCGCGGCTGACGGCATTGATGGCGACGTACGTGTTCGCCATCCTGGTCAGCCGGCTGGTGCTGCTCGCCCACCATCCGAGCGACGTCGTCGCCGGCGCCTTGCTCGGGCTCGTCGGGGCGATGGCGGTGCGCTACTGGTTCGCGGCGCGGCGGCTGGCGTTCACCATCCGGCAGGATGGCACCATCGATCCGCTGCCAGGGCCGTCCTGGGATCGCGTCAAAAGGGTTGCCCGCGGCGGCTCCGCCCCATAAGAAGCGGGCGCGCAGACAGCGCCCCGGCCGCGAGTTCCCGTCGGCCCCGGATTGTTCCGAAGCATGCCTGAAACCTTGTCTCAGTCCGGACCGCCGCCTGCGGTGTCCATCGTGGTACCGGTGCGCAACGAGGCTGACAACGTCGCCCCGCTGATCGCCGAGATCGCCGCCGCGCTCGATGGGCGCTGGATCTACGAGATCGTCTATGTCGACGACGGCTCGACCGATGCGACTCCGCAGCGGCTCGCCGCGTTGCGCGCCGAGCGGCCCAATCTGCGCCAGATCCGCCATGCGGCGTCCTGCGGCCAGTCGGCGGCGGTGCGGACCGGTGTCCGCGCGGCGCGCGGTGGCATGGTCGCGACGCTCGACGGCGATGGCCAGAACAACCCGGCGTTCATTCCCGAACTGATCTTCGCACTGGAGCAGGGCGGGGCGCGGGTCGGCCTTGCCGCCGGCCAGCGGGTGGGCCGCAAGGATACCGGCTTCAAGCGGCTGCAGTCCCGTGTCGCCAACAAGGTCCGCAACGCCATCCTGCGCGACGGCACCCGCGACTCCGGCTGCGGCCTGAAAGCGTTCCGGCGCGACGTCTTCCTGTCGCTGCCGTATTTCGACGGCTTGCATCGGTTCCTGCCGGCGCTGGTGCGCCGCGAGGGCTTCGACATTGTTTACGTCGATGTCGCCGACCGGCCACGATTGTCGGGCAAGTCCAACTACGGCTTCTTCGATCGGCTGTGGGTCGGGCTGATGGATCTCGCCGGGGTGTGGTGGCTGATCCGCCGCAAGAAAGCGACACCGGTCGCCACTGAGGTGAACTGATGCTGATTCAATACGGTCAGGAACTCGGCGACTATCTCTACGACGTGTTCGTCGCCAAGTTCGATTTCTGGCTCGCCTTCGGCCTGATCGCGCAGCTGTTGTTCACCGCCCGCTTCCTGGTGCAGTGGATCTCGAGCGAGCGCGCCGGCAAGAGCGTGGTGCCGATGGCGTTCTGGTTCTTTTCGATGGGCGGCGGCTTGATGACGCTGATCTACGGCATCGCCAAGCGCGAGCCGGTGATCATCCTCGGCCAGGCGATGGCGACCATCATCTACGTGCGCAACATCATGCTGATCATCAAGGCGCACGCCCGCGGCTCGGAGAGCGTGCCGAACTGATCGGGCGTAGAGCATTTCTGGCTTCGACAGAATCAGGACCGCACTTCCTAGCGGTCGCAGCTTGCAGAACCTCATGGTGGAGACCTTTGCACGGATAGCTCTGCCGTGATTCGCTAGTGTCGGTGAGTCGCGGAGGTCTGAGATGGGACAACGGCGGATTGGTCAGTTTGGTCTGTTGGATGCGGCGGTCAGCCGCAGGAAGCCGCGGCGGCCCGACGTGCTGGACGATATCGGCCGGTTGTTCGACTGGGCGGCCTTCGAGCGCCTACTGGCTGTGATCCCGGTCGCCGCCAAGGGAGAGCCGTCGTTTCCGGCCCTCACGATGTTCAAAGCGCTGCTGCTGCAGCGCTGGTACGGGTTGTCAGATCCGGCCATGGAGGCGGCGCTGTTCGATCGGCTGAGCTTCCAGCGCTTCGCCGGCTTGTCGCTGGACGACGAGACGCCGGATCACAGCACTCTGGCGGTTTCGTGAGCGCCTGGCCAAGATGGGACTGATCGAGGAGCTATTCGCGGAGCTTCAGCGCCAACTCGACACCCATGGCTTGCTGATCAAGCAGGGCACGCTGATCGACGCTTCGATGGTGACGAGCGCGGCACGCCGGCCACGCAAGGAAGATGGCACGACCAGCCCGGTCGACTCCGATGCCAGGTTCGGCGCTGATAACGAACGCCGCCGCTTTACCTTCGGCTACAAGATGCATGTGGCAGTCGATCAGGGTACGGGCCTGATCCGCAGCGGCCGGCTAACCTCCGCCAACATTCAGGATGTCAGCGTCGCGCCCGACTTGCTGCCGCCCAGCGCCGGCACATCTATGCCGACCGCGGTTATCACAGCCGATCGCTTCGCGAGCTGCTTGCGCAGAAGGGCTTCGGCGACGGCGTGATGCGCCGCGCCCACAAGAACCAGCCCCTCACGCCTGAGGAAGTCGCGCGCAATCACGCTTTGGTGCCGCTGCGCAGCCCTGTCGATGCGGTGTTCGGCACGCTCAAGAGAAGCTACGGCTTCACCCGCATGCGCTACTTCAACGCGGCGCGGAATCTCACGGCCTTCCTGCTCGCCTGCATGGCCTACAATCTGCGGCGAAATCTCCAACTGAGCCCAGCATGAGTGGCCACGGGTGCAAGGCGTCTGTGCGCCAGCTGAGCCGCAGCCGGATCGACGCCAGCAAGACAATCTCGATGCCGCCCAACCGCCTTAGCGCAGATATCGCCATCCGCGCAAAGGTCTCCAGGTTAAGGTAATCGAATTGCCATGCATTGCACTGTGATGTTAATGGTCAATAATCGTACCTTAATTATGGACAAGTGCCTTGTTTTCTCGTGCTCTGAACGCCTCCCTTAGGGCTACGGCAGCTTTTTTTATGATGTCAGTCTGTTCAGCGCATAGCGCTGAGGTTGCAGATCCCGCCAACCCGAATGAGACCTTTGCTTTCGAAGCCTTCTGCCAAAGCGATAGTGAAAAGATCAAGTCGGTTTCTAGTATTGTTAGAACTGGTAGTATAGCGCTGCCTCGCGCGGTCGGCTTGGCTTGGAGAGCGCTTCGCGATTGCCCGGAGAAGAACAACGGTCCGTTCTATGGAAACGGGAAGTTGCGGGACGCGACCGAGAGCACTATTGCGTACTTTTTTGCTGCGACTGCAGCACGAAAACGACCTCTTGTCGCTCCGATGGTCTGGTTGGAAGTCCGTGGATACCAGCTGGGACCCATGTCGGAGCAAGGCGGGAATTCGTACCGGACACTCAGGCCCAGTGGTAATTTCACAATTCTGGACAAATATTCATTCTTCGATCATGTGCTCTTCGCCACGGAGTACCAGCGTGCTTTGGTGCCCCTTGGAGGTGATGACGGCTCGTTTAGCAAGGCTTTCTCTGATGCAGAGATCGCCTCAATGATAGAAGCGATGCCCGTAAAGGAAGCTGCTGCTAACGAAGACCAGATCAAGTGGCGGATGAGGATCGATCTGCCAAATTGTTTGGGAGTTCCGCCTCTAGGGCTCGCGGTACTCGCGGGCCGATACAACGTTGTTTTAAATATGCTCGACAAGGGAGCGGACGTGAATTTCGACATCCCGCCTATGTTCGACGGGATCGGCATCCTTAACGAGTTGCTGGAGCCGGTGAAGACCGCCGAACCGGCCTACCAATCCCTCTCGTCGTTCAAAGAGCCCTACGCGTGCTACAGATTCGATGACAACGGATTCCCTGTCGCCAGGATCAGTGATCCGCTGAAACCCTATCGGGATCGTCTTGCGCTCGTCTCGTTTTTCGACTTCTTCGTTGCCCTTTATCGAGACAGTGATAGTTCGCAGGAGGCGCTGTTTAAGATGGCTGAACGGACTAACAGAGTTTCTCCGAGTATCCTTCTGACGCTATCCGATCCGAAATTCGAGCTGAATTTCGGGAGCGCAAGAACGCAAGGCTTGGCCCGTGCGTTGATAGAAAAGGGGGCGGACATTCATGCGCGAGACACGAATGGGCTTACTCTGCTTCGGCGCGTCATGAATAGAGGAGCGTCTCCCGAGGCTATCCAATTTATCTCATCTATTGGCGGCCAACTGTGACTCTTGCTCTGACCTTCTGGCACGGCCAATCATTATCCTGTTCTTTTTGTCTGTCGGGGTTGGCTGACGTTCTTAGTGCCTCATCGAAGGGCAGCAAAAGCTGTAAGGCCCTGCTCTAGATCGGCTATTAGATCACCGACGCTTTCGAGCCCGATATGCAGCCGCAGCGCCGGGCCTCCCGGGTTCCACTGCGTCGCAGTCCGGTACGACGCGCAGTCGAACGGGATCACCAGGCTTTCGAAGCCGCCCCAGGAATAGCCCATCCCGAACAGCGACACGGTGTCGAGCAGCGCATCGACGGCAGCCTGCGGCGCCGGCTGCAGCACGATCGAGAACAGCCCGGAGGCGCCGGTGAAGTCGCGCTTCCAGATCGCATGGCCAGGATCGGTGTCGAGCCCGGGATGCAGCACGCGCTGCACCTCGGGACGCGCCGCGAGCCAGCGCGCCATCTCCAGGCCGGCCTGATAGTGGCGGGCGAGACGAACCTCCAGGGTGCGCAGACCGCGCAGCGCCAGGAAAACATCGTCTGGTCCGGCGCAGACGCCGAGCAGCCGGATCGCTTCCGACACCTTCGGCCACGCGGCGGCATTGGCCGAGATGGTGCCGAACATGATGTCGGAGTGACCGCCGATATATTTGGTCGCGGCCTGGATCGAGATATCTACGCCTTGTTCCAGCGAGCGATGATACAGCGGCGTTGCCCAGGTGTTGTCGTCGATCACCAGCGCGCCGTGCTGCTTGGCGACCGCCGCGATCGCCGGGATGTCCGGCATCTCGAACGATTGCGAGCCGGGCGCCTCGACCACCACCACCGCCGTGTTTGGCCGGAAATGCGCAGCGATGCCGGCGCCGATCAGCGGGTCGAAATAACTGGTCTCGACGCCGAGCCGCTTCAGCATCTGGTCGCAGAACAGCCGGGTCGGCCGATATGCGTTGTCGCACACCAGCACGTGATCGCCGGCTTTGACGGCGGCGAGCAGGGCGGTTGAGATCGCCGACACGCCGGAGGGTGTGATGCCGACGCCGGCACATTGCGGGCCTTCGAGCGCCATCAACGTCTGTTGCAGCGCCTTGGTGGTCGGGGTGCCGTGCCGTCCATAGGAGTACTCGCCGCGGTGTGCGTGCAGATCGGCCGCGGTCGGGTACAGCACCGTCGAACCATGCACCACCGGCGGATTGACGAAGCCCTTCTGCGCCGCAGTGTCGCGCCCTGCGGTGACGAGACGGGTCTGCGTGCTGAGCGGCGCGGGTGTCCCGCTGGAGTCGGAGGCTTCCATGGTGGCTCGCTGGTGGTTGTGCCGAATGTGACAGCGCTCGTGCGTGTGCTTCGGCTACTTCGACGAATGGGGGTAATAGCAGCTTCTGGAAGACGGCCGTCAACCCCTTGACCCGGCGCGCGTCTCGTTCTGTGATGCATACCGGTCTGTCTGGAGATCGTGCTGAGGGGCTCGCGAGTGCTGGGCGAGAGTTTTGCAGCATGGTGCCGGGCAACGGCTGCCGCGCGCGGGCCTTCGGGCGATCGAACGGCGGATCCAATCGGAACGCATCGCCCACGAAGCCGATTGAAGCGGCCAGGACATCCCTTGAAAGGTTTTGCCATGAAGCGCGTCTCTATTCTTGTCGCCCTCGCTATCGCGGTCGGTCTGTCCCCTCAGATCGCCGGTGCGCAAAGTCCAAAGGCCGGATCAACGGCGGGCGCAGAGAAAAAGAAGACCACGCTTGAGATCGTTCGGGAAAACGGCGCTCTGTCCTGCGGCGTCAGCCAGGGACTGCCCGGTTTTTCGGCGCCCGACGACAAAGGCAACTGGACCGGTCTCGACGTCGATGTTTGCCGCGCGATCGCGGCCGCGGTGTTTGACGACCCCAGCAAAGTGAAGTTCGTGCCGCTATCGGCGAAGGACCGCTTCACCGCGCTGCAGTCCGGTGAGATCGACGTGCTGTCGCGCAATACCACCTGGACGCTGTCGCGCGACACCTCGCTCGGCGTGAACTTCGCGGGCATCAGCTATTATGACGGCCAGGGCTTCATGGCCAAGAAGTCGCTCAAGGTAAACTCGGCGCTGGAACTGAACGGCGCCTCGATTTGCGTGCAGACCGGCACCACCAACGAGCAGAACGTTGCCGACTATTTCAAAGGCAACAACATGAAGTACGAGGTGATCGCGTTCGCCAATGCCGACGAGGCGGTCAAGGCCTATGAGTCCGGCCGCTGCGACGTGTTCACCTCCGACGTCTCGCAGCTCTACGCCCAGCGCCTGAAGCTGGCGACCCCGGCCGATCATATCGTGCTGCCGGAAGTGATCTCCAAGGAGCCGCTCGGCCCGCTGGTCCGCCACGGCGACGATCAGTGGTTCGACATCGTCAAGTGGACGCTGTTCGCGCTGGTCAATGCCGAGGAGCTCGGCGTCACCCAGAAGAACGTCGACGAGATGGCCAAGTCCGACAAGCCGGAGCTGAAGCGGGTGTTCGGCACCGACGGCAATCTCGGCGAACAGCTGGGCCTGACCAAGGATTGGGTCGCCCGCATCATCAAGGCGACCGGCAACTACGGCGAATCGTTCGAGCGCAACGTCGGCACCGGCTCCAAGCTCGAGATCGCGCGCGGCCTCAACAAGCTCTGGAACAAGGGGGGCATCATGTACGCCCCGCCGATCCGCTGATCGCCTAAAGATCCGCGCCGATGGCGATCGACGCACGCCCACCGCCGCCACAGCTCGTCGCGAAACTGCGACGAGTGCTCGGCGGTCGCTCAGGCTGGAAGGGCCTGCTCGCCCAGGTGCTGTTCGTCGCGGCGCTGGTCTGGATCAGCTACGAGATCGTCGACAACGCCCGAGACAACCTCGCCAACCAGCGGATCGCCTCGGGCTTTGCCTTCATGTCGCACACCGCGGGGTTCGGCGTCAGCCAGACGCTGATCCCGTATCAGGAGTCCGACAGCTATACCCGCGTGTTCCTGGTCGGCCTGATCAACACGCTAGTGGTGTCGGTCGTCGGAATCTTCTTCGCCACCGTGATCGGCTTTTCAGTGGCGCTGGCGCGGCTGTCGCCGAACTGGCTGATCTCGCGGATCGGCGGCGGCTATGTCGAAATCGTTCGCAACCTGCCGCTGCTGTTCCAGATCCTGTTCTGGTATCTGGCCGTGCTCGGCGCGCTGCCGTCACCGCGCCAGAGCGTCTCGGTGATGGACAGCTTCTTTCTGTCCAACCGGGGCATCGTGGTGCCGCGGCTGGTGGGCGAGGCGGGGCTCGATGGCTTCCTGGTCGCGCTACTGATCGCCATCGCAGCCGCGATCGTGTTGCCGCTCTACGCTCGGCGCCGGCTGTTTGCGACCGGCAAGCCAATGCGGGTTTGGCCGATCGTGCTCGGCCTGCTGATCGGATTGCCGCTGATCGCGTTCCTGATTGTCGGCAAGCCGTTCTCGCTGGAAGTGCCGGTGCTGCGCGGCTTCAATTTCGTCGGCGGCTCGCGGCTGGCGCCTGAATTCGTGGCGCTGACCCTTGCGCTATCGACCTACACCGCCGCGTTCATCGCCGAAGTCGTCCGCGCCGGCATTCTGTCGGTGCACAAGGGGCAGATGGAGGCGGGCGCCTCGCTCGGCCTGTCGCGCGGGCAGACGCTGCGGCTGATTGTGATCCCGCAGGCGCTGCGGGTGATCCTGCCGCCGCTCACCAACCAGTATCTCAACCTGACCAAGAACTCGTCGCTGGCGGTGGCGATCGGCTATCCGGACCTGTTCTCGGTGTTCGCCGGCACCACGCTGAGCCAGACCGGGCAGGCGATCGAGGTGATCGCCATCACCATGGGCGTGTACCTCTTGATCTCGCTGGTCACCAGCGCGCTGATGAGCCTGTACGCATGGCGGATCAACCGGAGCATGGGCGCATGAGCGAGCTCGGGTCCGTGACGCCAGTGTTCGTGCGCGGCGAGATGGTGCCGCAGCGGCCGCCGCCGGTGCACCAGCCGGGTGTGATCGGCATCATTCGGCAGCGGCTGTTCAACTCGCCGACCAATATCCTGCTGACCATCGTCGGCGCGCTGCTGCTGTACTTCACCGTTGTGCCGACGCTGAAGTTCCTGCTGGTCGATGCCGTGTGGTCCGGTTCGAACCGCACCGACTGCCTCGCCGACAAGGCCGGCCATCCGGTCGGCGCCTGCTGGCCGTTCGTGCAGGCCAAGTTCTCGCAGTTCATCTACGGCTTCTATCCGACGCCGGAACGCTGGCGGGTCGATCTGGTGTTCGCGCTCGGGGCGCTGTTGCTGCTGCCGCTATTGATCCCGCGCGCACCGGCGAAGACGCTGAACGCCGGCCTGTTCTTCATTGCATTCCCGGTGCTGGCGTTCTTCCTGCTGCATGGCGGCGGCGTGCAGGGCTTCGGCGTCACCTGGAGCGCAGATTTGGCGAGCGGTGTTGCCGACAGCGTCGGTCGCGCCGGTCGCAAGCTCGCCGCGGGCGGGCCGGTCGGCAGCGTGATCGGTCAGGTGCTGCTCGGCCTCGGCACCGTGCTGGTGTGGGTGAGCTGGCCGCTGGTGGCGCTGCGCGATTGGGTCCAGGCCTCGTCACAACCGGTGTGGCTTGATCTCTTGCTCACCGCGGTCGCCGTCACCGCGCTGGTGTTCATCCTGACCGGGGTGCGCAACGGCTGGCGTGCGCTGGCGACCACGGTCGGCATTTTCGTCGGCATCGCCGTGATGGTCGCCGCGCTGCGGCTCGACCGCGGCGGCTTGCCAGTGGTCGATACTCGGATGTGGGGCGGCCTGCTGGTGACGCTGGTGGTGTCGGTGACCGGCATCGTCGCCTCCATGCCGATCGGCATTGCGCTGGCGCTCGGCCGCCGTTCGACCATCCCGCTGATCCGGATCTTCTCGGTCGCCTTCATCGAGTTCTGGCGCGGCGTGCCGCTGATCACGGTGATGTTCTTCGCCACCTACATGCTGCCGCTGTTCCTGCCGGGCAACTTCACCATCGACAATCTGATGCGGGTGCTGATCGGCATCGCGCTGTTCGCCGGCGCCTACAATGCCGAGGTCATTCGCGGCGGCCTGAATGCGATCCCGCGCGGGCAGGCGGAGGCGGCGAGCGCGCTCGGGCTGTCATACTGGAAGACCACCGGGCTGATCGTACTGCCGCAGGCGCTGCGGCATGTCATTCCGGGCCTGGTCAACAGCTTCATCGCGCTGTTTAAGGACACCTCGCTGGTGTCGATCGTCGCGCTGTTCGATCTGCTCGGCCAGCTCCGCGCCGCATTTGCTGATCCGACCTGGTCGACGCCGACGACGCTATTCACCGGCTTCGCGTTTACCGGGCTGATCTACTTCGTGTTCTGCTTCGGGATGTCGCGCTATTCGCTGTCGGTCGAGCACCGGCTCAACGCGCACCGGCGGACCTGACGGAAGGATCGATTGATGGCTGATACTCCGATCGTCTCGATCGCGGGCCTGAACAAATGGTACGGCGAGTTTCACGTGCTGCGCGACATCAGCCTCGATGTTGCGCGCAGCGAACGCATCGTGATCTGCGGGCCGTCGGGCTCGGGCAAATCGACGCTGATCCGCTGCATCAACGCGCTGGAGGAATTTCAGGAAGGCCAGATCGTGGTCGATGGCATCGATCTCGGGCCGACGCTGAAGCACGTCGACGAGATCCGCCGTGAAGTCGGCATGGTGTTCCAGAGCTTCAACCTGTTTCCGCACCTGACCGTGCTGGAGAACTGCACGCTGGCGCCGATCTGGGTGCGCAACATCCCGAAGAAGGACGCCGAAGCGACCGCGATGAAGTTTCTTGAGCGGGTCCGGATTCCCGACAAGGCGAATAAATATCCCGGCCAGATCTCAGGTGGTCAGCAGCAGCGCGTGGCGATCGCGCGGGCGCTGTCGATGAACCCGAAAGTGATGCTGTTCGACGAGCCGACCTCGGCGCTCGACCCGGAGATGGTCAAGGAGGTGCTCGACACCATGGTCGACCTCGCCGAAGAGGGCATGACCATGCTGGTGGTGACTCACGAGATGGGCTTCGCCCGTGAGGTCGCCGACCGCGTCGTGTTCATGGATGCCGGGCAGATCATCGAGGCGAACGAGCCGAAGGAATTCTTCGCCCATCCGCAGCACGCGCGCACCAAGCTGTTCCTCAGCCAGATCCTGCGCTGAGGCCGGACGATCGGCGCTTTGCTATCTGATGATCGTCGCGCGCGACGTGTAGCGCTTGGCGCTGCTGACGGTGAACTGGCTGAAGGTTTCGCGAATGCGCTCGGCCGGCGTCATCGCTTCGTCGAAGTCGCTTATCCCCGCCGCGCCCGGCGTGTGTCGCGGGGCATAAAGCCGGCTGTCGTACAGCGACCGATCGAAGCGGTAGCTGTCGTCGCCGAACAGAGCATCTGAGACCAACAGCACAGCAACCGCCGCCACCAGCGTGGCGCCGAACGACCTGAACACGGACATGAGCCGACGCGCTCCTTGTTTTGCGCAAGGATCGGCCGGCGCCATGAAGTTTCAGTTTAATGCGCAGCGCCCCGTATGAGCACGGTTGGCGGCGGGTTAACGCGGTCGCTCAGGATGTCGCGGCCGCGCCTGTATCCCTCGGCATTCAGGCCTGCTCGAATGGCACCTGGATCGTGCTCTTGGTCTCCATCCAGTCCGGCACCGGCAGGTTCTTGCCGCGCATGAAGTCCGGGTTGAACAGCTTGGACTGATAGCGGCTGCCGTAGTCGCACAGGATGGTCACGATGGTGTGGCCGGGGCCGAGATCCTTGGCGAGGCGGATCGCGCCGGCGACGTTGATGCCACTCGAGCCGCCGAGGCACAGGCCTTCGTGTTCGAGCAGATCGTAGATCAGCGGCACTGCTTCATCGTCGGGGATCTGATAGGCGTCGTCGATCTGCGCGCCTTCCAGATTGGCGGTGACGCGGCCCTGGCCGATGCCTTCGGTGATCGAAGAGCCTTCCGACTTCAGCGCACCGTTCTTGTAGTAATTGTACAGCGCCGAGCCCAACGGGTCGGCGAGCACGACGCGGACTTTGGGATTGAACTGCTTCAGGCGGATCGATACGCCGGCCAGCGTGCCGCCGGAGCCGACCGCGGCGACGAAGCCGTCGACCTTGCCGTCGGTCTGCTTCCAGATTTCCGGCGCCGTCGTCTCGATGTGGGCCTGGCGATTGGCGACGTTATCGAACTGATTGGCCCAGATCGCGCCGTTCGGTTCGGTCTTGGCAAGCTGCGCGGCGAGGCGGCCGGACAGCTTCACGTAGTTGTTGGGATTGGCATAGGGGACGGCGGGCACCTCGATCAGTTCGGCGCCGCAGAGCCTCAGCATGTCCTTCTTTTCCTGGCTCTGCGTGTTCGGGATCACGATAACGGTGCGGAAGCCGAGCGCGTTGGCGACGAGCGCCAGCCCGATGCCGGTGTTGCCGGCGGTGCCTTCGACCACGACGCCGCTGGGGCGCAGCGCGCCGCGCTTCACCGCATCCTGGATGATGAACAGCGCTGCCCGATCCTTCACCGACTGGCCCGGATTCATGAACTCGGCCTTGCCGAGAATGGTGCAGCCGGTCTGTTCCGACGCGCGCTTCAATTTGATCAGGGGCGTGTTGCCGATGGCGTCGACGACGTCGTTCTTGATGCTCATGCTGTCCGGCTGGTGACGTTGCGGGCCCTCAAGGTAAGAGACCGCGCGGCGCGAGACAAGGCACGCATGCCGCCGCATTGAGCAAACGCGGCGACCATGTAGCCGAGATCAGCCTGCCTTCGCGAACACCACTTGGCGGACGTCGATGTTTCCGGACAGGAAGCCGGCTTCGCAATACGACAGGTAGTATTCCCACAACCGGCGGAAGCGGTCGTCGAAGCCTTGCGACGTCAGCTTCGGCCAAGCGGCGCGGAAATTGTCTCTCCAGGTTGCGAGCGTCTTGGCATAATCTTCTCCAAACACCCGCTCGCGCACCACCGGCACGCCGAACGTCTCGCCGAGCGACTTCAGCACGCCGGGTGAGGGCAGCATGCCGCCCGGGAACACGTAGCGCTGGATGAAATCGACCTCGCGCCGGTAAGTCTGGAAGAAGCGATCCTGGATGGTGATGGCCTGGATACCGACCAACCCGCCCGGCAACAGCCGATCGCGCAACTGTGAGAAGTATTTCGGCCAAAATTCCTCGCCGACCGCTTCGATCATCTCGATCGAGGCGATGCGGTCGTAGCGGCCGCGCTCGTCGCGGTAGTCCTGCAGCCTGATCTCGACCTTGTCGGCGAGGCCGGCCTCGAACATCCGCTTCTGTGCGAAATCGCGCTGTT
This sequence comes from Rhodopseudomonas sp. BR0G17, assembly GCF_010907025.1. Classification (NCBI taxonomy): domain Bacteria; kingdom Pseudomonadati; phylum Pseudomonadota; class Alphaproteobacteria; order Hyphomicrobiales; family Nitrobacteraceae; genus Rhodopseudomonas; species Rhodopseudomonas sp. BR0G17. The sequence goes on along the minus strand of NZ_QUML01000001.1, from coordinate 304,709 downwards.
CCCGGCTGATCGTCAGGCCGACGAGGCGGACGTCGAAGGTCTTGGCGGCATATTCGGCAAAGCCGCCCCAGCCGCAGCCGATCTCGAGCACCGACTGTCCCGGCCTGAGGTCGATCGCCTCGGCCAGCCGCTGATATTTATTGATCTGCGCCGCGGTCAGGTCGTGGGTGTGATCTTCGAACAGCGCCGACGAATACGTCATGCTCGGATCGAGCCAGGCGGAGTAGAACTCGTTGCCGATGTCGTAATGGGCGTAGATGTTCTTGCGCGCCTGCCGCTTGGTGTTCCGGTTGAACCAGTGCCGCACCATCTGCACCAGCCGCATCAGCGGATTATCCGCCAGCATTGCCTGGATCATCTCGTGATTGACGCAGAACAGATACAGGAACTGCGTGAGATCCGGCGTGTCCCACTCGCGGTTCAGATAGGCTTCGGCGATCCCGATGTCGCCGCCATTGATCAGCCGCGAAGCAAACGCGTAGCTGTGCAGCCGCATCTCGGCGGCGGGGCCGGGCTCGGCGCCGCCGAGGCGGAAGCGGCGGCCATCGGGCAGGGTGACGTCGAGCGTGCCGCGCTGCAGCCGCGCACCGAACGCCAGCGCCATCCGGACCAAGCGCGGCAGATCGGCCACACGGTCATCGACGTTGTCGGGGGTCAGCGCTACTAACTCGGACATTCCAGTTCCATTGCTTGCGCCCAGCGGGACGGGAGCAACGCCGGGCTCATACTTTAGCTTTAGTGAGTATAAGCATCGTGACCGCCGGCTGCAAAGCCGGTCGGAGGCGGCGGTGACGCCGGACGCGGAACGAGCTTGGCGCCCTTGATCCACAGCCGCAGCGCTTCCCAATGGATCGCGGCGATGACTTTCAACGTCATCAGCGGTAGCGCGAGGAAAGCCTGTAGCAGCGATGCCGTCGACATAACGCGCTGGGTGCCTGCAAAAGTGGCAGCGAGCACGGGGCCGTCCGCGTCGGTCTCGAGAATCCGCAAGCGCACGATTTCGCCCGGCGGCACGATGCGGAAGTGATAGCGCATCGCCATCTCGATGAAGGGCGAGACGTAGAACAGCTTGTCCTGCTCCTGCCGCAGACCGGCGGGCCCGAGTTCGCCGGCGCTCACCGGCAGCACGTACGGATGGATGTCGCCGAAGGTATTGCGGACTTCGTAGATCACCACCGCGAGGGCACCGGAGGCGTCGTAGCAGAAGTACACCGACAGCGGATTGAAGGTGTAGCCGGCGATCCGCGGATAGGTCAGCAGCAGCACCCGGCCGCCGCTGAGATCGACGCCCTTCGCCGCTGCACTGGCCTGAGCGTAGGCGCGCAGCGAGGAGCCGTCGCGCGGGCCGTGATCGGTTTCATGGAAGCTGTACAGCGCCCGCCGATTGACGCCGAACAGCGGCGACATCCGGTCGGCCTCATCCAGACGATCGAGATCAATCAGCAGCGACATCACCCGGTATTGGAAACGGTGCCCAACCGGCTTCAGCCGTGCATGCATCACATCGCCGACATACAGCGACGCGGCCGCTGCGGGCGGCGCGGCGCAGGTCGTGGAAGTTGAGGCGGCGAGGGCGGCCATGGTTATTCGGCCGCTTCGCGGAATTCCGACGGCGGGCCGCGCCACGGCACCGGGGCGCCGAGATGCTCGGCGACCGCAAGACCCGAACGAAGCCCGTCCTCATGGAAGCCGTAGCCGGTCCAGGCGCCGCAGAACCAAGTGTTACGATGGCCCTGGAGCTCGCCGACGCGGCGCTGCGCCGCAAATGCCTTGGCGGTGTATTGCGGATGGTCGCAGGCGTAGCGGCCGAAGGTCAGTTCGGGCGCGGGCTCGAACGGCGGGTTGAGGCTGACGAACAGCGGCTTGTCGGCATCGATGCCCTGCAGCCGGTTCATCCAGTAGGTGACGGCGACGTCATTGACCGGCGAGCCCTCGCGTTGCCAGCGCAGGAAATTCCACGACGCCCAGGCGCGCTTGCGCTTCGGCATCAGCCGCGGGTCGCGATGCAGATACACCATGTTCGGCGCGTAGCCGATGCTGCCGAGAATGTCGCGCTCGACGTCGCTGGCGTCCGAGAGCATCGCCAGCGCCTGATCGCTGTGGGCGCCGATCACCACGTGATCGAATACGCCGAGGCCGCCGAGGCTGTCGCGGACGATCACGCCCTTCGGCGAGCGCTCGATCGAGGTGACGGCCGCGCCGAGCCGCATGTCGTCCTTGAAGGCGCTGGTCAGCTTCTCGACATAGCGCGCGCTGCCGCCCTTCACTGTGCGCCAGATCGGGCGTTCGTAATGCAGCAGCCGATGGTTGTTGAAGAAGGCGACGAAATTCTCCGCCGGGAAATCCAAGATCTCCGACGCCGGCGCCGACCAGATCGCGGCGCCCATCGGCGCCAGATAATCGGTCAGCAATCGCGGCGCGAATTTGCGGCTGGTGAAATAGTCGCCGAGCGACAGGCCGGCGAGGGCGCCGGTCTTAAAGTCTTCGACGCTCTGCTCGTTGAAGATCAGGATATGGCGGAGCATCTTCAAATATGACGGCGACAGCAGATTGCGGCGCTGCGCGAACAGGCCGTCCGCCGTTTCCAGCCAGTTCGAGCCGCCGCCCTTCCATTCGAATCGTCCGGCGTCGGCGCTGACCGAAAAGCTCATGCAGCTTTCGACGGTCTTGACGCCGAGATGCGCGAACATCGCGGTGAGGTCGGGATAGTTGAGCTGGTTGTAGACGATGAAGCCGATGTCGACCGGGATCGAGGTGCCGTCGTAGTCGACCGTGACGGTGTGGCTGTGGCCGCCAGCGCGCAATTCGCGCTCATAGACTGTGACAGGATAGCGCTGAGACAGCGCCCACGCGGCAGCATTCCCCGCGATTCCCGTTCCGACGATAGCAACGCGCATTCCAAGCCCCCTCTAGCCCACCGGCGACCGAGTTACGGCATCCAGGCTCGAGAGTTTCAGCACGTCCGGCAGCGAAAAAATTCGAAGGGCGGGCAGGGAATCGTCCTCGGACGGCCGTATCAGCAGATGAAATCTTTGTAAGCTTTGCCGCATTCGGCGGGGCCGTCAAGCTGAGGGAACACCGATGGAATCGGGAGAATCGCACCGCCGAAGCCGACTCAGGCGGCGGGATACCGGAAACAACTTGTCACCGAACGCGGCGATGACGGCCCTGTGCGTCGGCGTTTCCGCCCGTTACAATGGCGGCTGGCTTTCAAACCGCAGTCTTCCGTGATCGAGTTGCAAGTGACTGGCAGAGAACATCGTGCGCCGAAGTCGATCGTGGCGCGGCGTGCGCGGCTTTACGCCGCGCCGGGAGATGGATCGCGCCCAGCATGAGCACCACACTTCGCTACCTTGGCCGCGCAGCCCGACTGGTGGTGGCCTCGGCGCTGGTCGCTGCGTCCGGCGGCTGCATCCTCACGCAAGATCTGCCCGATCCCGCGCTCGACCTGCCGAATCGCTACAAGGCTGCGTCGCGCACCGCGGTCGAGAAGCCGCCGGCGCTGGATTGGTGGCGTGGCTTCCGGTCGGCCGAGCTGACGCAACTGATGGAAGAGGCGCAGACCGTCAATCTCGACGTCGCCGCCGCCGTCGCGCGCATCCGCCAGGCGGACGCGCAGGCGCGGATCACCGGCGCAGCGCTGCTGCCGAGCCTCAGCGCCAGCGGCAACGGCAGTCAGGTCAAGACCTCGGGCTCGAACATCTCCAACACCACGATCGCCGGTCGCCGCTACAGCACCTATTCGTCGTCGCTGAGTGCGTCTTACGAGATCGATTTCTGGGGCAAGAACCACGACGCCGCGCTCGCGGCCGAGGAGACCGCCACCGCGAACCGGTTCGACCGCGACACGGTGATGCTGACCACGATGGCGAGCGTCGCCAACGCGTATTTCCAGGTGCTCGCCGCGCAGGACCGGATTCGCACCGCCGAAGGCAACATCAAGAGCGCCAGCCGGATTCTCGACGCGATCAAGCAGCGTCTCAAAGCCGGCACCGGCACCGATCTCGATGTGGCGCAGCAGGAGAGTGTGCTGGCGAACCAGCGCGCCGCGCTGCCGCCGCTGCGGCTGACGCTCGCGCAAAACGTCAACGCGCTGGCGACGTTGGTGGCGCGCCCGCCGGAGAGCGTGAAGATCGCCGGCGGTTCGCTGACGCGGCTGTCGTCGCCGCGGGTGACGCCGGGGCTGCCGTCGGATCTGCTGACGCAGCGGCCTGATATCCGCCGCCAGGAGGCTCAACTCGCCTCGGCGACAGCGAATGTCGGCAGCGCGCGGGCGCAGTTCTTCCCGACGATCCAGCTCACCGCGCAGGGCGGCTATCAGAGCGCGGCGCTGGCGTCGCTGTTCACGCCGCAGGCGACGTTTTCCAACATCGCCGCGGGGCTGACGCAGCCGATCTTCGATGGCGGCCGGATCCAGGGCAATTTCGATCTGACGCAGGCGCAGCAGGAAGAGCTGCTGCAGACCTATCGCAAGACCGTGGTGTCGGCATTCGCGGACGTCGACAACGCACTGGAGTCGATCAAGCAGAACACCGAGCGGCTGCGGTTGCAGCGCGAGGTGGTGGCATCGTCGCGGCGCGCGTTCGACCTCGCCGAACAGCAGCTGCGCGCCGGCACCAGTGACATCGTCACCGTGCTGAATACGCAGCTCACGCTATTCCAGGCCGAGGACGCGCTGATCCAGACGCAGCTTGCGCGCTTCCAGGCGATCGTCAGTCTGTTTCAGGCACTCGGGGGCGGCTGGGAGCCAAAGATGGAAAGAACGGCCGATGCTCTTTAAGCCGGATGCGAAGGATACGTCCGGCGCCGGGCCCGGACGCAACGGTTGGGGCCACCGCCTGCGCCGCCGCAGCGTGTCGCTGCTGCTGGTCGTGGCCATCCTCGGCGGCCTCGGCTTCATCGCCTGGCGCGCGATCCAGACCAAGCAGGCCGAGCGGCGGATGCCGCCGGACCTCGCCGTCCCGGTGTTGGCGGCGACGCCGAAGGTTGCCGATGTGCCGGTGTATCTCGACGGCGTCGGCTCCGTGAAGGCGCTCGCCACCGTAACGGTGCGCGCCCAGGTCGACGGCAAGCTGATCGCGGTGAATTTCACCGAGGGGCAGGACGTCAAGGCCGGCGACGTTGTGGCGGAAATCGATCCGGCGATCTATCAGGCGCAATACGATCAGGCGGTCGCCAAGAAGGCGCAGGACGAAGCCCAGCTCGCCAACGCCCGGATCGATCTGGCGCGCTATCAGCAGCTCGCCGCCTCCAATGCCGGCTCCAAGCAGCAGGCCGACACCCAGAAGGCGACCGTGGCGCAGCTCGAGGCGCAGGTGCGCTCCGATCAGGCCGCGATCGACAATGCTGCGGCGACGCTGAGCTACACCAAGGTGGTGGCGCCGATCTCCGGCCGCGCCGGCCTGCGCAAGGTCGACAAGGGCAACATCGTGCACGCCTCGGACGCCACCGGCATCGTGGTGCTGACGCAGCTCAAGCCGATCGCGGTGCAGTTCAGCCTGCCGCAGCAGCAGATCGTGCGGGTCAATGCCGCGGCCGCCGAGGCGCCGCTGCCGGTCGACGTGTTCGGCAATGACGGCGTCACCGTGGTCGACACCGGCATGCTGAAAGGGATCGACAATCAGGTCGATCAGACCACCGGCACGGTGAAGCTGAAGGCCGAATTTCCCAACGCCAAGCTGCAGCTTTGGCCCGGCCAGTTCGTCAACGTGCGGCTCAAGGTCGACACCTTGAAGCAGGCGATCGTGGTGCCGGTGTCCGCGGTGCAGCGCGGCCCCGCCGGGACGTTCAGCTACATCATCGGCGAGGACAACACCGTTCATGCCCGCCCGGTGAAGGTGACGCAGCAGAACGAAAGCGAAGCCGTGGTCGCCGAGGGGCTGACGCCGGCCGACCGGGTGGTGACCACAGGCTTTGCCAATCTGGCCGACGGCGCCAAGGTGACGATCGGCGATGCCAGCCAGATTCCGACCGCCGATCTCGCTCCGCAGAAGCGCCGCCGTCCGCCGGGTGCTCAGGGCCAGAGCGGCGGGGGCGAAGCCGGCGAAGGGCAGGGCAAGCGCCGCCGTGGTGAAGCCGGGCAGCAGGCACCGGCCGCAGGCGGAGCCCCGTCGTCGGGTGCGCCCAAGGCGCCCTGACGCGTTCCACTGCCAGCGCTACGGTGGCGGATGCCGGAGCGCGAGACGTCAGGACGCAACGCTGAGGTGAGTTTTCATGGGCGTATCTGAGCCGTTCATCCGACGTCCGATCGCGACCTCGCTGCTTGGCGTGGCGCTGATGATCGGCGGTCTGCTCGGCTATCTGGCGCTGCCGGTGTCGGCCCTGCCGCAGGTCGATTTCCCGACCGTGCAGGTGACGACCCAGCTCCCAGGCGCGAGCCCGGACGTCGTGGCGTCGCTGATCACGGCGCCGCTGGAGCGGCAGCTCGGCCAGATTCCGTCGCTGACGGCGATGACCTCGACCTCGTCCTATGGCGTCAGCCAGGTATCGCTGCAGTTCGACCTCAACCGCGACATCGACGGCGCGACCCAGGACGTGCAAGCGGCGATCAATGCCGCCGCCGGCATTCTGCCGAAGAACCTGCCGTACCCGCCGGTCTATGCCAAAGTGAATCCGGCCGACGCGCCGGTGATGACGCTGGCGCTGACCTCGACCACGGTGTCGCTGCGCACCATGAGCGACCTCGCCGACACGCTGATGGCGCAGCGGCTGGCGCAGATCTCCGGTGTCGGCCGGGTCTCGGTGCTCGGCGGGCTGAAGCCGGCGGTGCGGGTGCAGGCCGATCTGGCCCGGCTCGCCGCCTACGGCATCTCGATGGAAGACCTGCGCACGGCGATCGCCAACGCCAACGTGTCGGGGCCGAAGGGCTCGCTCGACGGCGCCCAGCAGGCCTACACCATCGCGGCGAACGACCAGATCGCGGCCGCGGACGCCTATCGTCCGATCATCGTGGCGTATCGCAACGGCTCGCCGGTGACGATCGGCGACGTCGCGCAGATCGTCGACGGGCTGGAGAACGAGCGCACCGGCGCCTGGTACCAAGGTACGCCTTCCGTCATTCTCGACATTCAGCGCCAGCCCGGCGCCAACGTCATCGACGTGGTCAAGGGCATCCGCGCCGAGATCCCGCGGATCCAGCGGCTGGTGCCGGCCGGCGTCAAGCTAACCGTGGTCAGCGACCGCACCGAAACCATCCGCGCCTCGGTGCACGACGTGCAGTTCACGCTGCTGCTCAGCGTGGTGCTGGTGACGCTGGTGGTGCTGCTGTTCCTGCGCTCGATGCGTGCCACCATCATTGCCGGCGTGGCGCTGCCGCTGTCGCTGATCACCAGCTTCGGCGTGATGTATTTCATGGGCTTCAGCCTCGACAATCTGTCGCTGATGGCGCTGACGATCGGCACCGGTTTCGTCGTCGACGACGCCATCGTGATGATCGAGAACATCGTCCGTCACATGGAGGACGGCGAGAGCCCGATGCAGGCGGCCCTGAAGGGCGCCAGCGAGATCGGCTTCACCGTGATCTCGCTGACGATGTCGCTGATCGCGGTGTTCATCCCGCTGCTGTTCATGTCCGGCCTGGTCGGCCGGATGTTCCGCGAATTCGCGCTGACGCTGACGATCGCGGTCGTCACCTCGGCGATCGTGTCGCTGACGTTGACGCCGATGATGTGTTCGCGGCTGCTCAAGCACGCCCGCGACGAGCGCCAGGTGCCCGGACTCGCCACCATCACCGCCTGGATCGACCGTGGCGCGGAGGCCTACCACCGCAGCCTCCTGTGGGTGTTGAAGCATCAGCGCGCGACACTAGTGGTGACGTTCCTGACCATCGCGGCGACGCTGGTGCTGTATGCGATCGCGCCGAAGGGCTTCCTGCCGCTGCAGGACACCGCCTCGATCACCGCGGTGACGGAAGCGGGACCGGCGGTGTCGTTCGCCGAGATGAAGGCGCGGCAGACCGAGACCGCCCAGGCGATCGAAGCCGATCCGGACGTCGTCGGCGTGGTGTCGGTGATCGGTGCCGGCTCGGTCAATCCGACGCCGAATGTCGGCCGGCTGGTGCTGACGCTGAAGCCGCGCGGCGACCGCAAGTCCGACGTCGGCGAGGTGATCGAACGGCTGAAGCAGCGCGTCGCCGGCATTCCCGGCATGACCGTGTACTTCCAGGCCGTGCAGGACGTGCAGATTTCGACCCAGGCCAGCCGCTCGCAGTATCAGTACACGCTGACCGCGACCGATGCGGCGCTGCTGTCGCAATGGGCCAATCGGCTGCTTGCCGAACTACGCCGCGATCCGCTGTTCCGGGACGTTTCGACCGAAGCGCAGGAGGGCGGCCTGCGGGCTGCGCTCGACGTCAACCGCGAGCGCGCCGGCCAGCTCGGCGTCAGCGTTCAGGCGATCAACGACACGCTGAACGACGCCTTCGCGCAGCGGCAGATTTCGACGATCTACGGCCAGGCCAACCAGTACCGCGTCGTGCTGGAAGCGATGCCGGTCTATCAGCAGGACCCGTCGATCCTGTCCAAGCTGTATGTGCCGGGCAATGCTGGCGCCCAGGTGCCGATTTCGGCGGTCGCCGAGTTGAAGCGCACCATCGCCCCGCTGGCGATCTCGCACCAGGCGCAGTTCCCGTCGGTCGCCATGAGCTTCAATCTTGCGCCCGATGCCTCGCTCGGCGAGGCGTTGAAGCGGATCGAAACCATCGAGAAGCAGATCGGGATGCCCGGCAGCATCGTCGGGGTGTTCTATGGCGACGCCGCCGAATTCTCCAAGGCGCTCGCCGGCCAGCCGTGGCTGATCCTGGCCGCGATCGTGGCGATCTACATCGTGCTCGGCGTGCTGTACGAGAGCTACATCCACCCGATCACCATCCTCTCGACGCTGCCGTCGGCCGGCGTCGGTGCGATCCTGGCGTTGATGCTGTTCGGCCAGGATCTGTCGGTGATCGGCCTGATCGGCATCATCTTGCTGATGGGCATCGTCAAGAAGAACGCCATCATGATGATCGACTTCGCGCTCGAAGCCGAACGCGGACAGGGGATGTCGTCCTACGAGGCGATCGTGCAGGCGTGCCGGCTGCGTTTCCGGCCGATCATGATGACGACGCTGGCGGCCTTGTTCGGCGCGCTGCCGCTGGCGGTCGAAAGCGGCACCGGGTCTGAGCTGCGGTTTCCGCTCGGCATCTCGATCATCGGCGGTCTGCTGCTCAGCCAGTTACTGACGCTGTACACCACGCCGGTGATCTATCTGGCGCTCGACCGCATCAACCGGAAGCTGGAGCGGGCATTGCCGCCGGTGCCGCCGGCGACACCATCGCCGCCGCTGGCCGGTGCCGGGGAGGGGCTATAATGGCCTCAATGTCCGACCCGTTCATCCGAAGGCCGGTCGGCACCACGCTGCTGGCGATCGGGTTGTTTCTGGTCGGCATGGTGGCCTATGCGGTGCTGCCGGTGGCGGCGCTGCCGAACGTCGATTTCCCGATGATCATGGTGCAGGCGTCGCGGCCTGGGGCGGCGCCGTCGGTGATGGCCTCGACCGTCGCGGCACCGCTGGAGCGGCGGCTCGGCGAAATCGCCGGGCTCGATCAGATCACCTCGACCAGTTCGCTCGGCAATACCCGCATTCAGTTGCAGTTCTCGATCGGCCGCAACGTCGACAGTGCCGCGCGCGACGTGCAGGCGGCGATCAACGCCGCGGTCAGCGACCTGCCGACCGACCTGCCGACGCTGCCCAAGTTCCGCAAGTTCAACTCCGCGGCGGCGCCGGTCTATATCCTGGCGCTGACTTCCAAGACCATGCCGGCGAGCGCGATCTACGACGTCGCCGACACCGTGTTGGCGCAGCGCATCTCGCAGGTACCGGGCGTCGGCGACGTCACGGTCTCCGGCGCCGACCAGCCCGCGGTGCGGATCGCGCTCAACCCGGTCGCGCTCTCCAACGCCGGCATCTCGACCGACGACGTCCGCACCGCAATCATCAATGCCAATCCGGTCGGCCCGGTCGGCTCGTTCGACGGGCCGCGGCTGACCGAAACGCTGTCGACCAATCCGCAGATGCGCACCGCGGAGGAATTCCGCAGCATCGTCATCAAGAGCGATACGAACGGCACGGTGCGACTGTCCGATGTCGCCACCGTCAGTGACGCCACCCGCAACGCCCGCACCATCGCCTGGTACAACAAGCAGCCGGCGGTGATCATCCAGATCACCAAGCAGGGCGACGCCAACGTCATCGAGACCGTCGACCGGGTCAAAGCGCTGCTGCCCGAGCTGAAGCAGTGGATTCCGGCGGGCGTCGACATCTCGGTGTTGGCGGACCGCACCGGGACGATCCGCGCCAGCGTCGATGACATGCAGTGGACGCTGCTGGCGACCGCGGTGCTGGTGATGGCGGTGGTGCTGCTGTTCCTGCGCCGGCTGACGCCGACGATCGCCGCCGGCGTGTCGGTGCCGCTGGCGCTGGCCGGGACCTGCGCCGGGATGTGGATCAGCGGGTTTTCGATCAACAATCTGTCGCTGATGGCGCTGGCGATCGCGGTCGGCTTCGTGGTCGACGATGCGATCGTGATGATCGAGAACATGTACCGCAACCTCGAGCGCGGCATGGCGCCGCTGCCAGCCGCGATGGAGGGCGCCCGGCAGATCGGCTTCACGGTGCTGTCGATCAGCCTGTCGCTGGTTGCCGCGTTTGCGCCGCTGATCTTCATGGATGGCCTGATCGGCCGGCTGCTGCGCGAGTTCTCGCTGACGCTGACGTTTGCGATCGTGGTCTCGACCGTGGTGTCGCTGACGGTGACGCCGATGATCTGCGCGCATTACATCCGTGCCGAAGCGTCGCCGAAGCAGACCTGGTTCGATCGCGCGGTCGAAGGCACGCTGAACCGCATCGTCGGCTTCTATGCCTGGACGCTGCGCGGCGTGCTGTCGGTGCCGTGGCTGACCGTTGTGGTGTTCATCGCCACCATCGCGCTCACGGTGACGCTGTATATCAAGGTGCCCAAGGGCTATTTCCCGATCGACGATTCCGGCTTCATCATCGGTTCGACCCGCGCTTCGGCCGACATCTCGTTCCAGTCAATGCGGACTCTGCAGGAGGAGCTCGCCGACATCGTGATGGCCGATCCGGCGGTGAGCGGCGTCGGCTCGGTGCTGGGTGGCGGCGGACCGGGCGCCGGCGGCGCCAATCGCGGCACGATGTTCATCAATCTGAAGCCGACCGCCGAACGCGAAGGTGTCACCACCCAGATGGTGATCGATCGCCTGCGCCGGCAGCTCAGCCGCGTCGCCGGCATCCGGCTGTTCATGTTCGCCGCCCAGGATCTGCGCGGCGGCGGCCGCTCCAGCGAATCCAACTATCAGTACACGCTGAGCAGTCCCGATCTCGACCTGTTGCAGAAATGGGCGCCGATCGTCGCCAAGCGGATGCAGACGGTCGACGGCATCACCGACGTGACCAGCGATCGCGACGACGGCGGCCTGCAGCTGACGCTGTCGATCGACCGCACCATGGCATCGCGGCTCGGCGTGCGGATTCAGGACATCGACAACGCGCTCAACAACGCGTTCTCGCAGCGTCAGATCGCGACGATCTACACCCAGCGCAACCAGTATCAGGTGGTGCTGGAAATCGACCCGAACTTCCAGACCGATCCGAGCGACCTGAAGCGGATCTATGTCGACAGCACCAGCGGCGATCAGGTGCCGCTATCGGCGGTGGTGCGCGCCGAGCGCGGGCTGGCGGCGCTGGCGGTCGCCCATACCCAGGGCGTGCCGTCGACGACGGTGTCGTTCAACACGCTGCCCGACGTGCCGCTGCAGGAGGCGACCGCCAACATTCAGCGCGCGGTCGACGAACTGCACATGCCGGAGGGGATTCGCGGCTCGTTCGACGGCAACGCCGGCGATTTCCGCGCGACTTCGAACAAGCAGCCGCTGCTGATCCTGGCAGCGTTCATCGCGATGTACATCGTGCTCGGGGTGCTCTACGAGAGCCTGGCGCATCCGCTGACGATCATCTCGACGCTGCCGTCGGCGGGTCTTGGCGCGCTGCTGGCGCTGCTGGTCACCGGCACCGAGCTGTCGGTGATCGCCTTCGTCGGCATCATCATGTTGATCGGCATCGTCAAGAAGAACGGGATCATGATGGTGGACTTCGCGCTGGAGGCCGAACGCGACCGCGGCCTGCCATCCGCCGACGCCATCTTCGAAGCCTGTATCGTGCGGTTCCGGCCGATCCTGATGACCACGCTGGCCGCCCTGTTCGCGGCGATTCCGCTGGTGGTCGCGGTCGGCCCCGGCACCGAGCTGCGCCGGCCGCTCGGCATCACCATCATCGGCGGGCTGTTCGTGTCGCAGGTGCTGACGCTGTATACGACGCCGGTGATTTATCTGTTGATCGACCGGGTGAGGCAGCGGCGCTGGCGCCGCGGTGCGCCGGCCGCAGTGCCGGCGGAATAGGGACGAGATGACGACCGAACACCAGATACCTGCGGCAGAGCTTGGCGCGCCTGAACCGGAGTGCGAGCGCTGCGGCAAGGCGCTGCCGCTGTGCATCTGCGACACCGTCGAGCCGATCGCCAGCCGCATCCAGCTTCTGATTCTGCAGCATCCGCAGGAACAGGACCGCGCACTCGGCACCGCGCGGCTGACCGCGCAGCATTTCAAGAACGCGGTGGTGCGGATCGGGCTGTCATGGCCGAGCCTGTCCAAGGCGCTCGGCCGCACCGTGCATGATCCGTCGCGCTGGGCGGTGCTGTATCTCGGCTCGGCCCGCGCGGCCGAATTGGCCGAGGGACAGGAGATCCTCGCGGTCGACGCCAAGGGGCAGCCCGAGCCGTATCAGGACATGGTCCTCGACGAGATCGAGGGCGTGGTGCTGCTCGACGGCACCTGGAGCCAGGCCAAGGCGCTGTGGTGGCGCAACGCCTGGATGCTGAAATGTCAGCGGGTGATTCTCGACCCCGCGGCGCCGTCGCGCTACGGCCGGCTGCGCAAGGAGCCGCGCCGCGACGGGCTGTCGACGCTGGAAGCCGCCGCCATGCTGCTGTCGCGGCTGGAGCATCGCCCCGAGATCGAGACCGCCTTGCTGTCAGCCTTCGACCGGATGCTGGCGCGGTTCAAGCAGGTCCAGGCCGAGCGGCCGGATCTGGCCCCAAAGCCGAAGAAGCGCGACTGGCGCCGCAGGAAGCGCGGGTGAGGGCACGCGCCCGCGCCGCGGCCTGACGCGACGATCTCGATCGCTGCAACGTGCTGTGCGAAGGTTGCCTATCGCCGTTCGGCCGTATATGAGTTCGCCGCGTGGGGCCACGTGGCGGAGTGGTTACGCAACGGTCTGCAAAACCGTGTACACCAGTTCAATTCTGGTCGTGGCCTCCACTTTCCAATCAAGCACTTAGCCGATCTTCCTGAGACTCGACCGGAACCGCGTCGAGTCACGCGCTGTTGCGCGCGGAATCAGGTCACGCGCGAATGCCCCATCCAACGAAAAGCCCGGGGACAGAGGCGGCCTTGAACAATCGGGGGCGCTCGCGCAAGGAGAAGGCGCACCAAACGACGGGGCGGCGATGCCGGAGCGCAATTGCAGGAGCTGGGAAGCGAGGGCGATGGCCTGATGCTGTTCAGTTCGCCGGTCTTCCTGTTCCTGTTCATGCCGCTGCTGCTCCTGGTCTACTGGAGCGTGCCGCGGCCGCTTCGCAACAGCGTGCTGCTGGTCGCCAGCCTGGTGTTCTATGCCTGGGGCGAGCGGTTCTTCGCGCTGGTGATGCTGGGGTCGATTTTCGGCAACTGGCTGCTCGGGCTGGCGCTCGATGCCCTGACGGACCCGGGCCGGCGCAAGCTGGTGGTGGCCGCCGCGGTGGTGCTGAACATCGGCCTGCTTGCGGTGTTCAAGTATTCAGAATTCCTGATCGCGAACCTCAACGCGCTGCTGGCGACGGTGGGCATCGCGCCAGTCACCGTGGTGGCGCCGCATCTGCCGCTGGGGATTTCGTTCTTCACCTTCCACGCGCTGTCTTATGTGATCGACGTCTATCGCGGCGTTGCCCGCGCGCAGCGCCGGCCGGTCGACTTCGCGCTGTACATTGCGTTCTTTCCGCAACTGATTGCCGGCCCGATCATCCGCTATCACGACATCTCCGATCAGCTTCGGCGCCGGCCGGTGACGCTCGAACTGGCGGCCTCCGGCATCGAGCGGTTTTTGGCCGGCTTCGGCAAGAAGATGCTGCTGGCCAATCCGCTCGGAGAAGTCGCCGACCGGATCTTTGCGCTGCCGGCAGCCGACCTCAGCCCGGGCGCGGCCTGGCTCGGGCTGCTCTGCTACACCTTGCAGATCTATCTCGACTTCTCGGCCTATTCGGACATGGCGATCGGGCTGGCGCGGCTGTTCGGCTTCACCTTCCTGGAGAACTTCAACTATCCGTATCTGTCGCAGTCGCTGCAGGAATTCTGGCGGCGCTGGCACATCTCGCTGTCGAACTGGCTGCGCGACTATCTCTACATCCCGCTGGGCGGCAACCGCGTGCCGCCGTGGCGGGTGTATTTCAATCTCGCCACCGTGTTCCTGCTGTGCGGGCTGTGGCATGGCGCGAACTGGACGTTCGTGGTCTGGGGCCTGATCCACGGCCTGTTCCTGATCTTCGAACGGCTCGGATTGGCGTCGCTGCTGGCGCGGATGCCGCGGCCGGTGCGGCACCTCTATACGCTGGCCGTGGTGTCGCTGGCCTGGGTGTTCTTCCGCGCCACCGACCTGTCTCACGCCATCACCTATTTGCGCGCCATGGTCGGGCTCGGCGCCGGCTGGTCGCTGGATTTCCTCGGCAATGTCGATCCGCTGGTCGTCATCTGCCTGGTGATGGGAAGTCTGGCGAGCGCTGCGGTGTTCAGTCCGCTGACCGCGGACTGGCGGCTGCGCCGGGACCAGAACCAGGGCCGGGTGCATCCCGACGTCCGCACCTTGCAGATTGGCGGTGATGGGACCCTGATGATGACGGGCCGGCTGATCGTGCTGTTGACGATCGGCCTGCTGGCCAGCAGCCAGGTCGCGGCCGGCACCTATAATCCCTTCATCTATTTCCGGTTCTAGCGATGCAGCGAACTCCTTTCACCGTTCGGCTGTACTGCGGCGCCTTGGTGGGCCTCGTCGCGGCGTTTTCGTTCGCGTCGCTGATCGCGATGACCTTCAAGCACGCCGAGATCAGCATCGGCGAGAAGCGGGCACTGACGCAGCTCCCGGAATGGCCGCGCACCGCGGCGCAGTGGGACAGCTTCCCGGAACGGTTCGATGCTTATTTCAACGACAATTTCGGCTTGCGAAAGCTGCTGCTCCGGCTGAACTCGAACTTCACCACGGTGATGCTGGGACGCTCGCCGTCGGACAAAGTGGTGTTCGGCAAGGACGACTGGCTGTTCTACGCCGGCGACAATTCGATCGAGCTGTATCGCAACCAGCATCCGTTCAGCACGCTGCAGCTTGCCAATACCGAAGCCGCGCTCGCGTTGCGGATGCGCCCGCTGCAGGCGGCCGGCCGACCATATTTATTCGTGGTCGTACCGGACAAGCACACGATCTATCCGGAGATGATGCCGAGTTTCATGTCGCGGCGCGATCCGCCGTCGCAGCTCGACCAAGTCGTCGCGATGGCGGAAGCTGCGCGCCTCCCGGTGCTCGATCTGCGGGCCACGCTGCGGCAGGGCAAGACCGACGGGCAGGTGTACCTCAAAGACGACTCGCACTGGACCGATTGGGGCGCGTATCTCGGCTATCGCCGCATCATGGCCGCGCTGCCGCTGACCGATCTGCCGGTGCTCGATCTCGATGCGACGAAGTTTGCGATTCCCTCAGACCACGCGGGCGATCTCGCCGGCATGGCAGGATTGACGCGGCGGGAAACGACCCGGCTGTCGGAGCTGCCGGCCGATCGCTGTGCCTTCACCGCGACGGCGTATCAGCCCGTGGGCGACGACATTTCGATCGGGCGGACGTTCTGTCCGCAAGCCAAATACAAGATCATGTTCATCGGCGACTCTTTCACCGGAGCACTGGTGAAGTATCTGTCGCGCAGTTTTGGTGAGGTGGTCTATGTCGCCCGGTCGGGCTTCAAGCCGTCACGCGAGATCGCGCCGTTGATCGAACGCGAGAAGCCCGATCTGGTGATCGAAGAGCTGGCGGAGCGGCATTTGGATTCGCTGGCGGACACCGTCGCGCAGGAAGGCCGCTAACGGCCGGCAGCAGCGCCTCGCTCAGCAGGAGGCGTACCAGTCGGACGGGAACGGCAGCAGCGGCCATTCGACCGAATTGTCGTTGGCGGCGCGGCGCATCGTCGCCACCACGTTCGGCCGCACGACGTTGTCCTGCGTGCTTTCCGCAACGGCGTCGCTGATCGATTCCAGCAACAGATCGTATTCGGCTTCGCTCATGGTTCGGCTCCCCTGTCCGAACCTGAGTGTGGCGAAAACTGTTGTGGGGCCGGTTGAGCCGATCGCTACAATTTTAGCGATCGGCCTTCGTCGCGCGGGGCGTGGTGAGCTGATCCGCAACGGATGCGGTCAAGAACAAAGCCGCCCCCAGGGAGGAGGCGGCTCGGTTCGACCGTTATGCTGAACGGCTGCTTACTGGCAGAGATGCATCCGTCCATCTTCGCCGCGGAAGGTGGTGCCCGGTAGACAGACGAAGCCGTTACGCTCGGCGTAAGTGCGCATGTCGTAGTTGCCCTGATAGCCGGCCTCGAACGGTGCCGTGGCGATGGCCCCCGCCGCGCCGATCGCGCCGCCAACGACGCCGGCAGCCACCTGGCCCGGCCAGAACGCGTTGCTGTCGCGCCAATTGCGCTCCTGGTAGCCACGCTCCTGATAACCCTGATGACGATACGTCTCGCCGTAAAGCTGGCCGCGCATCTGCGTCGGCTGCTGAGCCGAGGCGGCGCTGGTCAGGGCCACGGCGCCCGCGAGCACGGCAGCGGAAAAGGTGATCGGCTTCAACATCTTTGGTCTCCCTCTTTGTTTCCGATGCCGACGCAACGTGCGTCGGCGCGAGAACGTTCCGGGGACTGGGGGAGGCGGAGTCACAGCGGCGTGAAAGGTCGCCGGCGCGCCGCTGTGAGGAGCTGGCGCATCCTCGGGAGCCCACGAGCTAGCGTGGGCGTCACGACCTGCAATGATGGAAAATGAGAATGGCTCCCCGGGCCGGATTCGAACCAGCGACCAACCGGTTAACAGCCGGTTGCTCTACCACTGAGCTACCAGGGAACATGCGAAGCAGCGCTTCGCGGGGCAGCGTATAACAAAGCCGTTCGGCGTTGGAAAGCAGAAATCGGTCGATCCACACCGGCCGTTTTCCGCCGCAACGCCGCGGCGAGCCGCCGTGACGGCGAGGGCTATTTAGGGGATGATCTGCGCCGCGTGAAGCCCCCTTTGCACTAAATCTGTTGAGTGCGGCGACATGTTGCGTTTTCAGCGGCGTTGCAGCATGGATGGCGCGGGTTTCACGCAGGGGATCGAGGATGTTGGAATTCGAGCGCGCGCGGCAAAACATGGTCGACGGGCAAATTCGGCCTGCCAGCGTGACCGATTGGCGAATCATCGATGCGATGCGGGCGCTGCCGCGCGAGGCATTCGTGCCGGAATCAAAGCGCGAGCTGGTCTATCTCGACCTTGATCTCGAGATCGAAGGCCACGACGGCCACAAGCACTTCATGCTCAATCCGATCATGACCGCGCGGATGCTGCAGGCTGCCGAGCTGCAGCACGACGACCGCGTGCTCGTTGTGGGCTGCCCGACCGGGTACATCGCCGCCGTGGCGGCGAAGCTGGTTACCCGCGTCACCACGACGATCGACGACGAATCGCTGGCGCAGCGCATCCGCTCGACGCTGCCGGCGCTCGGTGTGTCCAACGTCAATGTCCGGGTCGCTGAGGCGGCGAAGGGCGATCTGCACGACTCGCCGTTCGACGCGATCCTGCTGTGCGGCGCCACCGAGGTCGAACCGACCGCGCTGTACGATCAGCTGAAGCTCGGCGGCCGCCTGGTCGGCGCCTTCGCCAACGGTCGGCCGCAGCGCGTTACCGTGGTGACTCGCTCGCACGGCGACTACGGTGCCCGCATTCTGTTCGATGCGTCGATTCCCGTGCTGCCCGGTTTGGAGCGCGCGCCGGCCTTCGAATTCTGACGCAAGCGGCCGGATTCTTTCGAGGAATCATACCTGTGGCGCGAATGCCCCAGCTCGCAAGTTTCGTTGTGCACCACGGCCGGGGGGTTTCTTCGGGCAATTCCGTGTCCTATGGTGAGGATGGACTTACCGGACATCGTTCGGCCGAGCGCACGGCGTTGGGCACCGGAAAGTCCGGTGTGGGGAAAAGTTCAGGATTGGATTGCCAGAATGGATGGGCTTAAGCGGATTTCCGGCCTCGCGGCTGCCGGCATCGTTCTGGCGTGCGTGTCGCAGACAGCGGCCCGAGCGGATACCATCGAAGGCGCGCTGGTTCGCGCTTACCAGACTAATCCTCAACTCAATGCACAGCGCGCCTCGGTGCGCGCCACCGACGAATCGGTCCCGCAGGCTCTGTCCGGCTACCGGCCCAAGGTCGCCGTCACGGCGAGCGGCGGTTATCAGTACACCGACGTGATTTCGTCGGTCGCCGGCAACCAGTTTCAGGCGTCCGGGACGCAGGTCCCGCGTTCGGTCGGCGTGACCGCATCGCAGACGCTGTTCAACGGCAATCAGACGGCGAACCGCACCCGTGCGGCCGAGAGCCAGGTGTCGTCGGCGCGTGAAGGTCTGCGGGTGCTGGAGCAGTCGGTGTTGCTGTCGGCCGCGACCATCTACATGGACTACCTGCGCGACTCGGCCACGCTCGAAGTGCAGCGCTCCAACGTGCGCGTGCTCGAGCAGACGCTGCGGCAGACCAACGATCGCTTCAACGTCGGCGAGGTGACCCGCACCGACGTGGCGCAGTCGCAGGCGCAGCTCGCGGCAGGCAACACCCAGCAGCTGGCCGCCGAATCGACGCTGACCACGACGCGGTCGAACTACCGCCGCATCATCGGCACCGAGCCGGGCAATCTCGCGCCGGGTTCGCCGGTCGATCGCTATCTGCCGACCTCGCTGGCCCAGGCGATCAATCTGGCGCTGGTCGAGAATCCGAACGTCACCGCTGCGATGTACGGCATCGACGTCAGCTATCTGAACGTGAAGATCAACGAGGGGGCGCTGTTCCCGACGCTGACGCTGCAGGCCAGCGCGCAGCAGTCGTGGGAGCCGTCGATCTCGTCGCCGCGCCAGTTCCTCGCTTCGGGCGTCGCGCAGCTGTCGGTCCCGATCTACCAGGGCGGTGGTGAATACGCGCTGATCCGGCAATCGAAGGAAACGCTGGCGCAGCAGCGCCTCAACCTCGAACAGGTCCGCGACCAGACCCGCGCCAGCGTGGTGCAGGCGTGGGGCCAGCTGCAGGCCGCCAAGGCGCAGGTCTCGTCGGCGCAGTCCCAGGTCAAGGCCTCGGAAATCGCGCTCAACGGCGTGCGTGAAGAAGCCCGCGCCGGCCAGCGCACCACGCTCGACGTGTTGAACGCGCAGCAGGCGCTGGTGAATGCCCGCGTCGCGCTGGTGACCGCGCAGCATGACCGCGTCGTTGCTTCTTATGCGGTGCTGAACGCGGTCGGCCGGTTGTCGCCGCAGGTGCTCGGCCTCAAGACCGACGTCTATGATCCCAGCGTGCACTACCAGCAGGTGCGTGACAGCTGGGGCGGCGTGCGGACTCCCGACGGCCGCTGATTGCGGCCGCGGCTGCGCCCGGGATTCTGCCCGGGCGCGTTTGCTTGCAAACAACTAATCGGCTGCCTACCGTTGATCGGGTCGTCGTGACGATTCGAGTCGGAGATGCGCCCGTGTTTCGCGGCGCTCCACGTTGTTACACGTGGCGCGGACCTCGGGGCGTACCGTAGTTGAAGCTGGGGACAAGTCCTGCTTCCAACGCGAAACCTGGCGCCGCCGATCCGGAACCGGTCTCTCCCGTAGAGCTTTGATGTTACAACGCCGGGAAGGGCGTGATGATGTGGAGTCGGAGATGACGCAGCCTGCAAAGGCGCAAGAGCCTTCCATGGAGGAGATTCTGGCGTCGATCCGTCGCATCATTGCCGATGACGAAGCCAAGCCCGCGACCCCGGCTCCTGCGCCGGTGGCCGTTGCCCCGAAGCCGGAGCCGCCCAAGCCGGCTCCCCCGCCGAGCAAGCCCGCGGCCATGACCCCACCTCCGTCTGCACCGAGTCCGGTGGCGCAAGCCGCGCCGCCCAAACCCGCCGCCGCCGCTGCGCCGAAGCCGGCGCCTCCGCCAACGCCGGCTCCGGCCGAGAGCAACAGTCAGGACGACATCGACGCGCTGCTGGCCGGCCTCGACGCCGACACCACGGAGGAGGAGGTTCGTCCGCCGCAGCCGGATGGCGACGTGCTCGAACTGACCGACGAGATGGCGCTGCCGGAGCCCGAACCCGAGCCGGCGCCGCCACCACCACCACCTCCGCCGCCGCCCGTTCAGAAGGCGCCGATCGAGGACGATATCGAATTCGCCGAGGCCGCGCCCAAGCCGCGTGCGCCGGAGCCGGCCTACGAGCCGCCGCCCGCGGCGGCGGCCTGGAGCGAAGAGCCGCAGCAGCCGATCCTGTCGCGGACCACCGCCGCGGCGGTGGAATCGGCGTTCAATTCGCTCGCCACTACGGTGCTCAGCAACAATGCCCGGACCCTCGAGGATCTGGTCAAGGAGATGCTGCGGCCGATGCTGAAGGCTTGGCTCGACGACAATCTGCCGACGCTGGTCGAGCGGATCGTCCGCCAGGAAATCGAGCGGGTCTCGCGCGGGCGCTGAGCCCGTTTGGCGGAGGCGCTGCCTCCGCCTGATCCAATGGACCGGCCTCCATTGTTGACTTGCGGCGCGCCGGAAGGTTTCTAGCGTCGTCCAACGAGCGCGTTCGCGGCCCGGCGACGCGCCTTTTTTGATTGCAGCGCCATGATCGAGAAAACCTACCAGCCAGCCGACATCGAGGCCCGCATTTCGCGCGCCTGGGAAGACGCGGAGGCCTTCAAGGCCGGCCGTCCGGATCGCCGCGACGCCGTCCCGTACTCGATCGTGATTCCGCCGCCGAACGTCACCGGCTCGCTGCACATGGGCCATGCGCTCAACAACACGCTGCAGGACATCCTGTGCCGGTTCGAGCGGATGCGCGGCCGCGACGTGCTGTGGCAGCCCGGCACCGACCACGCCGGCATCGCCACCCAGATGGTGGTCGAGCGCCAGCTGATGGAGCGCCAGGAGCCGAGCCGCCGTGACATGGGCCGCGCCAAGTTCCTGGAGCGGGTGTGGCAGTGGAAGGCCGAGAGCGGCGGCGTCATCGTCAACCAGCTCAAGCGGCTCGGCGCGTCGTGCGACTGGTCGCGCGAGCGCTTCACCATGGACGAGGGACTGTCCCGCGCCGTCGCCAAGGTGTTCGTCGAGCTGCACCGCCAGGGCCTGATCTACAAGGACAAGCGGCTGGTCAATTGGGACCCGAAGCTGCTGACCGCGATCTCGGATCTGGAAGTCCAGCAGATCGAGGTGAAGGGCAACCTCTGGCACCTGCGCTATCCGATCGAAGGCAAGACCTTCGACCCGGCCGACCCGTCGACCTTCATCGTCGTTGCGACCACGCGTCCCGAAACCATGCTGGGCGACACCGCGGTGGCGGTGAATCCGGAAGACGAGCGCTATACGCATCTGGTCGGCAAGCACGTCATCCTGCCGCTGGTCGGCCGGCGGATTCCGATCGTTGCCGACGAGTACTCCGACCCCGAGAAGGGCTCGGGCGCGGTGAAGATCACGCCGGCGCACGACTTCAACGACTTCGAGGTCGGGAAGCGGCATCATCTCCCGCAGATCAATGTGCTCGACATCGAGGGCAAGATCTCGGTCGCGGACAACAGCGCCTATCTCGAAGGCCTGCCGGAAGGCGCGCGCGAATTCGCCGAGGAGATCAACGGCACCGACCGCTTCGTGGCCCGCAAGATGATCGTGGCGCGGCTCGATGATTTCGGCTTCCTGGAGAAGATCGAGCCCAACGTCCACATGGTGCCGCACGGCGACCGCTCCGGCGTGGTGATCGAACCGTTCCTCACCGATCAGTGGTACGTCGACGCCAAGACGCTGGCGCAGCCGGCGATCGCCGCGGTGCGCTCGGGTGAGACCACCTTCGTGCCGAAGAACTGGGAGAAGACCTACTTCGAGTGGATGGAGAACATCCAGCCGTGGTGCATCTCGCGCCAGCTGTGGTGGGGCCACCAGATCCCGGCGTGGTATGGGCCGGACGGCAAGGTGTTCGTCGCCGAAACCGAGGAAGAGGCGGTCGGCAATGCGCTCGGCTACTACGTCGAGCAGGAAGTGATCACGCCCGCGCAGGCCCACGACATGGCGGAAGATCCCGCCAAGCGCGAGGGCTTCATCACCCGCGACGAGGACGTGCTCGATACCTGGTTCTCGTCGGCACTGTGGCCGTTCTCGACGCTCGGCTGGCCGGACGAGACGCCCGAACTCGACCGCTACTATCCGACCAACGTGCTGGTCACCGGCTTCGACATCATCTTCTTCTGGGTCGCCCGGATGATGATGATGGGCCTGCACTTCATGGACGATGTGCCGTTCCCGACCGTCTACATCCACGCCCTCGTCCGCGACGAGAAGGGCGCCAAGATGTCGAAGTCGAAGGGCAACGTCATCGATCCGCTCAACCTGATCGACGAATACGGCGCCGATGCGCTGCGCTTCACGCTGGCGGCGATGGCGGCGCAGGGCCGCGACATCAAGCTCGCGACCTCACGCGTCGAAGGCTATCGCAACTTCGCCACCAAGCTTTGGAACGCCTGCCGCTTCGCCGAGATGAACGGCTGCGTCGCGCCCGCCGGCTTCGACTACACGGCGGCCAAGGAAACGCTGAACCGCTGGATCGCGCACGAGACCGTCCGCGCGGTGCGCGAGGTCACCGAGGCGATCGAATCCTATCGCTTCAACGACGCCGCCGAAGCCGCGTATCGCTTCGTCTGGAACGTATATTGCGACTGGTATCTCGAACTCGCCAAGCCGGTGCTGATGGGCGAGGAGGGCACTGCCAAGACCGAGACCCGGGCGATGGTGGCGTGGGCGCGCGACGAGATCCTCAAGATCCTGCATCCGTTCATGCCGTTCATCACCGAAGAGCTGTGGGCGGTGACCGCGCCGCGCGACGGACTGCTGGTGCTGGCGCCGTGGTCGCGCAAGGCGGGGATCTCGGACGAGGAAGTGTCGGTGCTGGCGGCCTCTGCCGCGACCGATCCGATGGCCGGGCCGGCGATGCTGGCAATTCCGGAGCCGCAGGAGCCGGACTTCACCGACGATGCGGCCGAAGCCGAGATCGGCTGGGTGGTCGATCTCGTCACCGCGATCCGCTCGGTGCGCGCCGAGATGAACATCGTGCCGTCGACCCTGACGCCGCTGGTGCTGGCAGGCGCTTCCGCCGACACCAATGCGCGGGCGAGCCGCTGGAGCGACGTGATCAAGCGGCTGGCGCGCGTCGGCGACATCTCGTTTGCGGACGCCGCCCCGCAGGGGGCGGTGCAGCTCCTGGTGCGCGGCGAAGTGGCGGCGCTGCCGCTCAAGGGCGTGGTCGATTTCGCCGCCGAGCAGGTCCGGCTCGAGAAGGAACTCGGCAAGGCCGAAGCCGACATCAAGCGCGCCGAGGCCAAACTGGCGAACGAGAAGTTCGTCGCCAATGCTGCTGAAGAAGTCGTCGAGGAAGAACGCGAAAAGCGCGAGGCCGCGGTCGCGCGCAAGGTCAAGATCCTCGAAGCGCTGCTTCGGCTGAAGAACGCGAGCTGACCTTTGCTCGACCACGTCTCGATCACCGTGTCCGACATGGCGGTGGCCGAGCCGTTCTACGACGCGATCATGGCGGCGCTCGGCATCGTCAAGGTCGGCGCCCGCGGCGATTGGCTGGGCTATGGCGAGCGGGCGCGGCCTGACCATCCGGACCGCGTCTATCTGTCGATCCGTAAGGGCGACAGGCCGGAGCCGGCCTATGGCCGGCACTGGTGCTTCAAGGCGAAAAGCCGCGCCGTGGTCGACGCATTCTGGAAAGCCGGGCTCGCGCACGGCGGCGCCGATCAGGGCGCGCCGGGACTGCGCGATTATCATCCTGGTTACTACGCGGCCTTCATCGCCGACCCGGACGGCAACCGGCTCGAAGCGGTGTGCCACACGCTCGGCTGAGCGCTTTCCTTGCACCGGCTGTCCGTCGCTGCGGCGTTGATCGGCGCCAAAGTATGACACCGCGGCGATCGCGTAGGATCGGGCATCAACGGGGCTGTGCCGATGCTCGCTTTTCTCAAGCTGCTGATCTCGTTTGCGCCGTGGCTGTCGTTTCTGATCATCGCCCGTGACACGCTGCTCCGGGTCGAGATCGGCCTCTGCGTCGCACTGGCGCTGACGGTCGTGATGGGCGTGCTGAAGCTCCATCGCGGTATCATTCTGTGGGTCGGCGTGGTGTTTTTCGGCGCCGCGACCGTCGCGGTGATGGGGTTCAACGACACCTGGACGCTGCGCCATCTCGGCGTGCTCGCCAACGGCGCGTTGGCGGCCGGGGCCTGGCTGACCATTCTGCTCGGCAAGCCGTTCACGCTCGACTACGCCAAGGAGCATGTCGATCCGGCGGTCTGGAATGATCCGAAATTCATCCGCATCAACGTGCTGATGACCGGGATCTGGGCGACGGCTTTCACCATCAACGCGGCGCTGGCATTCGGCAAGATGGAGCAGGTCGCGCTGCCCGAACTCGCCTACGAGCTGATCTCCTACGCGGTGCTGATCGGCACCGCGATCTTCACGGTGTGGTACCCGGACCATCTGCGGAAGGCGAGGGCGGCGGCAAGCTGAGGCCGCAGCGCTGCGCCGCAAACAAACGTCCCTCCGCGAAAGCGGAGGGCCCAGTATCCCAGAGCGCCCGTTACTTAGCCGCAGCGCTCTGCAATACTGGGTCGCCCGGACAAGCCGGGCGATGACCGGTTTTGATGAGGCCAGCTTCGATCAAATTGATCGCGGGAATGGCTTGCTCAAAAATCGCGAACCCTTCAGCCCATAGCGCCACGGATAGTCCGCAGCTTTGGTGATGCCGATGCGCGGTCCCGTGACGATCTCCGGCATGGTGATCCGGCGATGGATCGCGAACGGGGCGGCATCGAGCGGTAGGCCGTTGTGCGCGATGGTGATGTCGAGGGCCTGCGCCAGCTTGCCGGGGCCGGAGCACAGGCTGCGCGGCTCGTCGAGGCCGCGGCGCTTGCGCATCGCCGCAAGGCCGTGGGTCGGCTCCAGCGCGCGGATCAGCACCGCGCTGGCGGAGCCTTCGGGCTCGCAGACGACATTCACGCACCAATGGATGCCGTAGGAGCGATACACGTAGGCGACGCCCGGCGGGCCGAACATCACCTGGTTGCGCGGTGTCGGCCCGCCGTAGGAATGCGCCGCCGGGTCGGTGTGGTGATAGGCTTCGACCTCGACGATCACGCCGCCGGCGCGGCCGAACAGCAGCGTTGCTCCGATCAGCTCGGGCGCGACCTCGTGGACGCTGCGGGCAAAGAACCGGCGCGTCAGCAGCGGGCCGAGGGCGGGATGTGTTCCGTCCG
Source organism: Rhodopseudomonas sp. BR0G17 (assembly GCF_010907025.1). Classification (NCBI taxonomy): domain Bacteria; kingdom Pseudomonadati; phylum Pseudomonadota; class Alphaproteobacteria; order Hyphomicrobiales; family Nitrobacteraceae; genus Rhodopseudomonas; species Rhodopseudomonas sp. BR0G17. Next base: position 279,049 of record NZ_QUML01000001.1, on the reverse strand, counting down.
GCGAGGCCTTCGGAACGCGGGGCTTGGTCATCTGGGACAGGGATTGTGCGCCAGAAGGCGCGGCCGGCGATGCGCGTTATGCTTACAATTCGAGCATTATTCCAAGGGATAACGGCCCGCAAGCAGCCCGGGTTGCGGGACGGGGGCGGCCGGATTAGGTAGGGTTCTCGCGCAAACCCAGGCAGCTCATGGTCGTTCTCGTCGATACGGTGTCCGCCAATCCCGTCCGCCCCCGGCATCCGGAGAAGGCGTCGCGGCCCGACGCGCTGTCGCCTAAGAAGCCGGATTGGATCCGGGTGCGCGCGCCGACCACGCGCGGCTATGGCGAGACCCGCGGCATCGTCAAGGAAAACGGCCTGCACACCGTGTGCGAGGAGGCCGGCTGCCCGAACATCGGCGAGTGCTGGGACAAGAAGCACGCCACCTTCATGATCATGGGGGACACCTGCACCCGGGCGTGCGCGTTCTGCAACGTCAAGACCGGGATGCCGGGCGCGCTTGACGCCAACGAGCCGGCCTATGTCGCCGAGGCGACGCGGAAGCTCGGGCTGCAGCACCTGGTCATCACCTCGGTCGACCGTGACGATCTGGCCGATGGCGGCGCGGCGCACTTTGCCGCGACGATCCGCGCGGTGCGCGAAGCTTGCCCGACCACGACGATCGAGATCCTGACGCCGGATTTCCTGCGCAAGGATGACGCGTTGGAAGTCGTGGTCGCCGCCAAGCCGGACGTGTTCAACCACAACCTCGAAACCGTGCCGTCGCGCTATCTGTCGGTGCGGCCGGGCGCGCGTTACTTCCATTCGATCCGGCTGCTGCAGCGGGTGAAGGAACTCGATCCGACCATCTTTACCAAGTCCGGCATCATGGTCGGCCTCGGCGAGGAGCGCCACGAGGTGCTGCAGGTGATGGACGATCTCCGCTCGGCGGAGGTCGATTTCCTCACCATCGGCCAGTATCTGCAGCCGACCCGCAAGCACCACGCGGTGATGCGCTACGTCACGCCGGACGAGTTCGCCGGCTATCAGACCACCGCCTACGCCAAGGGCTTCCTGATGGTGTCGGCGAGCCCGATGACGCGCTCGTCGCATCACGCCGGCGACGACTTCGCCAAGCTCAAGGCGGCGCGCGCGGCGCGAGCCCGCTAACAGTCCAAGACCTGAAGTCCGAGACGATGCCGCAGTTTTCCAACAGGCGCAGAGTGCCGCACAGTGCCCAGCAGATGTTCGACCTCGTCGCCGATGTCGAGCGCTATCCGCAATTTGTGCCGTTGTGCAAGGCGCTGAAGATCCGCGAACGCATCCAGCAGCCGGACGGCAACGAGGTGGTGATCGCCGACATGACGGTGTCGTTCAAGCTGGTGCAGGAGACCTTCACCAGCCGCGTCACCCTCGATCGCGCCAATCTCAAGATACTGGTCGAGTATCTGAAAGGCCCGTTCTCCAATCTGGAGAACCGCTGGACCTTCGCGGCCAAGACCGAGCGCGCCTGCGAGGTCGGCTTCTTCATCGCCTACGAATTCAAGAGCCGGATGCTCGCCACCCTGATGGGCGCGATGTTCGACACCGCGTTCCACCGCTTCGCCGAAGCGTTCGAAACCCGTGCCGACCAGATCTACGGCACCGGCCCGAAGCTGTCGCGGGTGTAGTTAGTTCGCACCGTCATCAGCCTTGCTTCGCTTCGCTCGCAATGACGTTGAATACTTGAATATCAAAACACTCCGGCGTCATCGCCCGGCTTGTCAGGGCGACCAAGTATCCCAAAGCGCTTCCGAAGATCACGAGCGCTCTGGAATACTGGGAGGGTGACGACGATGATCGGGCCGCGCCGTGCACTTCATGCCGGCCTGACGAATAGCACCGCCGTTAAGTCTTCTTCGGCTTCACCGGCCGCTTCGGCTGCGGGCGCTTGGCGGCGACGCGGCGGGGGGAGCGGGCGACGCGTTTGTGCACGCCGGTGGCGACTTCGCGCTTGGCCTTGGTCGGCGGCTTCGGGCCCCGGGCGAGTTCCAGCAGCATCCGCAAGGCTTCCACCACCGAACGCTGGCGAACGTTGCTGCGGCCGATGGCACCGAAGCGCTGCTCGCGATGCGAGATCCGGCCGTCGCGCGACGCCACCGCGAAATGCACTAGGCCGACCGGCTTGCCGGGCGTTGCGCCGCCGGGGCCGGCGATCCCGGTGATCGAGACCGCGAGATCGACGTCGGCATTCTCCAACGCGCCGACCGCCATCGCGATCGCGGTTTCCTTGCTGACGGCGCCGAAGGTGGTGAGCGTGGCGTTCTCGACGCCGAGCAGGTCATGCTTGGCGGCGTTGGAATAGGTGACGAAACCGCGGTCGATCACGTCGGACGAGCCGGGGATGTCGGTCAACGCGCCGGCGACCAGACCGCCGGTGCAGGACTCGGCGGTCGCGATCATCAGCTTCCGCGAACGGCAGAGGTCGAGCAACGAGCGGGCGAGGGCGCGGGCGTCGTTGCTACTCATCGTCAGCCGGCCAATCCGTCGGCGCCCCAGGGCAGCCGGATGGTGGCGGACGCGGTCGCCGCGATGCCTTCCTCACGGCCGGTGAAGCCGAGCTTCTCGCTGGTGGTGGCCTTCACCGCGACGCGCGACACCGGCACGCCGGTGATCTCGGCGATGCGCTGACGCATCGCGTCGCGCAGCGGGCCGATCTTCGGCCGCTCGCAGATCATCGTCACTTCGAGATTGGCGACGCGGCCGCCGCGCGCGGTGACGCGGTCGATCGCGTATTTGAGGAACTTGTCGGAAGCCGCGCCCTTCCACTGCGGATCGGTCGGCGGGAAGTGGGAGCCGATGTCGCCATCCGCCAGCGCGCCGAGGATCGCGTCGACCAGCGCATGCAGGCCGACGTCGCCGTCCGAATGCGCCAGGAAACCGCGGGTGTGCGGCACCTTCAGGCCGCACAGCCAGACGTGATCGCCTTCGCCGAACGCATGCACGTCGTAGCCGGTGCCGGTGCGGATATCGCCGAGCGCGGCCATCAGCCGGCTTTCCTCGCGCGCGAAATCTTCCGGTGTGGTCATCTTCATGTTGTTAGCATCGCCCTCGAAGGTCGACACCGTCAATCCCGCCCATTCGGCGATCGCGGCGTCGTCGGTGAAATCGTCCCGGCCGCCAGAGGCCGCGCGCCGGTGGGCGTCGAGGATCACGTCGAAGCGGAACGCCTGCGGGGTCTGGGCGATCCGCAACACCGCACGGTCCGGCGTCGCATCGACCGCGCCCTTGGCGTCGACCTGCTTGATGGTGTCAGTCACCGGGACCACCGGCAGCGCCGCGCCAGTCGTGCCGGCCGCGGTGATGGCGCGGGAGATCAGTTCCGGGGTGACGAAGCAGCGCGCGGCGTCATGGATCAGCACGATATCGGGCTTCAGCTCGGCCAAAGCCTCCAGGCCGGCGCGCACCGAGGCTTGCCGGGTGGCGCCGCCGCCGACCGCAGGGCGGAAATTCAGACCGGCCACCGCCGCGTTGAACATCTCGGTGTCGTCGGGATTCGTCACCGGCTGCACCGCCATCACGTCCGGATGGGTGCAGAACGGCTCCATCGCCCGGGCGATCACCGGCCGTCCGGCGAGGGTGCGGTATTGCTTGGGACCGCCCGCGCCGGCGCGCAGGCCGCGACCGGCGGCGACGATAATGGCAGCAGTACGGGGCGAGTTCGGCATCGGATCAATTGATACGGAATTGGGATGGCCTGCGCTGGTCGCGCCGGTGCACAGCCCTTACCATGCCGGAGCAGGAAAGCAGCATGATTCCATCGCCGCAGCCGCCGCCGGCCGGGGACAATTGCTGCAACGCACTTGCATGTCAGATATGATTGGCTAAACTGTAGGCAATGATCTACAATGCTCAAACATTGAGCGAAGCCGAGCCTGCAACTGCGCTGGCTACCAAATGAGCAACGAGTGACGCGCCCGACTGTAACAGGTTCGCCGCCTTTGAGGATTGGCAATATTGCGGTGCCTGATCCGGTGTTCTTGGCGCCGATGACAGGCATTACCGATGCGCCGTTCCGCCGGCAAGTCGCCGAGCTGGGCGCGGGTCTCGTGGTGTCGGAGATGACCGCCAGCGAGGACCTGGTCGCCGGCCGCCGGATGTCAGTCCGGCGTTGCGACAAGGTCGGGCAGGGGCCGCATGTCGTTCAGCTTGCCGGCTGCGAGGCGCGCTGGATGGCCGAGGGCGCCCGGATCGCGGAAGCCGGCGGCGCCGACATCATCGACATCAACATGGGCTGCCCGGCGCGGCACGTCACCGGCGGCCTGTCCGGTTCGGCGCTGATGCGCGATCTCGATCACGCGCTGACACTGATCGAAGCCACGATCGGTGCGGTTCGGGTGCCGGTGACGCTAAAGATGCGGCTCGGCTGGGACGATCGTTCCCGCAACGCGCCCGAGCTGGCGCGGCGTGCGCAGGACGCCGGGGTGCAGCTCGTCACGGTTCATGGTCGTACCCGGCAGCAGTTCTACAAGGGCGAAGCCGATTGGAACGCGGTCCGCGCCGTCCGGGACGCGATCTCGATTCCGCTGGTGGTCAACGGCGACATTACCTGCCACGCCAGCGCGGTCGAAGCGTTGAAGCGCTCCGGAGCCGACGCGGTGATGATTGGGCGCGGCGCCCAGGGGCGGCCGTGGTTGCCGGGGCAGGTGGGGCGCCAGCTCAGCACCGGTCAGGTCGAGGCCGAGCCTCCGCTCGCCGCGCAGCGCGATTACTTGCGCACGCTCTACGACGACATTCTGGCGCTGTACGGCGTCAAAATCGGGCTGCGTCACGCTCGCAAACATCTCGGCTGGTCGCTCGAGGTGGCCGCTGCCAGCGCCGGCGCTCCGCCGTCGGTTCTGAAGAGCTGGCGCACCACGATCCTGACCGAAGAGAATCCGGCCCGCGTGCATAGCGCGCTCGCCGATGCCTACGATGATTTCGCCTGGAGGGCCGCCGCATGAACGCCATCGTCGAACCGCGCCGGGCGCAGCCGACCGACAGCGATGCGATCCTCAACGCGCTGCCGAATCCCGTGCTGCTGGTCGGCCCGGACGGCAAGATCGTCGACGCCAACATGGCGGCCGAATCGTTCTTTGAGATTTCAACGCAGTTGCTGCGGCGGCAGTCGCTGACCGACCTGGTGCCGTTCGGCAGCCCGCTGCTGGCGCTGATCGAACAGGTTCGCGTCGGGCATTCGCCGGTCAACGAATACAAGGTCGATCTCGGCACGCCGCGGATCGGCGCCGACCGCCAGGTCGATCTGCACGTCGCGCCGCTCAACGAACGGCCTGGCCACATTGTGGTGATGCTGCAGGAGCGCACCATCGCCGACAAGATGGACCGCCAGCTGACGCATCGCAGTGCGGCGCGCTCGGTAATCGCGCTCGCCGCCATGCTGGCGCATGAGATCAAGAATCCGCTGTCCGGCATCCGCGGCGCGGCGCAACTGCTGGAGCAGCAGGCGTCTGCCGAAGACCGGATGCTGACCCGGCTGATCTGCGACGAAGCCGACCGCATCGTCACGCTGGTCGACCGCATGGAAGTGTTCGGCGACGACCGTCCGGTCGCGCGCGGCCCGGTGAACATCCACTCGGTGCTCGATCACGTGAAGCGGCTGGCGCAGTCGGGCTTTGCCCGCAACATCAAGTTCATCGAGGACTACGACCCGTCGCTGCCGCCGGTGCTCGCCAATCAGGATCAACTGATCCAGGTGTTCCTCAATCTGGTGAAGAACGCTGCCGAAGCCGTGGTCGATCTCGGCTCCGATGGTGAGATCCAACTCACCACCGCGTTCCGCCCCGGCGTCCGGCTGTCGGTGCCGGGCAAGAAGACGCGGGTGTCGCTGCCGCTGGAATTCTGCGTGCGGGACAACGGTCCCGGCGTTCCCGAAGATCTGCTGCCGAACCTGTTCGATCCGTTCGTCACCACCAAGCCGTCCGGCTCCGGCCTCGGTCTTGCATTGGTAGCGAAGATCGTCGGCGATCACGGCGGCATCATCGAGTGTGAATCGCAGCCGCGCAAAACCACCTTCCGGGTGCTGATGCCGATGTTCAACACCGCTAAGGCCCTTCAATCCCCGAACGGCGAGGACGCGCCGGCGTCGTCCGATGCCTCACAGACTGCAAGATGAGGACTCCCAATGCCCGCAGGTAGTATTCTCGTCGCGGACGACGACACCGCCATCCGCACGGTACTCAACCAAGCGCTATCGCGCGCCGGCTACGAAGTGCGGCTGACCGGCAACGCGGCGACGCTGTGGCGTTGGGTGAGCCAGGGCGAGGGTGATCTGGTGATCACCGACGTGGTGATGCCGGACGAGAACGCATTCGATCTGCTGCCGCGGATCAAGAAGCTGCGCCCGAACCTGCCGGTCATCGTGATGAGCGCGCAGAACACCTTCATGACGGCGATCCGCGCATCGGAGAAGGGCGCCTACGAATATCTGCCGAAGCCGTTCGATCTGAAGGAGCTGATCGCGATCGTCGGCCGCGCGCTCGCCGAGCCGAAGGAGCGGATCAGCAGCGCCAACGATGAAGGCGAATTCGACTCGATCCCGCTGGTCGGCCGTTCGCCGGCGATGCAGGAAATCTATCGCGTGCTGGCGCGGCTGATGCAGACCGACCTCACGGTGATGATCACCGGCGAGTCCGGCACCGGCAAGGAGCTGGTGTCGCGGGCGCTGCACGACTACGGCAAGCGCCGCAACGGTCCGTTCGTGGCCGTCAACATGGCGGCGATCCCGCGCGACCTGATCGAATCGGAATTGTTCGGCCACGAACGCGGCGCCTTCACCGGCGCCAACACCCGAGCCTCGGGCCGGTTCGAGCAGGCCGAAGGCGGCACGCTGTTTCTCGACGAAATCGGCGACATGCCGATGGAGGCGCAGACCCGGTTGCTGCGCGTGCTGCAGCAGGGTGAGTACACCACGGTCGGCGGCCGCACTCCGATCAAGACCGACGTCCGGATCGTCGCTGCGTCCAACAAGGACCTCCGCGTCTTGATCCAGCAGGGCCTGTTCCGCGAAGACCTGTTCTTCCGCCTCAACGTCGTGCCGCTGCGGCTGCCGCCGCTGCGCGAGCACATCGAGGACCTGCCGGATCTCGTCCGGCACTTCTTCGCGCTGGCCGAGAAGGATGGCCTGCCGGCCAAGAAGCTCGACGCCGCGGCGCTTGAGCGGATGAAGCAGCATCGCTGGCCGGGCAACGTCCGCGAGCTGGAAAATCTCGCGCGCCGACTGGCGGCGCTGTACCCGCAGGAGGTGATCACCGCCTCGGTGATCGACGGCGAATTGGCGCCGCCGCCGGTCGTCGCGGGCGGCAACGCTCCGCACACCGTCGACAACCTCGGCGGCGCGGTCGAGATGTATCTGTCGTCACACTTCTCGGGCTTCCCGAATGGTGTGCCGCCGCCCGGCCTCTACCACCGGGTGCTGCGCGAGATCGAAGTGCCGCTGCTCACCGCCGCGCTGGCGGCGACTCGCGGCAACCAGATTCGGGCCGCCGACCTGCTGGGGCTCAACCGCAACACCCTGCGGAAGAAGATCCGCGACCTCGACATTCAGGTCTACCGCACCGGCGGCTGAGACGCCGGGGCAAGCTTTTCGGCTGTGGACCGCGTACTCGCCCGAGGTGGCTCGGGCGAGGCGCCGCGATATTGTCGCAATTGAGCAACATTGTTGTAGGAATGCATCACATGGTCTGCCCAATTCGGCGGCCGAACGCATTCAATGATTATTGCCGGAATGACCAGCGCAGAGACGTCGGCCCAACCCGTTGACGACCCCTCGATTGCCGAGCCGCGGCTGCGCACCTGGCGCAAGCTGCTGGCCCCGATGGCGGTCGGCATCGCGCTGTTCTCGGCGTTCTTAACCTTCATCGTCCTGACCGGCCTGACGCCGATCGCGCCGACCCGGGAAGTCGTCGTCAGCTTCCTGCTGATCAACGCCGTCACCATCCTGCTGCTGCTTGGCATCATCGCCCGCGAGGTCTGGAAGGTGGTCCAGGCCCGCCGGCGGGGGCGAGCGGCGTCGCGGCTGCATATCCAGATCGTCAGCCTGTTTTCGGTGATCGCGGTGCTGCCGGCGGTGCTGGTCTCGATCGTCGCCAACGTCACGCTCGACCGCGGCCTCGACCGGCTGTTCTCCGGCCCGACCCGGGCCGTGATCCAGAACTCGCTGATCGTCGCCAATGCCTATCTGCACGAGCACGGCCAGTTGATCCGCGGCGACATCCTCGGCATGGCCAACGACATCTCGCACGCCCGGGCGCTGTTCGACCTCGACCGCAAATCCTTCCGCGAATTCCTGACCAACGACGCCGCGACCCGCAACCTGCCGGGCGCGATGCTGATCGACAAGGATCGCAACATCCTGGAGGCGGCGCAGAACGGCATCCGCCGCGACTTCGACGTGCCGGCGCCGGAGTTTCTGAAGAACGTCGACGACACCGAACCGCAGATCGCGGTGTTCATCGAGGCCAATTACGTCGCCGCGGTAATCAGGCTGAAGGGCTTCGAAGACACCTTCCTGTACGTCGCGCGCTTCCTCGATCCGCACGTCGTGGCGCAGTTGCGCCAGACCCAGGCGAGCGTCGCCGAATATTCCGAGCTCGAAGCGCGGCGGCTTGGCGTCCAGGTCGCGTTCGCGCTGATGTTCACGGTGATCGCGCTCACCGTGCTGATGTCGGCAGTGCTGATCGGCCTGAACTTCGCCAACTGGCTGGTGGCGCCGATCCGCCGCCTGATGGGCGCAGCGCATCTGGTTTCGACCGGCGACCTGCACGTCCAGGTGCCGGTGTCAAAATCCGAGGGCGACCTGTCGCAGCTCGGCATGACCTTCAACAAGATGACCCAGGAGCTGCGCACCCAGCGCGACGAGCTGGTCAGCGCCAGCGAACTGATCGACAGTCGGCGCCGCTTCATCGAGGCGGTGCTGTCGTCAGCCAGCGCCGGCATCATCGGCGTCGACGGCTCGCTGTCGATCGGCATCCTCAACCGCTCGGCGGAGAAGCTGATCGGTCACGCCGAGGCCGAAGCGCTCGGCCATCCGCTGTCCGAGATCATCCCCGAGCTCGACGAGATCATGGCCAATGCGCGCGAGGGATCGCAGCGCCTGGTGCAGGGCCAGATCACCATCATCCGCGACGGTCGCGAACGCATCCTCAACGTCCGCGTCACCGCCGAACAGACCGGCCATACCAGCGACAGCTATATCATCACGCTCGACGACATCACCGAGCTGGTGTCGGCGCAGCGCACCTCGGCCTGGGGCGATGTCGCGCGCCGCATCGCGCACGAGATCAAGAATCCGCTGACGCCGATCCAGCTCTCTGCGGAGCGGATCAAGCGCAAGTTCGGCAAGGTGATCGTCGAGGACAAGAGCATCTTCGAGCAGTGCACCGACACTATCGTCCGTCAGGTCGACGACATCCGGCGCATGGTCGACGAATTTTCGCGGTTTGCCCGGATGCCGAAGCCGGTGATCGAAGGCGAGGATGTCGGCGACACCGTGCGTCAGGTGGTGTTCCTGATGCGCGTCGGGCATCCCGACGTCGATATCGAAACGGAGATCAAGGACGAGCCGCTGCACGCGCGGTTCGACCGCCGCCTGATCTCGCAGGCGCTCACCAACATCATCAAAAACGCCACCGAGGCGATCGAGGCCGTGCCCGAGGAAGAACTCGGCAAGGGCAAGATCGAAGTGGTGGCGGCACGCGACGGCGACTTCGTCGTGATCGACGTGATCGACAACGGCATCGGTCTGCCCAAAGAAAGCCGTTCGCGGCTGCTCGAACCCTACGTCACCACCCGTGAGAAGGGCACCGGCCTCGGTCTTGCGATCGTCGGACGCGTGCTGGTCGACCACGGCGGCGGCATTGAACTCAACGACGCATCCCACGTTCGTCCAGGCCAGCGCGGTGCATGGATGCGCCTCCGATTCGCGATGTCCGGTCAGCCGGCATCACCTCCCGGATCGGGTGAACCAAAACAGCAGGCCGAGAACGAACCAAGGATAGCGGCTGCCAGCGGCAGCTAAAGCGACAGGCGCGACCATGGCGAATGATATTCTGATCGTCGACGATGAAGCGGACATCCGCGATCTCGTTGCCGGTATTCTCGAGGACGAAGGTTTCTCCACGCGCACCGCGCGCGACAGCGATTCGGCGCTGGCCGAAATCGCCAATCGGCGGCCCAACCTAATCTTCCTCGATATCTGGCTGCAGGGCAGCAAGCTCGACGGTCTGCAATTGCTGGAGCAGATCAAGAAAGATCACACCGACGTTCCGGTGGTGATGATCTCCGGCCATGGCAACATCGAAACCGCGGTCGCGGCGATCAAGCGCGGCGCTTACGACTTTATCGAAAAGCCGTTCAAATCCGACCGGCTGATTCTGGTGGCGACCCGGGCGCTCGAAACTTCGCGGCTGAAGCGCGAGGTGCGGGAGCTAAAGCAGCTCGCGCCGTCGGCCTCGACGCTGGTGGGCCGCTCTGCCTGCATCAATCAGCTGCGCCAGACCATCGAGCGCGCTGCCAAGGCCAACAGCCGGATTCTGATCGTCGGCCCGTCCGGCGCCGGCAAGGAGCTGGCGGCGCGGACGCTGCACAATTCGTCGTCGCGCGCCGAGGGGCCGTTCGTGGTGATCAATGCTGCGGCGATCACCCCGGAGAAGATGGAAATCGAGCTGTTCGGCGTCGAAGCCAACGGCGAGCATTCGCGCAAGGCCGGCGCGCTCGAAGAAGCGCACGGCGGCACGCTGTTCATCGACGAAATCGCCGACATGCCGCGCGAGACCCAGAACAAGATTCTGCGTGTCTTGGTCGAGCAGACCTTCCAGCGCTGCGGCGGCACCACCAAGGTCAATGTCGACGTCCGCATCATCTCGTCGACGGCGCGTAACCTCGAAGAGGAAATCGCTGCCGGCCGTTTCCGCGAAGATCTGTATCACCGGCTGTCTGTGGTGCCGATCCGCGTCCCGCCGCTGTCCGAGCGCCGCGACGACATTCCGGAACTGATCGAGTACTTCATGGAGCAGATCTCGGCGGCGACCGGCCTGCCGCGCCGGCAGATCGGCCAGGACGCGATGGCAGTGCTGCAATCGCATGTCTGGCCCGGCAATGTCCGCCAGCTTCGCAACAACGTCGAGCGATTGATGATCCTGGCCGGCGGCGGACCGGATGCGGTGATCACCGCTGACATGCTGCCGCAGGATGTCGGCTCGATGGTGCCGACGATGCCGACCGGCAATAACGGCGAGCACATCATGGGCCTGCCGCTGCGCGAGGCCCGCGAGGCGTTCGAGCGCGACTATCTGATCGCGCAGATCAGCCGGTTCTCCGGCAACATCTCGCGCACCGCCGAATTCGTCGGCATGGAGCGCTCGGCGTTGCACCGCAAGCTCAAGGCGCTCGGCGTCGGCTAAGTCGTCCTTCCATTCATATCTCAGACCTGGATTCAATCGATGTCGCGCATCGCCTATGTCAACGGCCGTTATCTCGACATGCGCGATGCGAGCGTGAACATCGAAGATCGCGGCTATCAGTTCGCCGACGGCGTCTATGAGGTCTGCGAAGTGCGCAGCGGCAAGCTGGTCGACATGCCGCGGCACCTGGCGCGGCTGCAGCGCTCGCTCGGCGAATTGCGGATCAAGGAGCCGATGCCTCTTTCGGCCTTGTCGGTCGTGATGCACGAAGTGGTGCGGCGCAACCGGGTGAATTACGGCATCGTCTACCTGCAAGTTACGCGCGGCGTGGCGCGGCGCGATCACGGCTTTCCTGCCGCGTCGGTGAAGCCCGCCGTGGTGGTGACGGCGCGCAGCCTCGATCCGGCCAAGGGGCAGGCCAATGCCGCCCACGGCATCAAGGTGATCACGCTGCCGGAGAACCGCTGGCCGCGGGTCGATATCAAGTCGACGGCGCTGCTACCAAATGTGCTGGCCAAGCAGGCGGCGCGCGAGGCCGGTGCCTATGAGGCGTGGTACGTTGACCGCGACGGCTATGTCACCGAAGGCTCCTCCAGCAACGCCTGGATCGTCACCAAAGAGGGCCGGGTGGTGACCCGCTCGGCCGAGGCCGGCATTCTCCCCGGCGTCACTCGTGCGGTTCTGATGGATGCGTTCGAAGCGTTGCAGGTTCGGTTCGAGGAGCGGCCGTTCACGCCGGCCGAGGCGGCTGGTGCCGCCGAGGCGTTCGTCACCGCGTCCAGCCAGATCGTGATGCCAGTGGTGGCGATCGACGGGCAGCCGATTGGCGACGGCAAGCCGGGCGCATTGGCCAAACGTCTAAGAGAGCAGTTTCACCGATTTGCGGTGTTTTCTTAAGCTTTGCGGCGCGGGGAGCATCCACTCGGGGTTTTAGTTGCTTGCTTAAAAGCCATGCCTACCCTCTAATCGGATGTCGGCTTCCGGAGGGGGATCTCGGAGGAGTCGGCAACCGGGGTGGAGCTCCGATAGAGAGACGCGCACCGGCAAGAAAAGACAAAACCAATTGCGGGATAAAAAATGGCGGCAGACCGCGCACAAAACCTTCAAGACACTTTCCTCAACCACGTACGCAAGACAAAGACTCCCCTGACGATCTTTCTGGTCAACGGGGTGAAGTTGCAGGGTATTGTCACCTGGTTCGATAATTTTTGCCTTTTGTTGCGGCGCGACGGTCATTCGCAGCTCGTCTACAAACACGCGATCTCGACGATCATGCCGGGGGCGCCGATCCAGCTGTTCGAAAGCGGCGAGGACTCGCCAGCTTGAGGCGGGCCTGATTGGAACCTCGCAGCATTGACGGGGGCGCCGATCGTCCGCGATCGGGGCAAGGCGGAGAGACCGGACGAGTCATCGTTGTCGGTCCGTATTTGCGCGCGCGCCGGGGCGATCCTGACGCGGCCGATACGGCCGTCCGCGACAACGACGCGCGGCTCGATGAAGCTGCGGGTCTTGCGCGCGCCATCGACCTCGACGTCGTCGAGGCGGTGCTCACGCCGATCAGCCAGATTCGTCCCGCGACCTATCTCGGCAAGGGCAAGGTCGAAGAGATCGTCGGGCTGATTGCCGCGCACGAGGCCGACCTCGTGGTGATGGATTGCGCGCTGTCGCCGATCCAGCAGCGCAACCTGGAGAAGGCCTGGAACGCCAAGGTGCTCGATCGCACCGGCCTGATCCTGGAAATCTTTGGGCGCCGCGCCAAGACCCGCGAAGGCACGCTCCAGGTTGAGCTGGCGCATCTCAACTATCAACGCTCGCGCCTGGTGCGCTCGTGGACCCACCTCGAGCGCCAGCGCGGCGGCTTCGGCTTCATGGGGGGGCCTGGCGAGACCCAGATCGAGGCCGACCGCCGGCTGATCGGCGAGCGGATCACGAAGCTCGAATCCGAGCTGAAGAAGGTGCAGGCGACGCGGCGGCTGCATCGCGCCGGCCGGCAGCGCGTGCCGTATCGCGTGGTCGCGCTGGTCGGCTACACCAACGCCGGCAAGTCGACGCTGTTCAACCGTCTGACGCGTGCCGACGTGCAGGCGGCCGACATGCTGTTCGCAACGCTCGACCCGACGCTGCGCGCGATCCAGCTGCCGCACGGCGGCAAGGCGATGCTGTCCGACACCGTCGGCTTCATCTCCAATCTGCCGACCCAGCTCGTCGCCGCATTCCGCGCGACGCTGGAAGAGGTGCTGGAAGCCGATCTGATCCTGCACGTCCGCGACATCAGCCACGAGGATGCCGAAGCGCAGCAGCACGACGTCGACAACGTGCTGCGCCAGCTCGGCGTCGATGCAGCCAGCGGCCGGATTGTCGAAGTCTGGAATAAGATCGACCGCTTCGAGCCCGAGCAGCGCGACGAGCTGAAGAACATCGCGGCGCGCCGGCCCGAGGATCATCCGTGCCTTCTGGTGTCTGCGGTGAGCGGCGAGGGTGTCGATGACCTTCTGCTGGCGATCGAGCAGCGTCTGGCCGCCACCCGCACCGTGCTCGATCTGTCGATCGATGCGGCGGACGGGGCCGGCGTGAGCTGGCTCCATCGCAATACCGAGGTGCTGGCGAAGGATCTGGTCGACGGGCGCTACGCCATGACGGTGCGGGTCGAGGACAACAAGCGCGACGTCGTGGTCGACCGTTTCGGCGCGGTGCCGCGGCCGGATTGAGGGCGCGAATCGGCGCTTTGCGGAAGCGCCGATCGCGGCAATTTCGGCACCTTTCGCGAAGGCTTTTCGCGGTCGTCGAAAACGCCCCGTAAGTCTTTGGAAAAACGAGCGGAAAAACCTTCAAAAACGGCGCCTGAAAGGGTGGTTCACAACACCCCGATACGCTATACGAATCCGATCAGATTCTGACCGGAATTCACCCTTGTCCGACAAAGACGACGAGAAGCCCGGGGAGCCGCTGGCGCCCTCGGATATTCGCCCCGTATCCATTCTCGACGAGATGAAGCGCAGCTATCTCGATTACGCGATGAGCGTGATCGTGGCGCGAGCGCTGCCGGATGCGCGCGACGGGTTGAAGCCGGTGCATCGCCGTATCCTCTACGGCATGTACGAGAACGGCTTCGAGTGGAACAAGCCGTATCGCAAGTCGGCGCGCACCGTCGGCGACGTCATCGGTAAGTATCACCCGCACGGCGACCAGTCGGTGTACGACGCGCTGGTCCGTATGGCGCAAAACTTCTCGATGCGCGTTCCGCTGATCGACGGTCAGGGCAATTTCGGTTCGGTCGACGGCGATATGCCGGCGGCGATGCGGTACACCGAATCCCGCCTGACCAAGATCGCGCAGACGCTGCTCGACGATATCGACAAGGACACCGTCGACTTCCAGCCGAACTACGACAATTCGGAACGGGAGCCGCAGGTTCTTCCTGCCAAGTTCCCGAACCTGTTGGTGAACGGCGCCGGCGGCATCGCGGTCGGCATGGCGACCAACATCCCGCCGCACAATCTCGGCGAGGTGATCGACGCCTGTATCGCGCTGATCGATGATCCGGCGCTGTCGATCGACGATCTCAACAAGATCGTGCCGGGCCCGGACTTCCCGACCGGCGGCATCATTCTCGGTCGCGCCGGCATCCGCGCTGCCTATCAGACCGGCCGTGGCTCGATCGTGATGCGTGGCAAGGTCGAGATCGAGACCGTCCGCAAGGACCGTGAAGCGATCATCGTCACCGAGATTCCGTATCAGGTGAACAAGGCCACGATGGTCGAGCGCATCGCCGAGCTGGTGCGCGAGAAGAAGATCGAAGGCATCGGCGATCTGCGCGACGAATCCGACCGCGACGGTTTCCGCGTGGTGATCGAGCTGCGCCGCGACGCGGTGCCGGAAGTCGTGCTCAATCAGCTCTACAAATTCACGCCGCTGCAGACCAATTTCGGCGCCAACATGGTCGCGCTGGAAGGCGGCCGTCCGCAGCTGATGAACCTGAAGGATCTGCTGACGGTCTTCGTCGCGTTCCGCGAACAGGTCGTCACCCGCCGCACCAAATTCCTGCTGAACAAGGCGCGCGATCGCGCCCACATCTTGGTCGGCCTCGCGATTGCGGTTGCGAATATCGACGAGATCATCCGCGTGATCCGTAATTCGCCTGATCCGAACACGGCGCGCGAGACCCTGATGTCGCGCGACTGGCCGGCGGCGGATGTCGCGGCGATGATTACGCTGATCGACGATCCGCGCCACAAGCTCAACGAGGACGGCACCGCCAGGCTGTCGTTCGAACAGGCCAAAGCGATCCTCGATCTGCGGCTGCAGCGCCTCACCGCGCTGGGACGCGAAGAGATTTCCGAAGAGCTCGACAAGCTCGCGGTCGAAATCGCCGACTATCTGGAAATCCTGCGCTCGCGGGCGCGGGTGCAGACCATCGTCAAGACCGAGCTCGGCGAGGTCAAGGCCGAGTTCGCAACGCCGCGCCGGACCGAAATCGTCGAGCAGGAAGGCGAGGTCGAAGACGAAGACCTGATCCAGCGCGAGGACATGGTGGTGACCGTGTCGCACGCCGGCTACGTCAAGCGGGTGCCGCTGTCGACCTATCGGGCGCAGCGCCGCGGCGGCAAGGGCCGCTCCGGCATGGCGACCCGCGAGGAGGATTTCGTCTCGCGGCTGTTCGTTGCCTCGACGCACACGCCGGTGCTGTTCTTCTCGTCGCGCGGCCAAGTCTACAAGGAAAAGGTCTGGCGGTTGCCGCTGGCGCCGCCGAACGGCCGCGGCAAGGCGCTGATCAACATCCTGCCGCTGGAGCAGGGCGAGCGCATCACCACGATCATGCCGCTGCCGGAGGACGAAGCGTCGTGGAGCGAGCTCGACGTGATGTTCGCCACCACCGGTGGCAACGTCCGCCGCAACAAGCTGTCCGACTTCGTCGACGTCCGCCGCTCCGGCATCATCGCGATGAAGCTCGACGAGGGCGAGGCGATCGTCGACGTCCAGATCTGCACCGAGCGCGACGACGTGCTGCTGACCGCCGCCGGCGGCCAGTGCATCCGCTTCCCGGTGCCGGATGTGCGCGTGTTCAGCGGCCGCACCTCGATGGGCGTGCGCGGCATCGCGCTGTCGTCCGGCGACAAGGTGATCTCGCTCAGCATCCTGCGTCACTTCGAGGCGACGCCGGCCGAACGCTCGACCTATCTGAAGCAGTCCGGCGCGATCCGCCGTGCCGCGACCGGTGAGGAGAACGAGCCGATCGAGACGCCGGAAGTTGAAGCCGAGGAGGGCGATACGTCCGCGGCGCTGTCGCAGGAGCGCTATGCCGAGATGTCGGCGTCCGAGCAGTTCGTGCTGACGATCTCGGAGAACGGCTACGGCAAGCGGACCTCGTCGTTCGAGTACCGCACCACCGGGCGCGGCGGCAAAGGCATCGTGGCGATGTCGGTGAACAGCCGCAACGGCAAGCTGATAGCGTCGTTCCCGGTCGAGGACTCCGACCAGATCATGCTGGTCACCGACAACGGCCAGCTGATCCGCTGCCCAGTCGAAGGCATCCGCGTCGCCGGCCGCTCGACGCAGGGCGTGATCGTGTTCGACACCGCGGATGACGAGAAGGTCGTCTCGGTCGAGCGCATTCCGGAGACCGACGACGGCGAAAACGGCAACGGCGGCTAGCCGCTGCTCGAGTAGAGGCGGCGTCCGTTCGCCGCCTCAGCGCCACGCTATGGCGCGTAGTCAGCAGGCTGCACGATCGCCGGAATCGAAAGACCCCCGAGGGGGCAACTCGGGGGTCTTCGGTACAGAGCGCCCTTGGAGGGAAGCGCTTTGCGGAAACTAGCGGTCGGATAACGCCAAAACCTTAATGTCGTTCCGCCGTCACCAGCCGCGCCTGACCGATCGGCGCGTGGCTGGCATTGGCGTTGCGGAGGCAGGACGGCTCGAAATTCGGCCAGGCCTGCTCCGAGCAGGCGGTGCCGAGGGGACGGATGTCGAGCCGGTCGCCCTTGGCCAGAGCCTGCGGAACGCTGGCTTCGACCTGCGGGGCAAAGCCCGGAAGAATGGTGACTGCCGCGGCAGCAAAGGCGGCGATCGCGATCACGGAAAGAGCCTTGATCATGACGGTGTCCCCTGTCGTCTCGATGGTCCGGCCGTTTCGGCCTGGAGTGCTTTGTCGCTTCCCGATGCGGCTGGTTTACCCAGCGCTGGTTTCAGAACGTCTTCTTCGCCTGGCCATTCAGGTTTCATGACCGCGGTGATTTGTTTCTTGGCTTTCGGGCGCATGAAACAAACCCGTAAAAACGTGAGTGTTTTCAGGCGCCTCGCGTTACCATGCAGAAGACGCGCGAAGCCGCGATCCGGTTCGAGCCGCAGCGCGAAATAAATCCGCCTGCGAGCTGCAGTTTTGAAGGAACTGGCGCCGCTTGCTCGATCCCGCGCGCCGCGCTAGACGGGCCGGATGTCACGCATCGCGCTTTATCCGGGGTCTTTCGATCCCGTTACCAACGGCCATCTCGACGTCGTCCGCCACGCCGTGGCGCTGTGCGACAAGCTCGTGGTGGCGATCGGCATTCATCCCGGCAAGAAGCCGCTGTTCACCACCGAGGAGCGCCTCGCGATGGTCGAACAGGTGTTCGGCCCGGTCGCCAAGGCGGCCGGCTGCGCGTTCGGCTGCACCACCTACGACAATCTCACCGTGACCGCGGCCGAGAAGGTGGGGGCGACCATCATGATCCGCGGCCTGCGCGACGGCACCGATCTCGACTACGAGATGCAGATCGCCGGCATGAACGAGACCATGGCGCCGGCAATCCATACCGTTTTCCTGCCGGCTTCGGTCGGTGTGCGCCCGATCACCGCCACACTGGTGCGGCAGATCGCTGCGATGGGCGGCGACGTCTCGGCTTTTGTTCCGGCCGAGGTGGCGTCCGCTCTGAAATCCAAGTTTGCCGCCGGCTCGCCGGCCTAACCGACCCGGAGTTTTCATGATCCGTCTGATCGGCCTCTTCGCAGCGCTGCTGTTCGCGCTGCCGGCGCTGGCGCAGCCGCTGCCCGCCAATCTCGACAAGCAAAACGCGCTCGTCATCGACACCACCAAGGGCCGCATCGTGATCGCGCTCCGCGCCGACATCGCGCCCAAGCACGCCGAGCGGCTGAAGCAGCTTGCCCGCGAAGGCTTCTACAACAACGTGCCGTTCCACCGCGTGATGGGTGGCTTCATGGCGCAGACCGGCGACGGTCAGAATTTCAACGGCACCGGCGGTTCGAAGTATCCGAACTTGAAGCAGGAATTCTCCAACGTGCCGTTCACCCGCGGCGTGGTCGGCATGGCCCGGCGTGGCGACAGCGTCGACAGCGCCAACTCGCAGTTCTTCATCATGTTCGCCGACGGCCCGAGCCTGAACGGCCAGTACACCGTGATCGGCAATGTCGTGTCCGGCATGGATGTCGTCGACAAGCTGAAGAAGGCTTCGCCGACCTCGCCCGGCGGCGCCGTGACCGATCCGGACAAGATGGTGAAGGTCCAGGTCGCTTCCGACGTGAAATAGGCGATCCCAATGCTGCCGCGCCGACTGACGACAGTCGCGGTAGCCTTGATCGCAGGGGCGATCGGTCTCACCGTTCGCCCCGCGTCTGCGCAGAACGCGCCGATCGATAATCTCAACGCATTGTTTTCCGCGATGAAGCAATGCTGGCGTCCGCCGCGTCTGCCTACCGGGAATCCCGGCATGCAGATCACCGTGCTGGTGAGCTTCACGCGCAGCGGCGAGATCCTCGGCAAGCCGCGGATCACCTTTGAAAGCCCGGAGGCCGGCCGGGACGACAGCCTGGCCTATCGCGTTGCGGTGATGGAGGCGTTGCAGCGATGCACGCCACTGCCGTTCACGCCCTCGATGGGGGGCGCCGTCGCCGGACGTCCGTTCACGCTGCGGTTCGATGACCGCAGACAGAGTCCCAAACCAACAGAGAAGAGAGCATGGCTGATAACGACAACATCCTGATCCTCGAAACCACCCAGGGCACCGTGAAGATCGAGATGCGCCCTGATCTGGCGCCGAACCACGTCGCCCGGATCAAGGAGCTGGTGCGCGAGGGCTTCTACGACGGCATCGTGTTCCACCGCGTGATCGAAGGCTTCATGGCGCAGACCGGCTGCCCGCAGGGCACCGGCATGGGCGGCTCCGGCAAGAAGCTGAAGGCGGAGTTCAACGCCGAGCCGCACGTCCGCGGCACCGCGTCGATGGCCCGCGCCGCCAATCCGGACTCCGGCGATAGCCAGTTCTTCATCTGCTTCGACGACGCCCGCTTCCTGGACAAGCAGTACACCGTCTGGGGCAAGGTGATCGAAGGCATGGAGAACGTCGACAAGATTAAGCGCGGCGAGCCGGTCAAGGATCCGGACAAGATCGTCAAGGCCAGCATCGCGGCCGACGCTGCGGCTTGATCAGTGATACGTCGGCCGCGTTCAGGCCGGCGTCGCCATCAAGAAGGTGTCATGCCCGGGCTTGACCCGCCTGCGGGGCCGTAGCCCTCTTCGGCGCGGCGGAGGCCCGGGCATCCATCTTTTTGAAGAGGATGGATTGCCGGGTCGAGCCCGGCAATGACGTACTGGAATCATGCGCACCGATCTGTTCGATTTCGATCTGCCTGCCGAGAACATCGCGCTGCGGCCGGTGAGCCCGCGCGATGCCGCGCGGATGCTGGTGGTGCGCCCCGGCGCGCCGCTCGAGGATCGGATCGTGCGCGATTTGCCGTCGCTGCTGGCGCCCGGCGATCAGCTGGTGGTCAACGATACAAGGGTGATCGCGGCGCAGCTGACCGGTCGCCGGATCGGCCGCGGCCTCGAGCCAAAGATTGAAGCGACGCTGATCAAGCGGCTCGACGGCGCCCATTGGCAGGCGTTGGTCAAGCCGGCCAAGAAGCTGCTGCCGGGCGATGTGGTGCGCTTCGGCCATGACGGCCGGGTCTGCCTGCTCGGTCATCTCGACGCGACCGTCGAAGCCAAGGGCGAAGCCGGCGAGGTGACGCTGGCGTTCTCGTTCCACGGCCCGGTGCTCGACCAGGCGATTGCGGAGGTCGGCGCGACGCCGCTGCCGCCCTATATCGCGTCCAAGCGCCCGCCCGACGCGCAGGACACCACCGATTATCAGACCATGTTCGCCGCCAATGAGGGCGCGGTCGCGGCGCCGACCGCGGGGCTGCATTTCACCACCGAACTCGAAGCCGCGCTGGCCGCGCGGGGCGTCGGGCTGCACCGGCTCACGCTGCATGTCGGGGCAGGGACATTCCTGCCGGTGAAGGCAGAGGACACCAGCGAGCATCGCATGCACGCCGAATGGGGCACGATCAGCTCCGGCACTGCAGATGCGCTGAACGCAGCGCGCGCAGCCGGCGGCCGGATCGTCGCAGTCGGGACCACGTCGCTGCGCCTACTGGAAAGTGCGGCGCGCGATGACGGCCGCATCGCGCCATTCGCCGACGAGACCTCGATCTTCATCACGCCGGGCTATCGCTTCCGCGCCGTCGACGTGCTGATGACCAATTTCCACCTGCCGCGGTCGACGCTGTTCATGCTGGTGTCGGCATTCTGCGGTCTCGACACCATGCAGGCGGCCTACGCCCACGCCATTCGAACCGGCTATCGGTTCTACTCTTACGGCGACGCCAGCCTGCTGTTCCGGAACGACATCACCCCATGACCGTGCCCAATCACTTCGAACTGCTCGGGACCGACGGCGCCGCGCGCACCGGCCGGCTCACCACGCCGCATGGCATCGTTCGTACCCCGGCCTTCATGCCGGTCGGCACCGCGGGCGCCATGAAGGGGCTGCACTGGCGCGAAGTCCGCGACGCCGGCGCCGATATCGTGCTCGGCAACACCTATCACCTGATGCTGCGGCCCGGCGCAGAGCGGATCGCGGCGCTCGGCGGCTTGCAGCGATTCACCACCTGGAACGGTCCGATGCTGACCGACTCCGGTGGCTTCCAGGTGATGTCGCTGGCACAGCTTCGCAAAGTCAACGAACAGGCGGTGACGTTCCGCTCGCATATCGATGGCGCGGCGATCGAATTGTCGCCGGAGCGTGCGATTGAGGTGCAGCGTCTGCTCGGCTCGGACATCGCAATGCAGCTCGACGAATGCGTGCGGCTGCCGGCCGATCGCGCCGATATCGAGCGGGCGATGCAGTTGTCGCTGCGCTGGGCGGAGCGCTGCAAGCGCGCGTTCGAAACCGCGCCGGACGGCTACATGCTGTTCGGCATCGTGCAGGGCGGCGACGTGCCGGAGCTGCGCCACGCCTCGGCGCAGGGGCTGATCGACATCGGCTTCCACGGCTATGCGATCGGCGGCCTCGCGGTCGGCGAGCCGCAGGACGTGATGCTGTCGATGATCGAGGAGGCGGCGCCGATCCTGCCCGCGGAGCGGCCCCGCTATCTGATGGGCGTCGGAACGCCGGAGGACATGCTGGAGGCGGTGGCACGCGGCATCGATATGTTCGACTGCGTGATGCCGACCCGTAATGGCCGCCACGGTCTGGCGTTCACGCAGTATGGCCCGATCAACCTGCGCAACGCCAAGCACGCCGACGATCCGCGGCCGCTCGACGAGGAGAGCGACTGGCCCTCGACCCGCAACTGTTCGCGGGCGTATCTGCATCACCTGGTGAAGTCGAGCGAGACGCTCGGCGCGATGCTGCTGTCCGAGATCAACATTGCCTACTACCAAAGGCTGATGCGCGACATCCGCGCCGCGATCGCCGCCGGTCAGTTCGAAGAGTTCAGGCTCCGCACCCGCGCGGGCTGGGAACGGGGTGATCTGCCGCGCTGAATCGCCCGCGCCGCGCACTACGCGGCGCTCGCCTGCGCGCCTGTGCTGGCCCATGCCGGGCCGTTTCAATAGCTTGATCGAGCGACCAGCCCCTGGCGCCTGAATTCAGGCATTAGTTTGACGCCGTTGGGCGACGTCCTCTGGTCGATGCTCAGAGGTCATGGCTAGACGCCCTTCAAACTAAGGGGGCTCTCGCCTTGTCAGGAAAACCCGTATTCGAGGATTCGAACTAACCGTTTTCCTGACAAATCAAGCTCGAAGTTCTGACTGATACCCGGCGAATCCATAGGGGGATGGCGCGGGCGTGGAGCGTAGTTAGTCGGGCAGGGTGAAACCAACCATGCGGTTGTGGTACTTCACGGGATCTACTCGTGGAGTATCATGTCCCTTGGGGGTGGGCCTCACTATGTTGATGTATCATTTGATCGTTGACAGCAGGGAGAAGCAAACGGGCGATCGTTCGGAGAGTATGAGATGCCGAAGACGGCCAATTCAGATCGCTTGCTCAAGCCTGCGCGTTTCTCGACGGCAGACCTTTCCAGCCAAGATCGGTTTGACGCCTGGCGAGAGAAGCTGCGCGATGTTGCAGATCTCGAGCCAAACTCTGCCAAATCGCTGACACGGCCTGTCGAATTGGCGACTTGGGATCTGGGCGCCATCGCGGTTTGCCAGGAGAAGAACCCCGGGGCCAAGTTCAAGCGGGATACGCAAGCCGTTCGCCGGGCGCTCGCCGACCATTGGTATCTCTATCTTCTGAAGTCTGGATCGAATTGCACGATCGCTGGCGATCGTAAGGCGGCCGGAAACGCGAGCGAACGATTTGGTCAAATCGGATTCTACTCGCTGGGGCAGGCCTGCCACGGTGAGATGAATGATATCGAGACGTTGATGGTGTTCATTCCGCGCGATTTGTTTGCAAAGGACGCGGCGGCATTAGACAAGCTCAACAACAGCATCCTTCAGTCTCCGCTTGCCTCCTTGCTTTCGGACTACCTTTTGGCGCTCGAGCGGCAATTGGCGCATGTGAAGCAGGATGACGCTCCAGGTATCGCCAAGGCGACAGAGGCGATGCTGTCTGCGTGTCTTGTGCCAGGCTCACGGAGCCTTGGTGAGGTGCGCGATGGAGTGGTGATGGGCCTCGGCGAGCGGGCCCGGCGCATCGTCAGAGCGCAGCTTGCCAATCCCAGGTTGTCTCCTGCAACTCTTGCGAGCGGGCTCGGCGTGTCGCGGAGCCTGCTGTATCGGCTGTTTGAGCCGCACGGAGGCGTAGCCGCGTACATCAGGAATTATCGGCTGGCGCAGGCTTGTCGAGCTCTCAGCGATCCAAACGAGACGAGACGGATTGCCCAGATTGCCCTTAGCGTCGGGTTTGTTAGTCCGCAGGAGTTCAGCCGTGCGTTCCGAGCGCAATATGGCTGTAGCCCATCCGACGCGCGAGCCGATCGGATTCCCCTGATGGCGGCAGGTCGTGCGGGCGGCGAGGGCGGAAGGTCCCTCGATATCTTCCTTCGCATGACCTGACCGACGAAGGATGATCACCGTCTTGGCGGCCCGGTGGAAGGTTTAGCCATTCCATAGGCTGGGATTGGGCGGCATTTGGCATGCCGTCATTTCTTTCTTCCCAGAGCGCATGCAACGTTGGAGCCGGCATTGGGCTGCCTTGAGGCCAATTGCTACCAGCAGCCTCGTCCCAGATTGTGAGTTCAACGTTCGAGGGCGACCGTCTCGAACGCTGACACGAGTGGGGTTTCGAGCCTCGTCGTCATCTGGAGCAGGATGTTGTAGGCCTGCTGACGAGGCATCGGAGGCTTGTACGACCGTTCCTCGATCAGCGCACCGAAGATGTCGGCGATGGTCAGCATTCGAACGATGTCGCTGATCTCACTGCCGGACAGCCGATCGGGGTACCCGCTGCCGTCGAGATACTCGTGGTGGTGTCTCACACCGTCAAGAATTTCACGCGTCACGCGGGGATTGTCCTGCAATGCGTCGAAGCCAATCGAGGGGTGCCGTTCGATGATCAGTCGTTCCTGGGGCTCGAGTCGGCCTGGTTTGTCCAGAATGCTGAGCGGGATCTTTGCTTTTCCAATATCGTGCAGCATGGCCGCCAGATGAAGCGTTCGCAGATCAGCGTGCCGAAGCCCAAGGCTGATGCCAAAGTCCACCAACACGCCGCTCACCAGGAGGACGTGCTGATAGGTGGCCTTATGATGGCGGCGAACGACGCCGAGCCAGCCAGAGAGGCCGTGGCGATTGAGGCGGCTGATGGTCGAATCGGCGCAATCTTGAAGTCCATCGATGTCCACGAGTTCGCCATTGCTCATGGCCGTGAACGAAGCTTCCAACATTTGGGCGCTACGCTGTGCCGCGGCCTCGGTCTCGGCATCCGGGTTGTGGGCAGCGGAATCACGCAAGAACCGGTGAAGCGACGTCATCGACTGATCGACGATCAGGACGTGTGTCGCCCCCAACGCGTATGCTTGGGCTGATGCGGGATGGATACGATCCTCGATCAGGAAGATGCGCTGCGTGACGCCCCGGTTCTGATCCAGAAACTTACGAATTGCAAAGATGGTCTCGACCGATTTGAGGTCAGCCCAGACGATGAGCTGATCGTCCGAGGACAGTCGGGCGCAGGTCTTCGGCAGTGTCACGTATTGAACGTTGATATGCCGCTGCAACGCTTGCTTGAGCCTCTTCGTGCGGACCGACGAGTCGGTGATGACCGTGATCCGGGCGGGAGAACTCGCTGGTGTGCGATCAGTGAATCGTAAAGCTGTCGCAGTAACGGTCTTCGAGCTCATTGTCGGCTTGCCAAATGCGGTTATCGGAACTGATGGTGGGGGCCAAGTACGGTTGCATCTCGAGGTCTGACGCCAGGGCGTGGTCAAGAATCCATCGATGAAAGAAGCCTTTCAGCTGAAATCGCATGGCACTCGACACCTTCTCGGCAGCCGTTTCGAGCTCGCGTAGAAGCAGGTCAATTTCATTCAGCAGATCGATATGTTCATCGCGATGGGCGTCCCGATTGGGAAAGTCGAGAAGCTCCTGCAGATGCTCTTCGCGAGCGAAGTGCGCTTCGGCTAGCGTTCGGAGTTCTCGGGTTGCTGCGAGGATCTGGACTGCGTCTTCGTTGTCGCCCAGCAGGCTGTAGATGGACCTGATGGCTTGAATGATGGCCCTGTGGTCCTCATCAATAATGCCATTGTCTATCGCGTGAGATGGTTTCCAAGTGATCGTCATGGGAGCGGTTCCACTTGTGCAGAGCTTGGAGTCTGGCGGATGGAGTTCTTTGCAGTAGGTGCGTACTTCATCAGGGGGAAGCGCACTTCTCGTGCTTAGGCCGTGGTCCTCCGTTTGCGTGGCTTGAAGTTTGAGTGACGATTGCGAAGAAGCGTCGGTCATCGTGCATGAGATGGCCGAGAACGACCGACTGGATGATGAAGTCGCTCAGGTGGTCGCGTGGCTGTTGCCCGGCCAGAACGGCGCATACCCGGTCCTTCAGCTCGGCAAGAAGGCGTGTGTGTTCGGCGATGTGAGCGCCGAGCTCTTCGTAGCCATGTGCTCGCAGGACAGCCTCTTCGCTGGCAAAATGCTTGGTAACCGCCGCGACGATAGATCGTGCGATGCGATCACAGTCTCCACCGTCAGCACCGCAGGCGAGGTACTTGTTGGCCAGATCGAAAAGCGCGCGGTGTTGTGTATCGATGGTCAGGTGCCCGCAGCTATAGGAGTCGTGCCAAACGAGGGCGGTGGGCGACCGAATCTGCCGACTTGGAGCGCTCTCATCGATAGGAGGCGCTTGAGTCTGAGACGCACGTTTCGCCGCGTACATCCAGTGGTCGGCTTTCTCGAATAGCGTCTCTGCGGTATCGCCCGTGTTCCACTCGGATGCTCCGATGGAGACGCTCAACCGTCCGATCGTCTGCTTTGTGGAGCGCCGGTAGAGCTTCCGTTGCGTGATTTGAGTGCTAATCCGTTCGCCCATGGCGAGTGCATCGTGAAGCGATTGTTCAGGCAAAATCGTCGCGAATTCATCGCCGCCGACACGGCATACAAGCTCACCCTCGCGAACGCTGTCCTGCAAGGTTCTGGCGATCAGCCGAAGGATGTCGTCTCCGACGGCGTGGCCGTACGTGTCGTTGAAATCCTTGAAATGGTTCACGTCGATCAGAAGCAGCGACAGCGGTTCGTCCTCGGTCGCTCGCGGTAATGTGCGTGACAAAGTGAGGTCGAATAGCTTCCGGTTGCCGACGCCGGTCAGAGGGTCGGTCATTGCATCCTTGCGGACATCGTCGAGTTGTTGTTGGAGAGCCGCGACTCTTTCGGCGGCAAATTGCAGTTGCTGGACCAGCAGCGCATTCGTTGAACTGATGTGTTCAGTCCACGCGATGATCTTGTCGATCGCGAACCGCGCGCTGCCGCTCGTTGACTTGAGCTGCAGCACGTGACCGGCCGTTGCGAGCACGTGTTGGTAATGCGCCGTCGCCGTCGACGCGGTCGTGATCGCAGTGGCGATGCTGGTGGTTTGGTCGCGAACGGACTCGCCGATCGAGTCGATGCGTCCGGCGGTCGAACGAGCGGAGAGGTGGGTTTGGTGGAGCCGTGCGAGATCGCGAGCTGCGGGGCTGCTGGTCTGTGCGGTCAACGCATCGAACGCGGTATTCAATGATTTGTGTGAGCCGAGGAAGTACACAAAGAGAACTTCGTAAATCTCCGGATTGAGAGGCAGATTGAGCTCGGTTGCTTTCTGAATAGCTTTCTGTGAAAGCTGATCTGTCCAAGATCGGTCGAGTGCAGAGTACATTTTAGCCGTTCGCTATTATGCCAAGTGCCAACCGACGCGATGAGTGGTCTGCGAGCCGGCGCGCATGGTGTAATTGCGCGGAGGGTCGGTCCTCATCCCCGGAAATCGGGAGCGTCAGGATCAGATGCTAAGAAGGGGATTGCTGTCGGGAACTTAATGGAAGACGGGTGGAAGCGGGCCCGCTTTGCAATGCGTCTTTTAGAAGTGGCAATCCGTCCCAATCTTTGGGTGCCCAATCGCGGATGGCGTCGCGTTTGATCGGGATTCCGCCCGGATCATTCGGCCTGTATCGCACGCAATCGGCGGTGCAGGCGTTCGGTCGCGAAAGCCAGAGAGGATTGGCTTACCGGCGCAAGCGCGGGACAAAGAGAAGCGCCGATGGCACCACGTCGAGAAATTTGGGAGCGTGAGGGCGATCGTAGCTTGTTTGTCCTAACAGAGTGCTCGACCGAGTTTCCTCGCACAAGGCGATATCGCCACTCAGCGTGCGGGGTCAATGCGCGTTGAGCAGCAGGGCGCGAGGAGCGGCGGAGCAGCCTCATGAAGCTGATGGCGATCCCGCAGTGTTGCCGATGTTGAGGCGTCGATCTTTACGTGACCGTTCCCGTCGTCATCGGAGGTGGTCCGATGCGGTCGGGAGCGATCCCAGACATGAGCGCCTCGTCGGTCGCCCGATTAGTTGCAGGAAAAACGTTTTACCGAGTGCTTGGTGACGAAACCATAGCCGCAGGTGTCGCAGGTCCACAGATAGCTCACCACGCTTTCGGTGAGATAGGCCGATGCTTCGGCTGCGACCATCGAGTCGGCGCAGACTGGGCAGGTCGGGAGATCGCTGCCGCGTGGTGCGGGACGAGGAACGTTGGTCGACAGGACTTCAGCAATCGCCGGCATCGTGACCTCCTCATCTTCCAAAAGCGTTGGACCTGATTGATTGAATGGCCTGAGAGTTCGAATGAACTGAAACGTCAGGCCCGTGTTCGACTGAAGTGATCATCACCTCAGTTGCACGAACTATACACTAGGAACTCTGACGATGTCGCAACACAAATGCGTTCGTTTTGAGAAATTCGATTCTGCACTGCACGCCTCGCGCGAGCTTGGCTGCCGACATCTCGATTGCGAACGTGCTCGTTAGCGATTCAATTACTATTGCGGCCCGCAAGAGGGCGTGATCAACCGTAAGAAATTCCGTCACAGCTGAGTCTTGTGCGCCGCGATGCGCGGCATTTGTTCAGCTGTCGCGGAGTGGGCTCGCCGGTCATTCGGCGAGTCTCGTCAACGCCTTAAGTCTGCTCAACCTGCCGAGAAAACCGCCATGTCGCAGCCGCCCCGCCGACCCCGCACGCTGAACGATGCCCGCACCGAGGCGGAGGCCGCCTTCAAGAAGGTTACGGCCAAGCCGGTGGAAGCACCGCCGAAGCGGCAGGCAGTGCCGGGCGTGAAGGAAATGGTGTCGCTGCGGATCGATCAGGCCGTGCTGGAACACTTCCAGGAGGGCGGCCCGGGCTGGCAGGACCGCATCAACGCCGCGCTGCGCAAGGCCGCCGGCCTCGACGACTAGCGCGCATTCCGCGTCGGGGCTGCGGCGGGCGGCCGCGGTCCGCCGCGCAGATTGAGCAGGTTGCCGGTCAGGATCAGCGCGGCGCCGATCACCGTGTAGGCATCGAGCCGCTCGCCATACAGCAGCCAGCCCGCGGTTGCCGACAGCGGCACCCGCAGGAAATCCATCGGCACCACGATGGTGGCGTCCGCGTAAGTCAGCGCCCGCGCCATGCAGTAGTGCGAGAACGTGCCGCAGAATGCGATGATCACGATCCAGGCCCAGACATAGGCCGACGGCCATTGCCACAGCCACAGCGCCGGCACCAGGCCGGCGGCGCTCTGGATGATCAGCATCCAGAAGATGATTGCGAGCGTGCTCTCGGTGCGGGTCAGCGACTTCATCAGTGTGACCGAAATGCCGAAGCCGACGGCGGCGCCGAGTGCGATCAATTGTCCCGGGTCGACCGACGAGGTGGCGGGACGGACGATCACCACGACGCCGATCAGCCCGAGCACGACCGCGGTGATCTTCCAGACGTTCATGTGTTCGCCGAGGAAGGTCGCGGCCAGGATTGCGATCCAGATCGGCATGGTGAACTCGATCGACACGACCTGGCCGATCGAGATCAGCGTCAGCGCGTAGAACCAGCCGATCTGCGCGGCGTAGTGCACCAGGTTGCGGCTCAGATGTGCGAGCGGCCGTGCCGTCGCCATCGCGGTCAGCCCGCCGGCCTTGTGGATCAGCGGGTACAGCATCGCGAAGCCGATCAGCGAGCGCAGTTCCATCACTTGAAACACGCTCAATTCGCGCAGCGTCTCGCGGCCTGCGACGGCGACGATCACCATCAGCGCGAGCCAGCCGGCCATCCATAGCGCGGCCTTCAACATCGAGGGAGAGCGGGTCATCGCGGCGGTTTGGCTCGTTGATGGCGTCGGCGTTTCCTGAAGTCGCTCTATCTTCGACAACGGCAGGCTTGGCAACCGCCGCGCCGCAGAGGCCTGTCTGCGGCCGCTGCGGTTGATTTCCGCCGCCGCTTGTGCGCGCAATTGGCGTCAAAGCGGCGAACAAGCCGGTGACCAAGGGAGGATCGACGATGCGGGTGCTGCAACCGGATGGATGGGCCAAGCCGCGGGGCTTCGCGCACGGCGTCGCCTTCAACGGTCCCGGCCAGTGGCTGGTGCTGGCGGGCCAGACCGGCACCAATGATCAGGGCGAGTACGAATCGGACGATCTCGCCGCGCAAGTCGGCGCCGCGCTGCGCCGCGTGACCCGGCTGCTGGCGGAGGCTGGCGCCGGCCCAGAGCACATCGTACGGCTGACCTGGTATCTCACCAGCCGCGCCGAATACGAGGCCGCTGGGGCCGGAATCGGTGCGGCCTGGAAGGAGACGCTGGGCCGGCACTTTCCGCCGTCGACGCTGCTCTATATCGGCGGGCTGGTCGATCCCCGGGCCAAGGTCGAGCTCGAGGTGACGGCGTTCGTGCCGGCGCGGTGACGCAGCCTGGGCGACTTAGCCTTGCGGATGCTTGCCAGCGCGGCCGGTTTCGGCCAATGAGCCGCGAGCTTTTCCAAGGAGTTTCGTTCGATGACCCAGCGCTCGACCTCGGCCGATTTCGTCACCGCCTTCGCCACCGGCTGGCCGGAGGCTCAGCCGGAGGTGATGATCCTGTCGCTGACCACCCAAAAGGGCGTGCAGGACTTCGCCCTGACCAAGGAGCAGGCGCTGTTGGTCGCCAAGACCATCAAGCGCACCGCGACAGCGCTGGCTGCGCCGAAGGCGAGGGCCTGACCGCTCGCCGCGGGAGGGCGTTCAAAGGCTCGCCGCGGCAGCGTACCCCCAAACGAAAACCGGGCCCCTTTCGGAGCCCGGTTTGGCAACACAGCTCAGAAGAGCAGTATTGATTAGCCGACGTTGACCGACGACTCGATCGCCGCGGCCTTACCGTTCCAGTACTTCGAGAACCAGGTGGTGTGCGACAGCACAGCGAAGTGCACCAGGATCGCGATCACGGTGACGCTGCCGAGCAGGAGCGGGAGACCGACGGTCGGCTTCACCACAGTCCAGATACGAGCTTGATTCATATTCTATACTCCTTTGGGCAGCTAATTAGTGCAGCCAGGGCGAGTAAACGTAGGCGAGGAAGTGCGCGACGATCGCGATCGCACCGAAAATGCGGGTGCCATCGATCACGTGCTTGTGGAGCTCTTCGGACTCCTCGACCGTCAGGCCGGTCAGCGTCTTGTCAGCCATTTTGAGACCTCATAATGGGGTTTCTGCGCATCGCCGAGCCGCGTTGCGGCCCTCGATGGCGCGCATAATGACCCGCTCCCCCCCGACCGAACATTGAGCCGGCTCAAATTTTCGTGAGTACCGCGTGATCCGTTGGTCGTAAGGCGGTATCCAGGTGCCGGGTTAGGCCGCTTTATTGTGGACCAGCGGATTGCCAAAAGGCCCGAGGTGCGCGCACTCCCGGTCGAATCGAGCTCACGGAGCGGCGGGGCGAATTGCTATTTGGAATCGCTTGGCCGGTCCCCATTTGGAAGGACCCGCGAGATGCCGAAGATGAATTCACGTATGATTGGGCTAGTGGACAACCCACGCCTGAGTAGTCAGCTCAGCCTCGCTGGAGCGGAAGACCTCACGAGGCGGCAAAGACACGATCGACCCACCCAGCCGGGCATAATGGCGTAGCCGACGTGGTTCGGGTGTCGCTTACTGCGCCGTGCATCAGCATACTGCCAGCGCGGCGGAACTCAGGGTTCAGAGCTGACCTC
The DNA here is from genome assembly GCF_010907025.1 of Rhodopseudomonas sp. BR0G17. Lineage (NCBI taxonomy): Bacteria > Pseudomonadati > Pseudomonadota > Alphaproteobacteria > Hyphomicrobiales > Nitrobacteraceae > Rhodopseudomonas > Rhodopseudomonas sp. BR0G17. The sequence goes on along the minus strand of NZ_QUML01000001.1, from coordinate 247,707 downwards.
CTCGAAAACTGTCTCGTCTTAAAATATTCTCATTCGCTAAGGAGAGGAGCTTATCTCTTTCGCGGCGCCAAACCTTTTTGTTTGAAGTTGGTTTTTCGGAATCGGATCGCGGCACCGTATTGAAGATATCTGCGTGATTGGGAAGGCCAGCCATGTCGGTGTCGAGCACAATATAGTGTCGATCGCCGGCTTTCCGACCGGGAGCGTCAGCCACGGAGGCCAGTGATCTAACTTCGCCGCATTTTAGTCGTATGATTCCAAAGAACTCCCGTCCTTCGCGTGCCGTACGCTCGGAGATTATCTTCTGAAATTCAGCATTTTCTGCGCTCTGCCGCAGGACGCTCATTCCGATGGTTTCGGAGTGAGTAATAGCTGTGACCGCAATCTGCTCGGCTGTTAGGACGATATCAGTAGGCGCTATTAGAATACGATACAAATCTTCCGAATCTTTCACGGGCCCCGGACTTCCATGGCGTCCCATAGTCTTGGTTTCGCATCGTTGATCTTCGCAATGCCGGTTGATCGCTAGGCAACGATCTTCTCTGGCCGCGCTTTTTTCGGCATTACGACAGCCGGAACGATCGACTAGATCGAGAAACCAATTCCTTGCAGCGCTGCAGGCAGTTCTCCATCGAGCAAAAACTCGCTTTCCCATTCTTGGTTGCCCTGGCGCGCAAAATACTCAATGTGACTTCCGGTGAACTCAAGTTCAACGTAGGATTCGTGGCCTTTAAAATAGAGAATAGTGCTGCCATTAGCATGCAATGCTGGTGTCGGCACCAAGCTCTCAGGGGCGAGCTTGCGGATGAACGCACGAGCAGCCTTGGCGGATTCAGCATCGGGCTTTGCGGCGCCAAATCCGTCCCAATTAGCGTCTAGCTTTTCAAATCGAAGAAGCTGGGCAACTGACGCGTCCGCTGGAGTTGTCACGCTCACTGGGATGTCAATGGCCTTTGCCGTCTCGGCGATTCCGGAGCAATCGACAATGATCTGAGTAGGAGGCCGATAGGCCTCCCAATCTTCGATGTTTCGGATATTTGGAACAGCCGGCCTGCTAGCACCTGAAGATAGCGCTGCATTTGTCATGCTCAAATAGGCAACAGTAGCTGCTTCTGTTGCAGAAATCATTGCTATACCGTCAAACCAATGCGAGTCGCTGCTTCATCAGAAATAAGCTGTCGAAACAGTGTTTTCAACTCCTTATGGAGGTGATCCGTAAGATTCAACGGATCGTTGAGGGCGTTGGTTGCAGACTCGATTTGCCGCAGGGTTAGGATCAATAGCTCGCGGCGTACCGCGGGTTGTGTTGAGAAGCGTATGTCATTTGCGTCTATGTTGATGTTCGTCAAGATGCGACCTTTTGGAAGACTATCGTAGTCAAACCAGCCTGTATGGACATGAAAGGCCGCCATCGCGTCAGTTGTGGGTAGAGCAATGGATGGGCAGGCTTTTGAAAGCACTTCAAAATGATCGGCGCCGCCAGGCTGAGATACAAAACGATCGATATACTGGACTCGAATCGACTTTACGTTACTGCTTATCGACCAAGCCTGATCAATCGCATGGCAGACGTCAGACAGCACAGTGAAGAAAGGTGCCCACCTCTGATATCTGGATGTCATAAGTTTGAGCGATCGAACTCCTAAGCTGAATTCTGAAACGACATCGTTCTCAGCCATGCGCCGAAAAATAACTCGACGAGTTGTTGGGCCCCCGATTTTGATTGCTATCCCTTTCTCCGGGATGGCAGGCGGCGTGGGCTCTTGGGCCTCAATTCTGTTCGTTAGATTGTGCTTGGATGTCGCCTGACGAAGTGGGATTATTACCTCATCGAAGGAGTCAGGGTCGATCGGCTCCGAAAAGCTAAACAAAACCTGAACGTTGTCGATGGAATGATCGGCGTGGGCCGGTTCCCAATTCATTTCACGTCCTTGACGCTGGTCCTGCTGCAAGGCGAGTCTGCCTTACAACCCTCTGTAAAGTGGTTAAGCGGACAACATACGGCCCCTTATGTGGCCCGGAGTTGCTTCCGTCGCCCGGAACCTACACTCTATCCCTCTAACCCAATTAAATAGCATGGTGAGCGCGGAGGGACTCGAACCCTCGACCCCATGATTAAAAGTCACGTGCTCTACCGGCTGAGCTACGCGCTCACGTGAGGCGCTGTGTAGGGGGCAGGGCCGGCGGGGTCAATACCCGCGGTAACCGCGCCAGCCGCAGCCAAAGCCGAATTGGCTCAAGCCCACAGATATTTATCCAATCTTCCTCGTGCAACCAATCAGCTGGCGCGCACGACCGCGACGCGCTTACGCGTCGCGGTGAAGTTCGGAGGCGACCTTCTGCGGCGCCGGGATCGGGGTCGGCAGGGCGACGGGGCGCAGGCCGATCAATTCGGCGGTCCGCACCGCGGTCGCGGTCCACCAGCCGAACTGGTTGATTCGCGAGTTCTCCAGAATTGCGATCGCCACCGCCGCCAGGAACGGCAGGCTCTGCAGTACCAAGACGCCGGCGAAGATGTAGATCTCGGTGATCTGGATGTTGCTGTTGGAGACCACCAGGATCGCGGCGCCGATCAGTAGCAGCACGCCGATCACGGCTTCCCAGAACGCCTGGAATTCCACCGACATCATCGTCAGGCCGCCCTTGGAGGTGCGGGCGAAGGCGAGGTGCTCGGTGATCAGGCCCTGGGCGACGGCGCGTGACACCGTCCACTGCACCGACATCGCCGCGATCATCGCCCCCAGCATCTGCGGCACGCCGATCTTCACCCGCAGCCGGTACAGCACCAGGAAGTGCGCCAGCGTGACGATGAAGGAGGCGATGATCGGCAGGGTGAGGATCTTGTCGGGAATCGCGATGTCGGCGAACGCGACAATCGGCACCCAGATCAGGTTGAGGATCGCTACCACCACGCCGAGGCTTTCGGCGCCGAGCCAGTTCAGCCAGCCGAGGCCGAATTCGCGGCGCTGGTCGCGGGAAAGGCGGCTGTTGCCTGGCAGGAATCGGCGCCAGTGCTTCTTGATGATCTGGAAGCCGCCATAGGCCCAGCGATGCCGCTGCTTCTTGAACGCCTCATAGGTGTCCGGCAGCAGGCCGTAGCCGTAGCGGGTGTTGGTGTAGTGGGTGAGCCAGCCGTGCTCCATGATCTCGAGGCCGAGATCGGAGTCCTCGCAGATGGTGTCGCTCGACCAGCCGCCGGCCATGTCCATCGCGGCGCGGCGGATCAGGCACATCGTGCCGTGCACGATGATGCCGTTGTACTCGTTGCGCTGGACCATGCCGATGTCGAAGAACCCGGCATATTCGCCGTTCATGATGTAGTGCATCAGCGAGCGGTCGCCGTCGCGATGCTCCTGCGGCGCCTGCACCAGGCCGACTCGCGGATCGTCGAACGCGGGGACGAGGTCCTTCAGCCAGTCCGGCGTCACCACATAGTCGGCGTCGATGATGCCGATGATCTCGGCATCGACCGCGGTGCGCTCCATCGCGATCCGCAGCGCGCCGGCCTTGAAGCCTTTGACCTTCTCGGCGTTGATGAACTTGAAGCGCTCGCCGAGCTCGCGGCAGTGATCCTGGATCGGCTGGGTGAAGGCCGGGTCGGGCGTGTTGTTGATGATCACCACGACTTCGAAGTTCGGGTAATCGAGCCGCGCCAGCGCATCCAGCGTCTGCTTCAGCATCTCCGGCGGTTCGAAATACGCCGGGACGTGGATCGAGACCTTGGGGAAGGTCACCGGTTCGCCCTTGGCGAGCGCGGCGTTGCGCCGGGCTTCCTGAGCGTCGGTGAGGGCGCGGGTGATCAGGCGGCGCGGCTTGCGGCCGAAGGCGACCGCCGAGATTTCCTCGATCCGGGCGAGGGCGATGGCCACCAGCGGCACCAGCAGGATCATGCCGAGTGTCAGCGCGAAGGCCGAGCCGAACAGGAAATAGTGGCCGTTCCAATAGGCGAACACCGTCGCGGCCCAGGCGCCGGCACCGTGTGCGGCGGCGGAGAGCAACAGCGTCTGCATCGCCGTCGGCGCGGCGAGCTGCAGGATCGGCAGCGACAGCAGGATGCCGACCAGCAGCGCGATGACGGCGAGCTTCCAGTAGTTCGGATCGACCACCGGGCCGGTCCAGGCGAACTTCGGCTGGCGCGAGGCGTCGAGGAAGCCCCAATACGGACCGACGCCGCCTTCGAAGAACTTCCAGGGCTGATCGATCGCTTCAACGATGTTGTATTCCATGCCGATCGAGTCGGCGCGGCTGACGAAGTTGCGCAGCGTCACCGCCTGTTCGAATTGACCGGGCACCGCGGCCTTGCGGTTATAGCCCGCGCTCGGCCAGCCGAATTCGGCGATCACAATGCGCTTGCCGGGGAAGGCCTCGCGCAGCTTCTGATAGATGATCATCGCCTGATCGACCGCCTGCTTGGCGGAGAAGCCTTCCCAGTAAGGCAGGACGTGTGCGGCGATGAAGTCGACCGAGGAGGCGAGCTCGGGGTGCTCGAGCCAGATGTTCCAGATTTCGCCAGAGGTGACCGGCGCTTTGACCTGAGACTTCACGCGCTGGATCAGCCGGGTCAGACGGCGGACGTTGTTTTCGGCCGTGGCCCAGCGCACCGCTTCGTCACGTTTGTCGGCCGGTTGCGCTTCGGCGTCGCGGACCCGCTGGTTCTCTTCGGCGACCAGCCGATAGCGCTCTTCCTCGCTCAGCCCGAGATTTTCCAGCGGGATCTGATCGCCGCGATACACCGTTTCGTTGCCGACCACGATGCCGCTGACATTGGCATTGTGCTTGGCGAGGTCGATCGCGGCCTGGATCTCGCGCTCGTTGCGGGTGACGTCTTTGTCGATCCAGGCGCCGACATTGACCTTCAGGCCAAATTCATTGGCGATCGGCGGCACCATCTCGGGACCGCCGGTCGACGAATACAGACGGATGGCGCGGGTCTGCGCCGACAGCTTCTTCAGGTCGGAGCGGATCCGCTCAGCGGTCGGGAAGTTGTCGACGTCCGGATGGCCGGAGCCGTCGAACGGCGCGTAGGACACGCTCGGTAGCATGCCGGTGAAGTCGGCGGCTTGTTGTTTCTCCCGAAGGAGGCCCCAGAGCCCGGCGTGAGCGGCGGTGACGAAAAGCAGAACGGCGACGACAGCGCGCATCGCGACTAAACCATAAGGGGCCAGTTTGGCAGGTGGACTAACCCGTCCCCGAGGTCTGTCCACATCGTGGGCGCATCACTGCACGGATGCGCCCCGTGTCCAAGCAACTCGGCCGACCCCATGGCGAATTGAGGGCGTCCGGCGACCAAACCCGAGAAAATCCCGAACGTTCCAGCGCGCCGCGGAGTTATTTCGCAGGTGCGGGGGCCGGAGCCGCCGGTTGCTGCGGGGCAGGCGCTTGCGCCGGCTTGGCGGCCGGACCGGGAGGCGTTGCGGCCGCTGCGGCAGGCTGCTGCTGGGCGGTCGGATTGATCCAGCATGCGTGCACGCGTCCGCTGAGGCTGTCGGGAGCTTTCGGATCGATAGGACCAGATCGCACGACACACCTGAATGCCGCCTGAATGTGACCCGTCGGGCAGCCGAAGCGATCGTACATGTCGAGGTGACGGAATGCGGTGTCGAGGTCGTCGCGCCACATCAGCACCACGACGCGGCGGCCGAGCCAGACGCATTCGGGATTGCCGGCGGGGCCGTTGATTGCCTGCGCAGCTTCGGCGAATTCGTCGGTCTTCTTCTGGCTTTCCTTGAGCGCGTCGGCAGTCGACTGAGCCGGCTGATTATTGGCGGCCGCCGGCGGCTTCTGCGTCTGGTCCTGGGCGCGCAGATCGCCGCTCTGGGCGATCGCGCCGCCGACGCCGACCGACAGAGCAAGACCGCTCACGGCCAGGCAACGCAGCATCGCGTTCTGGAACTCAAGGAATACTCGTCGCATCGTGTCCCCGATCTCGTTGCCGGGCCATCGCGGCGCCGGTCCATCCACCTGATGCCGCTTGAATTCGTCGCCGATAGGGCGTGGCCCTCGGCAGAATCCCATGAAGGACATTTTTGATTTTGTCCAGCAATGGCAGTTCGTCCTTCGGTGCATGGCGACGAATTGATGGCGGAAGAACGTCTGTCGTCGTGGCGGCTGAACGGCGCAGTGCACAAGGCGGCCTTGGCAGATCGGTCGCGAGCGGCTAATCGACGGGACCCTTTTTGCAACGGACGGAATCCAAATCCTTGCGCACGCCGCTGTTGTTGATCCCGATCTCGTTGGCCATGATCTTCGGTGTGTGGTGGTGGATCGCCACGCCGATCACGCTCGAACGAGCGCCGATCGAAGCCAACTCCAAACTGGAATGCGTCTCGTACGCGCCGTTCCGCGGCGCGCAGACGCCGCTCGATCCGACGACGCATATCGACGCCGAGCAGATCGCGCAGGATATGGCGCAGCTCGCCAAGATCTCGAAGTGCGTTCGTACCTATTCGATCGATAACGGCCTCGACCAGCTGCCGCCGCTCGCCGCCAAGGTCGGGCTGAAGGTGCTGCAGGGCATCTGGCTGTCGAACGACCGCTCGAAGAACCTTGCGCAGATCGCAACCGCGGTCGGACTCACCAAAGCCTATCCGGACGTGATCACAGGTCTGGTGGTCGGCAACGAAGTCTTGCTTCGCGGCGAGATGACGACGGCGGATCTGGCTGCGACTATCCGGCTGGTGAAGGCGCAAGCGAAGGTGCCGGTGACCTATGCGGACGTTTGGGAATACTGGCTGCGTAACCGCGAGATCTACGACGCGGTCGATTTCGTCACGATCCATATCCTGCCGTACTGGGAGGACATGCCGGTCCGCGCCCGCTACGCCGCGAACCACGTCGACGCGATCCGCAAGCAGGTTGCGGTCGCGTTCCCGGGCAAGGAAATCCTGATCGGCGAAACCGGTTGGCCGAGCGCCGGCCGGATGCGGGAAGGCGCTTTGCCGTCGCGTGCCAACCAGGCGCGGGTGGTGTCGGAGATCCTCGCTCTCGCCAAGGCGGAGAACTTCCGCGTCAATCTGATCGAAGCCTACGACCAGCCTTGGAAGCGCGACCTCGAAGGCACCGTCGGCGGTTATTGGGGCCTGATCGACGCCGACAACCGCGCCGAGAAGTATCCGGCCGGCGTGCCGATCAGCAACTTCCCGTATTGGAAGCTCGACGCTGCCGCCGGCATGACGCTGAGCGTTTTGGTGTTCCTGACCGCGATCCTGACGCTGCGTCGGCGCCCGTGGGCGCCGCGGCTGATCTCCTGGCTGGCGGTCGGCACGTCTGCGACGGTCGCTGGCGTCCTGCTCGGTATCGCGGTCGACAAGCTGCTGGTCGAAAGCTACGGCGTCGGGCGCTGGGCGCAGTGGAGCCTGCTGCTCGCCAGCGGCATTTTGACGCCGATCCTTGGCGCGCATGCGCTGATGTCCGGCCGGCCGCTTCCGACCTTCCTGGATCTGTTCGGGCCGCGCGAAGACCGGTCGCACTCGTTTGCGACGTGGGCGCTTGGTCTGGCTGTGGCGGTCACCGTGCTGATCGGCGCCCAGACCGCGCTCGGCTTCACCTTCGATCCGCGCTACCGCGACTTCCCGTTCGCGTCGCTGACGATGGCGGTGGTGCCGCTGTTCCTGCTGATGCTGCTGAACCGGCCGCAGCAGGGGCTCCGGCCGATCGCCGAAGCCTCGTTCGCCGGCCTGTTCGCCGTCTGTGCGCTGTACACGGTGTTCAACGAAGGGCCGAAGAACTGGCAGTCGCTGTGGACCTGCGCAGTTTACGCGATGCTCGCGCTCACGCTGTGGCGGGCGCGGGTCGCGCAAACCCCAAAATAAGCAGCCCGATCGCGATCCCGGACAGGCCAATATTGTAGAGCACGATGCCGAGGCCGGCGCAGATCACGCCGCCGGTGAGCAGCACGATCGACGGCCGGATGAAGTGCAGCGCCGCGATCACCAACGCGGCAATGCCGAATACCGAATTCTGAAACAGATACGTCATCAGCAATCGGGCTTTGCACAGCATCGAGCGCAATCCGGCGTCGCAGGCCAAGGCCACGGTCGACAGCTCGATCGCGAGGTAGCGCAGGTACAGCGCATAGCCGACGGTCAGGAAACCGACCATCAGCAGGAATTGCACCTGATACGGAGTAAGGCGGAACGGCTTTTTCTTCATAGCGTGATTATGCTGCGCTTCGAGGGGGCTAACAAGCTGACGCGGCGTTCGTGACCGAGGCCGCTCCGGGCTTTTAGCGGATGCCGAGGATCGATGACAGGGTGGCCGGCCGCGGCGGCGGAGGTGCATCCTGCGCTGGTGCCGGCGGCGGCGGCGGCGGTTCTGGCTGCTGCAATGTCACGCGCTCGCGATGCCGGCGGACCGGGCGCTGCGGCGCCGGTTGGGGCGCGCTCACTGGCGCCGCCATCGGCAGACGCTGGCCGTCATAGACCGAAGCTTCGCAGGCGCGATCCGCGCTGCCGAGCGCCGCGCAGACCTTGGCCGCGGCGGCGGCGTCAGCGATCGGACCGGCGACCAGCCGCAACTGGGTGGCGTTGCCGTTTTCCTTGATCATGATGATTGGCTGCAGGCCCTTGAGCGCCTTCTGCGTTTTCGACAGCTTGCGCCACAACCCGCGCAGCCCCTCGACGGTGTTGGCGGCACCGAGGTCGACGCCGAAGTCAGTGCGCGGCGCCGGCGTCTCCGCGGCAGCCTCGGCGTCTTCGCTGGTCTCTTCCGGCGACGTCGCCGCCTTAGGTTCGAGCAGCTTGGCGGCGCCGGGATCAGGCGGCGCCAGGATCGACCGCGACGGCATCAACGGCGTGGTCGAAATCATCGCCGCCGTCGTCTGCGCCGCGGGCCGCTCCGGCGGGGCCGGCTCCAGCCGCGGCTTGTCGAGTCGAGATCTCTCCTGAGGTTTCTCCGCCACCGCCTTGTCATCCGACGGCTTTTTCGCCTCCACAGCAGCAGGAGCTTGGGCCGCGGCCGGCTCTTCCGGCTTGGCTGGAGCGGGTGTCATTGCAGCCGCCGCAGCGACCGCAGGAGATGACGCCGGAGCGGCCGCGTTGGACGCAGGTTCGATCGCACCCAGCTTCTTGGCAGGCGCGGCGGGCGTATTCGGCTTGGTTTCGACCGGAGCGACCGGCGGCGCAGGTGGGGGCGTCTCCTTGGTGGGGATCTCCGGCAGGGTTGCGGCCGGTCCCCAACGGTCCATCGGATTGTCAGCCGAGGGCGAGTGCGGCTTGCTGCCGCTCGCCTGCACCCGCGCGATCGAGCCTGTGACCGAGTCCAGGCCCTGTTCGAGCGTGCCGACGCGCGCATACAGCCGGTCGCGGTCAGTATTCAGCGACTCGATCGCCGCAGTGAGCCGGCTGGTGGCCGTCTGGGTGTCCTTGGCGAGGCGCTGGATCATCTGCGACTGCTGAGCGACGTCCGCCGCCGCCGTCTGCTCGCGGCGCCGGTCGGTGGCGTTCTGGACCGCCATAACGGCGAGCACGACGGCACCGAGCGAGGCAACCGCCCACGATCCCAGGCGCCATTTGTCCTGGGTGTTGAGCTCTTCTTCATCTGCCAGCAGCCGGGTCAGCCAGCCGCCCGTTTCCTCGGTCGCGAAGCTGTCTGCCAGATCGTCGGTTTTTCTGGCCATCGGATGGTCTCAAAGCCTTGAAGCGCGCAACGCGAATCAGATGCCCAACAGTATCAGGGAATTGCCGTTTTCAGGTGGGTCGCGCTTGAGCCGCAAACCCGTTTCCCCTTCGTGGCAAAACCCTTTATGAGGGCCGCATCACCAGACCATGGATGTTGAAATGACTGCCAGAAACAGCCTGACGATCGTGCTTGCCGCGGGCGAGGGTACGCGGATGCGATCTTCACTGCCGAAGGTACTGAACCCGGTCGCCGGCCGCTCGCTGCTTTCCCACGTGCTGAGCGCGGCGCCGCATGGCGAACACGACCGGCTCGCGGTGGTGATCGGTCCGGATCATCAGGCGGTCGGCGAGGAGGCCAAACGAGTCCGCTCTGACGCGGCCATCCATATCCAGGCGCAGCGGCTCGGGACCGCGCATGCGGTGCTGGCGGCTCGCGAGGCAATCGCCCAGGGCGCCGACGATCTGCTGATCGCGTTCGGCGACACCCCGCTGATCTCGGCCGAGACATTCGCCCGTCTGCGCCAGCCGCTGCACAATGGCTCGTCTCTGGTGGTGCTCGGTTTCCGCGCGGCCGATCCGACCGGCTATGGCCGTCTGGTGGTCGAGGACGGCAAGCTGACAGCGATCCGTGAGCAGGCGGACGCCAGCGCCGATGAACTGAAGATCACGCTGTGCAACGCTGGTGTGATGGCGATCGACGGCAAGATCGCGCTCGACGTGCTCGACAAGATCGGCAACGCCAATGCCAAGGGCGAATACTACCTGACCGATGCGGTTGGGATCGTTCGCGACCTCGGCCTGACCGCCAGCGTGATCGAAACCAGCGAGGACGAGGTTCGCGGCATCAACACCAAGGCGCAGCTCGCCGAGGCCGAGACCGTAATGCAGACCCGTCTCCGCCAGGCCGCGATGGCGGCCGGGGTGACGCTGATCGCGCCGGAGACCGTGTATCTCGCCGCCGACACGACGTTCGGCAAGGATGTGGTAATCGAGCCGTTCGTGGTGATCGGCCCTGGCGTGTCGATTGCCGACGGCGCGGTGATCCACTCGTTCTCGCACCTTTCCGAAGCAAAGATCGGCAGCAAGGCGCAGGTCGGTCCCTATGCGCGGTTGCGGCCGGGAACGTCGCTCGGCGACGGTGCCAAGATCGGCAATTTCGTCGAGACCAAAGCCGCACAGATCGACGCCGGCGCCAAGGTCAATCACCTGACCTATATTGGTGATGCCCACATCGGTGCGTCGGCCAACATCGGTGCCGGCACCATCACCTGCAACTACGATGGCTTCGACAAGCACAAGACCGAGATCGGGGCGGGGGCTTTCATCGGCTCGAATTCCTCGCTGGTCGCGCCCGTCAAGATCGGTACCGGCGCCTATGTTGGCTCGGGTTCGGTGATCACCAAGGACGTGCCGGACGACGCGCTGGCAGTCGAGCGCAACGCGCAGACCGCCAAGGACGGCTGGGCCAAGCGCTTCCGGGACGCCAAGTCGCGGCATCGCAAGCCGAAGGCGCATTGAAGCCGCCGGTTTGGCTTAACCTTGTGTCAAATCGCAATAATTGTTGACTACCAAGGCTTTCACAGAAGCCGCTAGAAGTCAGGAGCGTCGGCAGGTCGCCCGGCGAACTGGGGATTATTCAACCGCATGTGCGGCATCATCGGAATTCTGGGACGTGGACCGGTTGCGGAGCAGCTGGTCGATTCGCTGAAGCGGCTCGAGTACCGAGGTTATGACTCGGCCGGGGTCGCAACGCTCGAAGACGGCGAGCTCGTGCGCCGCCGGGCCGAAGGCAAGTTGAAGAATCTCGAAGCGGTGTTGAAGCGGCAGCCATTGGCCGGCCATGTCGGGATCGGCCACACCCGGTGGGCGACACACGGCAAGCCCAACGAGGCCAATGCGCACCCGCATGCGGCGTCTGGCGTTGCGGTCGTGCATAACGGCATCATCGAGAACTTCCGCGAGCTGCGTGACGAGCTCGAAGGTGGCGGTGCGACCTTCGCCAGCGAGACCGACACCGAAGTGGTGGCGCATCTGGTCAACTCGTTCCTGTCCAAGGGGCTGTCGCCGCAGGACGCGGTGAAGGCGGCGTTGCCGCGGCTGCGCGGCGCGTTTGCACTGGCCTTCGTGTTCAAGGGCTATGACGATCTGATGATCGGCGCCCGCAAGGGCTCGCCGCTGGCGATCGGCTATGGCGATGGCGAGATGTATCTCGGCTCGGACGCGATCGCGCTGGCGCCGCTCACCGATGACATCAGCTATCTCGACGACGGCGATTGGGTGGTGCTGACCCACAACAGCGCCGAAGTCCGCGATGCCAAGGGCGACGTCGTCAAGCGCGACGTGATGAAGTCGGGCGCCTCGTCGTTTGTGGTCGACAAGGCCAACTATCGCCACTTCATGGCCAAGGAGATCCACGAGCAGCCGGAAGTCGTCGGCCACACGCTGGCGCGCTATCTCGACATGGCGAGCGAGCGGATCGCGCTGCCGATGAAGCTGCCGTTCGACTTCAAGGATGTGCAGCATCTGTCGATCACCGCTTGCGGCACGGCGAACTACGCCGGCTATGTCGCCAAGTACTGGTTCGAACGTTTTGCGCGGCTGCCGGTCGAGATCGATATCGCGTCGGAATTCCGCTACCGCGAGGCGCCGCTGCGCAGCGGCGATCTGGCGGTCTTCATCTCGCAGTCGGGCGAAACCGCCGACACGCTGGCGGCGCTGCGCTACGCCAAGGAGCAGGGGCTGCACACGCTGTCGGTGGTCAACGTGCCGACCTCGACCATTGCCCGCGAGAGCGAAGTGGTGATGCCGACCCTGGCTGGCCCCGAGATCGGCGTCGCCTCGACCAAGGCGTTCACCTGCCAGCTCACTGCGCTGGCGGCGCTGGCGATCGCGGCGGGACGGGCGTGCGGTACCTTGACCGATGACGACGAAGCCAAGCTGGTGCACGGCCTGATCGAATTGCCCCGCCTGATGGCTGCGGCGCTGACCCACGAGCCGCAGATCGAGCGGCTGGCGCGCGACATCTCCAAAGCCCAGGACGTGCTCTATCTCGGCCGCGGCACGTCGTATCCACTGGCGCTGGAAGGCGCGCTGAAGCTGAAGGAAATCTCCTACATCCACGCCGAGGGCTATGCCGCCGGCGAGCTGAAGCACGGCCCGATCGCGCTGATCGACGAGAAGATGCCGGTGGTGGTGATCGCGCCTTACGACCGGGTGTTTGAGAAGACCGTCTCCAACATGCAGGAGGTCGCGGCCCGCGGCGGCCGGATCATCCTGATGACCGACGCCAAGGGCGCCGAGGAGGCGACGGTCGAGTCGATGGTGACGATCGTGATGCCCGACATGCCTTCGGCGTTCACCCCGATGGTCTATGCCATCCCGGTGCAACTGCTCGCCTATCACACCGCCGTGGTGATGGGCACCGACGTCGACCAGCCTCGAAATCTGGCGAAGTCGGTCACGGTGGAATAGGGCGTTCACACGCCCAGCGGCCCCTCGGCGCGAAACGTTCGCAGCGATCTGCCGAGGCATCCGGCAAGTTGTCGCGGCCGGCCGGCTGTCCACACCCGGCCGGTTGTTGGCGGCTGCCGAAGCCCTTATATCTGGCGGCGTTGGCAGAACGCCGAAGTGGCGCGATTGAGCCTGGCCGGGTCGGATCGATCGCTTATCCCCAGGGCGCTCTGCTACAGTGAACCTCGCGTCGGGGCTTCGGCCGCGACATCCGTAGCACCGACCTGGACTGCCGATGACCGACCAGCTTCCGACCCCGACCGGTGATCTTCCGCCGGACCCGCCGCGCGGCGTGATGGGGCGTCTCCGCAATTACTTCCTGACCGGCCTGATCGTGGCAGGCCCGGTGGCGATCACGTTCTACCTGACCTGGTGGTTCGTGAATTGGGTCGACGGCTTCGTGCGCCCGTTGGTTCCGCCGGATTACCGCCCGGAGACCTATCTGCCGTTCGCTGTGCCGGGCTCCGGCCTGGTCGTGGCCTTCGTCGCTCTGACTTTGCTCGGTTTCCTCACCGCCAACCTGATCGGCCGCAGCCTGGTCGATCTCGGCGAGCGGCTGCTCGGCCGGATGCCGGTGGTGCGGGCGATCTACCGCGGCCTGAAGCAGGTGTTCGAGACGCTGTTCTCGGGCAACGGCAACAGCCTTCGAAAAGTGGGCCTGGTCGAGTTCCCACAGCCGGGGATGTGGTCGATCGTGCTGATCTCGCTGCCGCCGAACCAGGAAGTCGCGACCAAGATTCCGAACAAGGACGAGCACATCTCGGTGTTCCTGCCGTGCGCGCCGAACCCGACCACCGGCTTCTTCTTCTACGTGCCGAAGAGCAAGGTGATCCCGGTCGACATGAGCGCCGAGGAAGCCGCGACGCTGATCATGTCGGCGGGCGTGGTGCAGCCGGGGTCCGATCCGCAGAAGAAGATCGCCGCACTGGCGGCAACTGCGCTGGCCGCCAAGAAGGTTCGCGAACCCGGCGAGCCGGAATCGGCCTTCTCGCGCCGCCGCGTCACCAAGGCGCCCGACAAGGTCGATTAAGCTGGCGTCCGATGGATGGGGTGACTGCGCGTTCGGGGCGCGTCAAGGTGAGCAGATCGCCTTAATGATACCTCGGTCGCAGGACTGCGGTCACTCCGCGTGCATGATCAACGCCTCGGCGAGAAACAAGACCGCGCCGTCGGCGGAGTCGTGATCGGCAAGGCAGAGGTCCAGCGGGATGCGCCTTTCTCCGCCTTCGCTCAATAACAGCTCGACCAGATCGCCGCGTTCCAGGTCGTCTTGGATCGAATGACGAGGCAGCCAGCTGTAGCCGAGCCCCTCGCGGACGACGCCGAGCACGGAGTCGATCGTGCTCATGTGCCAGGCTTTGCCGCCGGTTTGCCCCTTCGTGGGAGCTGACAATTCGAGATCCCGAATCTCGATCCGTAAGTGTCTTGCCAAGGTCGCCCGGCTGATCGGGCGGGTGCGATGCGCGAGGGGATGGCCTTTCGCGGCGACGGCAATGAGGTCGACATCCGCTACGCGTTTGCCATACCGCGCGCCAATCACTGGCTGGGCGATCGCGATGTCGTAAGTTCTGTCGGTCGGCTCCGGCATCGGCAGGCGGACCGCTTCACGGAGACGAACATCGACATGCTGATGGACCCCGGCCAGACGGCGTAAGGCGGCCAGCAGCCTTGGTTTGGGGAAGACGCTGTCGACCAAAAGCCGGAGCGCTACGCGCTCGCCATGCCCCACAGCCGACGCCCTTTGTTCGATGCGCAGAAAATCGTCGATGAGGGGTTCGACTTCGGCCAGAAGCGCTCGGCCCGCCTCCGTGAGGACAGCTCGGCGGCCTTCGATTTGAAGAAGCTGAACGCCCGCCGCGTGCTGCAGGTTGGTGATGGCGTAGCTGATCGACGATTGACTCCGATGCAGCGTCTCGGCCGCTTGCCCGTAGGAGCCGAGTTCGACGACCGCTCTCAATATGGCCCATTGCTCGACCGTCGTTTTCGGAACCTGGGCCATGGCCGTCTCCATAATTCGAAATATTCGATCATAATGCACCGAAATGAAGATTTTTCATTCGATTTTTCAGATGCAATGATCCGGCAGATGCAAACAGGAGTACGTTATGTCTCAGGTCAGTGAATCCCTTCATCCCGCCGAACTGGTCGATTTCGTCGGGAGCCATTTGATTTACACGTATGACAATGGCTGGCAGTACGAGCTCTACGTGAAGAACGAGAACACGATCGATTACCGGATTCACAGCGGTATGGTCGGCGGACGTTGGGTGCGCGACCAGTTCGCCCACATCGTCCGGCTGGGCGAGGGCATCTACAAGATTTCCTGGGACGAACCGACGGGAACTTGCGTCAGCGTTGCCGTCAATCTGCCCGAGCGCAAACTGCACGGCGTGATCTTCTTCCCGGACTGGATCGCGCGAGATCCCAAGAAGACGGTTTGTTTTCAGAACGATCATCTCGATGCGATGCGCGCCTATCGAGATGCCGGACCGACCTATCCCAAGCTGGTGATCGACGAATTCGCCACGATTACCTTCATGGAGCGGCGTGACCGCGACGATCAAAGCGTTATCGACTGCCCGCCGGAGAAATTGCCGTCCGGCTATGCCGATCGCCGCAACTGAACAACTGAACCTATGACGCCGGCGCTCGATTCTGATTTTCGTAATCGGGTCGAGCATCGTGCACGCGGGGTTGCTCACCCAACTCCCGAGATGGCCCTCTAACCGGCTCCCAGCAGCGGGATCGCTTCGTCGCGTTCGTAGAGATACAGCAGGCAGCGTAGCGCCTCGCCGGACGGGCCTTCGAGCTTGGGATTGTCTTTCAGGATCCGCAGCGCTTCGTCGCGTGCCTGGGTGATGAGCTGGGCGTGGACTTCGGAGCGGGCGATCCGGTAGCCGGGCAGTCCGCTCTGCCGTGTGCCGAGCACGTCGCCTTCGCCGCGCAGCTTGAGGTCCTCTTCGGCGATCCGGAAACCGTCGGTGGTGTCGCGGATTACGCGCAGGCGCGCCGCCGACAGCTCGCCCAGCGGCTCGCGATACAGTAGCAAGCACGTCGAGGCCTCGCTGCCACGGCCGACCCGGCCGCGCAGCTGATGCAGCTGTGCCAGGCCGAACCGTTCGGCGTTTTCGATCACCATGATGGTGGCTTCGGGCACGTCGACACCGACCTCGACCACCGTGGTCGCGACCAGCACGCTGATCTCGCCGCGCGCGAACTGGCCCATCACGAGGTCCTTGTCGCTGCCGCGCATCCGTCCATGCACCAAGCCGACCTGATGATCGCCGAACCGTTGCCGCAGCGACTCGAAGCGTTGCTCGGCGTCGGTGAGTTTGACGTTCTCGGATTCTTCGACCAGCGGGCAGATCCAGTACACGCGCTTGCCGGCGGCGATCGCGCGGCCGATGCCGTCGATCACTTCCGGCAGCCGCGTATCGGACAGCGTGCGGGTGTCGATCGGCTGGCGGCCGGCGGGCTTCTCGCGGAGTTCCGAAACGTCCATGTCGCCGAAGTAAGTCAGCACCAGCGTGCGCGGAATCGGCGTTGCGCTGAGCACCAGCACGTCGACATCGGCGCCCTTGCTGGTCAGCGCCAGGCGCTCGCGCACGCCGAAACGGTGCTGTTCGTCGACGACCGCCAGCGCCAGAGATTTGTAGATCACGTCGTCCTGGATCAGCGCGTGGGTGCCGACCAAAAAATCGATCTCGCCGCTTTCGAGCCGCGCCAAGATCTCGCGGCGCTCTTTGCCTTTCTCGCGGCCGGTGAGGATCGCGACCTGCATCCCGGCGCGTTCGGCCAGCGGCGCGATGGTCTTGATGTGCTGGCGGGCGAGGATTTCCGTCGGCGCCATCAGCGCCGCCTGCTTGCCGGCCTCGGCGACCGCCGCAGCGGCCAGCAGCGCCACCACGGTCTTGCCGCTTCCGACGTCGCCCTGCAGCAGCCGCAGCATCCGCACCGGCTGGCGCAGATCTTCGGCGATCGCCGCCGCGGCCTGCTGCTGTGAGGCGGTGAGTGCATAAGGCAACGCGTCGATGATCTTGTGGCGCAGCCGACCGTCGCCGGCGTTGCGGCTGCCGGCCGGGCGGCGGAGCTGCGCCCGCACCAGCGCGAGCGCTAGCTGCCCGGCGAGCAGTTCGTCATAGGCGAGCCGCGACCAATACGGTCCATCGGGCAGAATGTCGGTCGGCTGATCCGGGATGTGGACGTGCTTCAGCGCTTCGGCGAAAGAGGGAAACCGGCAGCGCCGCAGCACCTCGGGGCTGATCCATTCCGGCAGCGCCGGCAGCTTGGTCAGCGCCTGCGCCACCGCCCGGCGCAGCGAGCCGATCGCCAGCCCCTCGGTCAGCGGATAGACCGGATCGATCTGCGGCAACTTGGCGAAGGCTTCTTCGTCGACGACGCGGTCGGGATGCACGATCTGGAGCGTGCCGTCGTAGAGCTGGCCGGTGCCGGAGACGTAGCGCTTGGCGCCGACCGGCAGCAGCTTCTGCACATAGTCCGGCTTGGCGCGGAAAAACGTCAGCACCACGTCGCCGGTGTCGTCGCTGGCATAGACCAGATACGGCGCGCGCGAGCGGCCCGGCGGGGGCGCGCGGTGGCGATCGACCGTCACCTCCAGCGTCACCACCGTTCCCGGCACGGCGTCACGAATCTTCGGCCGGGCGCGCCGGTCGATCACGCTGCTCGGCAGATGCAGCAGCAGATCGGCCAGTCGCGGGGTATCGTCGCGATCCAGCAGATAGCGGAACAGCTTGTCCTGTTTCGGTCCGACGCCGGTCAGGCTGGTGACCGGGGCGAACAGCGGATTGAGCAGAGCAGGGCGCATCGAACCAAGCGGGTGGATGGGCGGTTGCCCGCAGGGTTGGCTGCATTTGCGGCCGATTGCAATGCGCCAGTGCGGGCTGACAGCGGCGATCCCGGTCGCTATATCAGGGCCGCCCGGCACGTCCGGGCTTTTGGCGTTGAGGTGGATTTCGACATGACGGGCACCACACGGTCGAGCGGCGGGCTCGACGACCGCCGCAAGCGGCTTCTGTTCCGCTGCTGGCATCGCGGCACACGCGAGATGGATCTGATTCTCGGCCAGTTCGCCGACGCCGAGATCGGCACGCTGTCGGAGGCGGAGCTCGACGAGCTGGAGCGGCTGATCGAGGTCAACGACCACGATCTCTATGCCGCGGTCGCCGGCGGCGACACGCTGCCAGCCGAGTTCAAGGGCGGTCTGTTCGAACGGATCAAGACCTACGGCCATCAGGACGGCGCCGTATGAAGACTCCGAGCAGGTCACCAGCGGAACAGCTTACGCCCGGCAAGGCGCTGACCTTCGCCAACGTCGCCGAAGGCGCCGAGGGGCTGATCATCGCCGATCTGGCCCGCGCGGTCGCGGCCAAGCCCAAGGCGCCCGCTGTCAGCCTGACGGTGATCTGCCGCGATGGTCCGCGGATGCAGCAGCTCGCGCGCAGCCTGGAGTTCTTCGCGCCCGACCTCGAGGTGCTGCAGTTTCCGGCCTGGGACTGCCAACCCTATGACCGCGTTTCGCCGCACGCCGGCATCCTGGCGCAGCGCGTCACCACGCTGGCGAAGCTGTCGCGCCTGACCGGCAGCGACAAGCCGCTGATCGTGCTGACCA
This sequence comes from Rhodopseudomonas sp. BR0G17, assembly GCF_010907025.1. Taxonomy (NCBI): domain Bacteria; kingdom Pseudomonadati; phylum Pseudomonadota; class Alphaproteobacteria; order Hyphomicrobiales; family Nitrobacteraceae; genus Rhodopseudomonas; species Rhodopseudomonas sp. BR0G17. The sequence continues at coordinate 228,951 of NZ_QUML01000001.1, read as the reverse complement.
CGGTCAACGCCGCCGTGCAGCGGGTGCCGGTGCGCGAGATCATCGCCGCGCAGGCGCTGTCGGTGGCTCCCGGCAACGTCGTGCCGATGGACTCGATCGTCGCCTGGCTCGAACACAACGGCTACAGCCGCGCCTCCACGGTGCGCGAAGCCGGCGAATACGCGGTGCGCGGCGGCATTCTCGATCTGTTTCCGGCCGGCCTCGACCAGCCGGTACGATTCGACTTCTTCGGCGACCAGCTCGAATCGATCCGCACCTTCGACGCCGAGACCCAGCGCACGCTGCACACCATGCGCGGCCTGGACCTGGTGCCGGTGTCGGAATTCCAGCTCGTCACCGAGACCATCCGCCGCTTCCGCATGGGCTACGTCGCCGCGTTCGGCGCACCGCATCCGGACGACCAGCTGTACGCCGCGGTCAGCGAAGGCCGCCGCCATCCCGGCATGGAGCACTGGCTGCCGCTGTTCCAGGAGCGGATGGACACGCTGTTCGATTACCTGAAGGGAACGCCGGTCGCGATCGAGCCGCAGAGCGAAGACGCCGCGCGCGAGCGCTTCAAGCAGATTGCCGACTACTACGACGCCCGGCGCGAAGCGATGGAGCAGCCCGGCTCCGGCGCGATCTACAAGCCGCTGCCGCCGGATCGGCTGTATCTCACCGACAGTGAATGGACCGCGCGACTCGAAGGTGTTGCCCTGGCGCGGCTGACGCCGTTCGCGCTACCGGACGACACCAGCGACGTGATCGATGCCGGTGCCCGTGCCGGCCGCAACTTCGCGCCGGAGCGCGCGGACGCCAACGTCAACGTGTTCGAGACGCTGGTGGCGCACGTCTATGCCCTGCAGGCTGCGCGCAAGAAGGTGGTAATCGCGCTGTGGAGCGAAGGCTCGCGCGACCGCATGGCGAGCATGCTGAAGGACCACAAGCTGGTCGCGCTCACCAGCGTCAATTCCTGGCGCACCGTGCAGGCGACGCCGCGCAACGAAACCATGCTGGCGGTGGTCGGCCTGGAGTCCGGCTTCGAGACCGACGCGTTTGCGGTAATCACCGAGCAGGATGTTCTCGGCGACCGCCTGGTGCGGCAACGCAAGGCCAGCAAGAAGCTCGACAACTTCATCTCCGAAGTCACCAGCCTGTCGACCGGCGACATCGTGGTGCATGTCGAGCACGGCATCGGCCGTTTTGTCGGGCTGCAGACGCTCGAAGTCGGCGGCGCGCCGCACGACTGCGTCGAACTGCACTACGCCAATGACACCAAGCTGTTCCTGCCGGTCGAGAACATCGAACTGCTGTCGCGCTACGGCTCCGACGGCACCACGGTCGAACTCGACAAGCTCGGCGGCTCGGGCTGGCAGGCGCGCAAGGCCAAGCTGAAGAACCGTATCCGGCAGATCGCCGGCGAACTGATCAAGGTCGCCGCCGAACGACATCTGCGGGAGGCGCCGAAGCTGCCGGTGCAGCCGCAGCTCTATGACGAGTTCTGCGCGCGCTTCCCCTACGACGAAACCGAGGACCAGCTCGCCGCGATCAACGCGGCACTCGGCGATCTGGAGAAGGGCACGCCGATGGACCGTCTGGTCTGCGGCGACGTCGGTTTCGGCAAGACCGAGGTGGCGCTGCGCGCGGCTTTCGCGGTGGCGCTCGACGGCAAGCAGGTCGCGGTCGTGGTCCCGACCACGCTACTGGCGCGGCAGCACGCCAAGACCTTCACCGAGCGGTTCCGTGGCTTCCCGGTGAATGTCGGCCAAGCCTCGCGGCTGGTCTCGACCAAGGAGCTGTCGCAGGTCAAGAAGGGCATCGCGGACGGCACGCTCGACATCGTCGTCGGCACCCACGCGCTGCTCGGCAAGTCGATCAAGTTCAAGGATCTCGGCCTCGTCATCGTAGACGAGGAGCAGCACTTCGGCGTGACCCACAAGGAGAAGCTGAAGCAGCTGCGCTCCGAGGTCCACGTGCTGACGCTGAGCGCGACGCCGATCCCGCGCACGCTGCAGCTCGCCATGACCGGCGTGCGCGACCTGTCGATCATTGCCTCGCCGCCGGTCGATCGCCTCGCGGTGCGAACCTTCGTGGCACCGCATGATCCGTTGATGATCCGCGAAGCGCTGCTGCGCGAGCGCTATCGCGGCGGTCAGGCGTTCTACGTTGTGCCGCGGATCGACGATCTCGCCGAGGTGAAGGACTTCCTCGACAAGCACGTGCCGGAGATGAAGGTCGCGGTCGCCCACGGCCAGATGCCGCCGGCGGTGATCGAGGACATCATGTCGGCGTTCTACGACGGCAAGTTCGACATCCTGCTGTCGACCACGATCGTCGAATCCGGCCTGGACATCCCGAACGCGAACACGCTGATCGTGCACCGCGCCGACATGTTCGGTCTGGCGCAATTGTATCAGCTCCGTGGTCGCGTCGGCCGGTCCAAGCTGCGCGCCTATGCGCTGTTCACGCTGCCGCAGCACAACATCACCGCGCAGGCGGAGCGCCGGCTCAAGGTGCTGCAATCGCTGGAAACGCTCGGGGCCGGCTTCCAGCTCGCCTCGCACGACCTCGACATCCGCGGCGCCGGCAATCTGCTCGGCGAGGAGCAGTCCGGCCACATCAAGGAAGTCGGCTTCGAGCTGTATCAGCAGATGCTGGAGGAGGCGATCACCAACCTCAAGGCCGGCATCGTCGACGAGCCGGTCGCCGACCGCTGGTCGCCGCAGATCACCATCGGCATGCCGGTGCTGATCCCGGAGGACTTCGTCGCCGATCTTGCGGTGCGGCTGTCGCTGTATCGCCGGCTCGCCGATCTCGACACCGACGAGGAGATCGAGAACTTCGCCGCCGAGCTGCGCGACCGCTTCGGTCCACTGCCCGACGAGGTCCGCTATCTGTTCAAGATCGCGGCCATCAAGGCGTATTGCCGCCGCGCCAATGTCGAGAAGGTCGACGCCGGTCCGAAGGGCGTCGTCATCAGCTTCCGCGACAACGCCTTCGCGCAACCGGACAAGCTGGTATTCTTCATCAAGCGTCACGGCGAAGCCGCCAAGGTGCGGCCCGACATGAAGGTGGTGTTCTTCCAGGTCTGGGAGACGCCGGAAGAGCGGCTGATGGGGACAACCGATATCCTCAAGCAGCTCGCCGACCTCGCCGAGAACCGCAAGGCGGCGTGATTTCGCCTCCGCGTCATTGCGAGGCGCGCAGCGCCGAAGCAATCCAGAAGCTCCGTACACCGGACTGTGGATTGCTTCGCTGCGCTCGCAATGACTGGGATCGTCTTGGCTGGACGCCTACGACGCCGCGCGGCGGCGGTCCTGCTGCACGACGCGGGTCAGGATGGCGCGGGCGGATTCGTCCGGCATCAGGGTCGCGACGCTGACGTCGGGATCGATCCGGGCCTCGCGCCTTGCGCTGTGGGCGGTCTGCTTGATCACGCTGCTGAGGCGCCGCGCGATCGCCTGGGCGTTGCGCAGGTCGGTCGCCGCAAACACCACCAGCAGCGTGCCATCTGTTTGCAGCGTGCCGAAATCCATCTTGCGCATCAGCCGGCTGACGATCCGTGCGGCGTCGTTCACCGCTCGGCGATCGGCGCGGTGCAGGACGAAGCGCGCGACCGACAGGCCTTCGCCGCGAGTCTGCGCCTGATACACGGCGGTCGCAAAATCGCGCTCGAACGCCGCCTCGGTGAGGAGGCCGGTGCGGGGATCGAGCAGCCCGCCGGCATCGAGCGAAGCCAGCGTGCGGGTGAGCCGGGCCTCGAAGGCGTGCTGGCGTACCAGCGGCAGCGCGGCGCCGACGATCCGTGCCGGATCGCCATCGACGAATTCGAGATTGGGCAGCTCGAAGCTGCTGTGCGGCGCCGGCACACCGACCACGATCGGCAGATGCCGGAACCGGGTATCTTCCGACAGCACGGTCAAGAAGGCATCGACCACGCGCGAGCTGAAGCCTTCGGCCAGCACGATGCCGTCGAGATCGCGGGCGTTGAGATGCTTGGCGGCGGCTTCGATCGACAGCGCGCCGACCACCCCGACGCGTTCTCCGAGCGCGACCGACAGCGCCGGATAGGCGGCGCCGCGGCCGATCAGCAGCACGGTCGCGTCCTGCAGCGGATCGTGGTCGGCGAGTTCTGTGAGGCCACTCGGATCGGTCAGGCGCCGCATCGCCGTGGCGTGCAGCGTCCGCACCCGCAGCGCGGCCCGCAGCCGGGGCGCCAGATGGATCAGTTCGCGCGGATCGGCGCTGAACGGCATGACGTTGTCGGGCAGGCCGCCATCGGCGCCGATCGCGATCAGCGGCACGTAGGGCTGCAGCAAGCCGATCTGGCGGGCGAGTGTCTCGAGGGAGCCGGCGGGCGCACCGCCATCTGCGACCACGGCCGACGGGCGCAGCCGGCCGACCGCTTCGCCAGCCTCCGGCCACGATGAGGCGAGCACTGGAAACAGTTTGGCGTCCGTCAGTGCTGCGAGGGTCGGCGAGCTTTCATCGTCGGTTACGACGAGGATAGGCGCGTGGTACGACATTCCAAGAACGGCTCCCCCGGTCGAGGCGGAAACCGTAAGCCGTCGCTGTTAATGCGGCGTCAACGTCGATGCGCGGTTTTCATCGACCTTCGGAGCGTCGCGGAAGGCCTCGACCATCAAAGGGTTTAGGCCGAGTTCTGCAAGTGCTTCACGAGCTCTGGAATTGTCCTGTGCGCGGCCTGCGAGTCGATAGCCGCTGAGCCGGTCCGGCAGCGCGGTGAGCAGCGCGCCCTGGCCGAGCCGCTTCGCCCATTCCTGCAGGTCCTGGGCGAGGAAGCGATAGCCGCCGACCGCCATCACCCCGGCAGGTGGAGCGGTGATGCAGATCGAGCCGGTGGCACGGTCGAGTCGGGCCGCGTAGCCGGTGTCGACGTAGTCCGGCGGCGGCGCCATCGGGATCGAACTGTTGAGCGGCGGCAGCGGCGCATAGGCGGCGAGTGTCACCATCGGACCGCGCAGCCCGAGCGTGCCTTTCGGCGTGATCAGGATTTCGCCAGCGGTCGAACCGCCGGCATGATCGCGAGGTGCAGTGTGCGGCCCCGGCATGATCGCAGCCGGAGTACCTTCCGCCGTGCGTTGGGCGCCGAACAATCCGGCTTCGCCGAACAGATAGATGTCGGTGAAGTGGGCCGGAGCGCCGATCCAGTTCGGGCTGGAGGCGACCTGCTCGGGTGCGCGCCAGAGCCCCACCACGCTGCGTAGCGACGGAGCCTGCGCTGTCAGTCCGGCTTCGCCGAGGCGGAGAGCAAGCGGCGCCGGTGCGACCAGGGCCTGACAGCCGAGGTCGACGATCTGCCGCTCCAGCACCGCGTCATCGAACGGGTGGTGCAGGGCCAGCGTGCCGCCGCTGAGCAGCCACGTCACCATCGACGAGGCCAGCCCGGCGAACGTCGCCGGCGTCTGCGCCGACAGCAGCACCGCGCCCTGCGGGATCGCGCTTTCGAGGAAGACAACCAGGCCGCCTGCGATCAGATGCAAATGGCTGCGCGGGATCGCCCGGACGCCGTCGCCGGTGGTATCGAACGAGATCACCGCGGCACGGCGGGCTTCCTGCGGTCCCGGCGCCGGCGGCAATGCGGTGGGGTCTTCCATCGCGGCATCGAGCGAGGCCATGCCCTCGGGCAGGTCATCGCCGAAGCCGCAGACATGGCGGATTGAGAACGCTTCGGCCGCGGCGTTCATGGCCAGATCGGAGTGGCTGACGCCGTCGATCCAGCGCGTCGACACGATCGCCCGTGCACCGGTGCGGTTCAGCGCGGCGGTGAGATCGGCGTGGCGCCAGAGCTGCGGCAGCAACGCGACGACGAGACCGGCGCGATGCGCCGCCAGCACCGTTAGCGCGAATTCGATGGTGTTCGGCAGTTGCACCGCGATCACCGAATTGCTCGGCAGCCCGGCGGTGACGAAATGCGCGGCCAGCGCCGAGATCGCGCGGTCGGCCTCGGCATAGGTCATGCGCCGCGGCGGCTGCCCGGTGATGCGCTGCTTGTCCGGCGGATCGATCAGCGCGATCGCATCCGGCTGACGGGCGAGGGTGCGGCGAAACAGTCCGTCGAGCGTCGGCGAGGTGTTGGGCGGGCTCACGGGATCACCTCTGCGGCGGTTGCTGCGGCGGCGGCCGATACCACCATGTTTCGGGAAGATAACCCGTCAGGGCGGTGGCCTTCGGACGTTCTAAACGATTCCAGCGCGCGATCCATTGCTCACGCACGCTGTACACAGGGACCACGTAGAACCCCGAGATCAGGACGCGGTCGAGCGCGCGCACGGCGTCGACGAAATCGGTGCGGCCGCGGGCACGTAGCAACGCGGCAATCATCGCGTCGATCGCCGGATCCTTGGCGCCCATGTAGTTGCGGGTGCCCGGCGTGTCGGCGGCGTCGCTCCCCCAATAGAACGACTGCTCGTTGCCGGGCGACAGTGACTGGTCCCAGCGGTTCGGGATCATGTCGAAGTCGTAGGCGAGGCGGCGCTGATCGAACTGCACGGCATCCACGGTGCGGACCGACACGGTAATGCCGGCGCGCTTGAGGTCGCGGGCGAACGCCAGTGCGATCCGCTCCTGCTCCCGCGTCGTCACGAGAAGCTCGAAGGTGAGGGGCTGGCGGGTGTCGCGCTTGCGCAGCACGGTGCCGTCGAGCTGGTAGCCGGCCTGCTCCAGCAGATCGAGCGCCCGGCGCAGGCCGGCGCGGTCGCGGCCCGAACCGTCGCTCGCCGGCAGCCTGAAACTGCCGTCCAGGATGTCGGCGCGGAGCCGTGGCAGATATGGCTGGAGCAGCTTGCGCTCGCCGTCATCAGCCGCGCGGCCATAGGCCGACAGCTCCGAGCCGCCGAAGAACCCCGCGGTGCGGGTGTAGAGGCCGAAGAAGTAGTTGCGATTGATCCACTCGAAGTCGAACAGGTTGAGCAGCGCCTCGCGCACCCGAACATCGGCGAACACCGGACGGCGGGTGTTGAACACCAGGGTGTCGGTCGGCTCCGGCGTGCCCGGCTTGATCGCGTCGCGGATCACGTCGCCATGCCGTGCGGCGGGGAAGTCATAGCCTTCGCTCCAACGCAGCGGATCGGTCTCGACGCGGAAGTCGTAGAGCCCGCGCTTGAACGCCTCGAACTGTGCATTGGACTCGCGGAAGTAATCGATCCGCACCTCGTCGAAGTTCCATAGGCCGCGGTTGATCGGTAGGTCGCGGCCCCAATAGTTCGGGTCGCGCGTCAGGGTGACGCTGGTACCGGCCTGAACATTGGTGACACGGTAGGGGCCCGAGCCGAGCGGCGGTTTCAGGGAGGTCTCTTCGAAGCTGTCGGGATCGACCGCGTGGCGCGGAAGCACCGGCATCAGGCCGAGGATCAGCGGCAGCTCGCGGTCCGGCGCGCCGCCGAAATCGAACCGGACGGTGAGGGGATCGAGCGCCTCGGCGCTGGCGACCTTGCCGTAATACAGGCGGAGGTTCGGCCGGCCCTTGTCGCGGAGTAGCTTCCAGGAGAACAGCACGTCCTCGGCGGTGACCGGCTTGCCGTCGGAAAACCGGGCGCGCGGATCGATCCGGAATGTGACGTAGCTGCGAATGTCGTCGGATTCGACCGAGCGCGCGAGCAGGCCGTACAAGGTGAACGGCTCGTCGTGGCCACGCGCCAGCAGACTCTCGATCACATAACCGCGCATCTGCTGGACGGCGATGCCTTTGACGATCAGCGGGTTGAGACTGTCGAACGCGCCGACGACGCTGGCGATCATCCGGCCGCCCTTGGGGGCGTCCGGGTTGACGTAGGGCATCGCGGTAAAGTCGGCCGGCTGCGCGGGCTTGCCGTGCATGGCGATCGCATGGCTGACGATCGCAGGTGCGGGAGTGCCGGCCGGCTCGGCGCCTGCCGTCGTGACGCCGGTCAGGCAGCCCGTGCCGATCGCGAGCGCGGCGGCGAGGGCCTTGATTCGGCGGATGAAGCGGTGCTTTGATTCGTCGCGTCCCACGCCGGGATTTTTACCACATTAGCGGCTGGAAACCGGTGCCGGGGGATTGTTGCCATTGATCTTTGCGTTCGCCAATGTATTGAAGGCGGGCAGTCGATGATGCCCACCGGCTCGTCACGTAACCGCCTCAATTGGCACCGAGACAGCGGCCAAACGGACCGCTGTCAGCTCCAGCGTCGCAGGTTGGGGTGCGCGACCGTTTCAGAAAGGGTTTTCCGAATGAAGTCTTGCAACTTGGTCGCGTCGGCCGGGCCGCGCGGGCGGGCCTTCGCCCTGCTGGCAGCGACCGCGTTCGCGGCGTTGACCATCGCTCCCGCCGCGCAGGCCCAGCAGCCGGCGCCTCCGAAGGCAGCCCCCAAGGCGGCGCCAAAGGCAGCCCCGGCGCCTGCGCAGCAGGCTCCCGCGCAGGGACAGCCTGAGCAGCAACAGGTTCAGCTGATCTACGCGCCCTGGACCAAGTTCTGCCTCAAGGGGCAGGACGCCAACGCCAAGCAGGTGTGCTTCACCGGTAAGGACGGCCGTATCGAATCCGGTCAGCCGGTGATCGCCGCTGTGATCATCGAGCCGGAAGGCGAGCCGAAGAAGATCCTGCGCGTGACGCTGCCGCTCGGCATGCAGCTCGTGCACGGCACCCGCATCATCGTCGACAGCAACGCGCCGCAGCAGAGCCCGTATGTGATCTGCTTCGCCAACGGCTGTATGTCGGACTACGAAGCGACGCCGGATCTGATCAATCAGCTCAAGAAGGGCCAGAACCTGATCGTCCAGGCGATCAATTCCAACGGCGCGCCGCTGACGCTGCCGCTGCCGCTGGCCGAGTTCGCCAAGGCCTATGACGGCCCGCCGACCGATCCGAAGCAGTTCGAAGAGACCCAGAAGAAGCTGCAGGAAGAGCTGCAGAAGCGCGCCGAAGAGCAGCGCAAGAAGCTGGAAGCTCAGGCTCCGGCCGGCGCCAACCCGGCTGCCAAGTAAACACGCGACTGCAATCGCAAAATGCAAAGGGCGCCCCGGTGGCGCCCTTTCTGTTTTCTGCGTACTCGCCTGCGCTGCTGCGGTCAGCCGGTGACGGTTGCCATCACGGACAACTGGGTTGCCGCGTCGATGCCGCGGGCCTCCATGGCATTCTTCAGCAGCGGCGCGTCACAGCCGTGATCGCGCATCCAGCGGGCGATTATTTCGGCGCGATCCTTTCGATCACGGCAGAGTTCGGTCGCCAGCCGCAGTTCGGGCGCCACCACCGCAACGCGCGTGTTGCCCACGGCGATCTCGGAACAGTGCGTCCAGGGGCCGCTGCCGAAAGCCTCGATGAAAGTGGACTGCGACGGAGACTCGACGGTGCTGGCATCGACCTGAACGCCGCCCACCTCGAACGCCGCGTAATACTGCACGCAACAGGGCATACAGGTCGGCGGGCTCAGGCATCGGTAGGCGGCAAGCGCCCGCGCGAAGGTGTCGACATCGCTGCGTGTGGGCATGAGGAAGTCGACGTCGCGGGGCTCGATCGGCACTCCGCGCAGCAGGTCCGCGGCGGTGCCGATTAGGCGGTAGTCGAAGCCGCCCTCCCGTTTCGCCAAGCTCAGCACAGTCGTAAGGGTCTGGCGCAAAAGCTCCGGCGTCAGCGTCATGAGAGCTCCTTCCCACGACAGCCTAGCAGGGATGTGGCTCTCTGCGCTTTTGTGCTTTCGCGTGAGACGGCGCTTTCCGGGAATCCGTCCCGGCTGGGCGGGTCGATGCGTCGATCGAAACCGCGCCGTTCCCGATTAGTTCAGCGACGGATTACGCGGCCGGTAGCCGCCGGACTTGTCCTTGATGAAGATCTCGGCGACCTGGGAATGCCGGATAGGCTCGCCGGAATCGTCGGGCAGCAGATTCTGCTCCGACACGTAGGCGACGTATTCCGACTCCGCGTTCTCCGCCAGCAGGTGGTAGAACGGCTGGTCCTTGCTCGGCCGCACCTCTTCGGGAATTGCCAGCCACCATTCCTCGGTGTTGGCGAATTCCGGATCGATGTCGAACACCACCCCGCGGAACGAGAAGATCCGGTGGCGGACGATCTGACCGATCTGAAATTTAGCGGTTCGCGTTTTGATCATGGGAGTCGGATAGACCAGCTTGGCGGCGGACGCTAGTGGTAAACCGGCGACTCTGCTCCGCGGTGGTTCACCCGGGGTTTCCCTGATACCGGTAGGTTCCAACGCCCCGCTGCCGCATTTTGCATGATCGATATTCTCAACCTCGCTCTGCCGTATTTCGGCCTGATCTTCGTCGGCTTCGCCTGCGGACGCTTGAAGAAATTGCCCGAACAGGGCCTGGTTTGGATGAATTTCTTCCTCGTCTTCGTCTCGCTGCCGGCGCTGTTTTTCCGGATCATGTCGAAGACGCCGTTCGAAGAACTGAACAACCTACCGTTCGTGCTGGCGACCACGCTGGCGACCGCGATTGCCTTCTTCCTGTCAGGGGTGCTCGGCCGGCTGATCGGCAAGCTGTCGATGCGGGAAGCGACGATGGCGGCGCTGTCCGGCGGCTACGGCAATATCGGCTATATGGGGCCGGGGTTGGCGTTGTCGGTGCTTGGCACACAGGCGGCGGCGCCGACCGCCCTGATCTTCTGCTTCGACACGATCTTTCTGTTTTCGATCGTGCCGCTTGGCATGGCGCTCACCGCTGCCGACAAACGGCCGCTGATCCCGACCATCATCGCGGTGCTGCGGGAGATCCTGTTCCACCCGCTGATCGTCGCCGCCTATTGCGGAGCGGCGGCGGCCGCGTTCCATGTCGAGCTGCCGGTGGCAATCGACAAGATGTTGCTGTTCCTGCAGAACGCGGCGGCGCCGGTGGCGCTGTTACGCTCGGCGTTACTGTGGCGCTGCGGCCATTCGGCCGGGTGCCGTGGGAGATCCCCAGCCTGGTGGCGGTCAAGCTGCTGCTGCACCCGGTGATCGTGTTTTGTCTGATATTGGCGTTCGGGCCGTTTTCGCCCGAATGGGCGGCAACTGCGGTGCTGATGGCGTCACTGCCGCCGGCGCTGAACGTGTTCGTGATCGCCCGGCAATACAATACGTGGGTCGAGCCCGCGTCGGTCGCGGTGTTGATCGGAACCTTCATGTCGGTGGTGACGCTCACCACCGTGATGTGGCTGATCCGCACCGGGCAGATCCCGTTCCCGGGCTAGCCGTGCTCAGATCGAGCGCCAGAACGGCGACAGCCCCTCGCGCATCGCGAACCGGCGGATCGGGGCAACCGAACTGATCAGATGCATCCCCGCCGCCCGCAGCATCTGCGCGGGTAAGAGATCGCTGAGCAGGGTGCGGTTGGCGATGTCGATCGCGGCGGTGCGGCTGGCGATGTCGGGCCCGCGGCTGCGGCCATAGCGCGCCATCACGGCGTCCGAGCCGATATCCGTGCCGTTCGCCAGCGCGTCGCGCACGATCTCGGCAAGGTCGCCGGCATCCCGCAGCCCCATATTCAACCCCTGCGCCCCGATCGGGGGCACGACGTGAGCGGCTTCACCAACCAAGGCGATGCGTCGCTGCGCATAAGCGGCCGGTTTCTCGATCGCCAGCGGAAACAGATTGCGGCCGGGCTCGACGGTCATTTTGCCGTAGATCGACTGTGACTGCTTCTCCGCCGCAGCCGACAATTCGTCGTCGGACAGCGCCATCAGCCGCTGCGCTTCCTTCGGTGAGGCGACCCAGACGATGCTCATCCGACGGCCCGGCAGCGGCACGAATACGCACGGGCCTTCCTTGGTGTGAAACTCGGTCGAGACGTTGTCGTGGGAGCGGGTGGTCTTGACGTTGAACGTCAGCGCCGACTGATGCAGGGCGCGGCTGCTCACCTTGATGCCGGCGGCCTCGCGGCACTGCGACTGGCGGCCATCGGCGCCGACCACCAGCTTGGCCGAGATGGTCCGACCGCCGCGGATCCGAACGATCACTTCGTCGTCGCCCGGCACGACCGATTCAGCTTCATCGTCGAAACGCTGCAGGTTCGACAGCTCGGCCGCGCGTTCTTCGAGGCCGACCAGCAGGGCACGGTTCTCGATGTTGTAGCCGAACGCGTCCATGCCGATTTCATCGGACGCGAACTTCACTTCGGGAGCCCGGATCAGCCGGCCGGTATCGTCCACCAGCCGCATCGACCGCAGCGCGGCGGCCTTGCTCGAGCAGCGGCGCCAGACGTCAAGTCGGTCGAGAATGTCGATCGAATCGCCCAGCAGAGCCGTGGTGCGATTATCGCCGTAGGGCACCAACCGCGCGATCAGTGCGGTGGCAGCGCCGGTCTCGGCAAGCGCGATGGCGGCGGTGAGGCCGGCGGGACCGCCGCCGACAATGATGGCGTCGTAGCTGTTAGGCTCGATCAGGCTCTGGGTCATGGCACGGACAATTGCTCTCGTCAGCGACGATTTCAAGTCCGCCGCGAAACATTAACGTTTCCGGCGGTTTGCGCGACGGAACGCCGCAACTGATTGTGCAGACCGGTACCCAACCTGATATGCACGAGGCCCGATGACCCAGCTGGACCCTTCGCCATTGCCGCCCGGATCGGGCACACGCCGCGCCGCCGCGCTCGGCGTGCACCTGTTTACGGCCGCAGGGGCTGCGATCGCATTGCTCGCGATGCTGGAAGCCGTCCGCCAGCATTGGGCCGGGATGTTCGCCTGGCTCGGGCTGGCGCTGCTGATCGACGCGATCGACGGCCCGCTAGCGCGGCGCCTGGACGTCGCAAGGTTGCAGCCGGACTGGTCGGGCGACGTGCTCGATCTGGTGGTCGATTTCGTCACCTACGTGTTCGTGCCGGCCTATGCGATCACCGCGAGTGGTCTGCTATTGCCGATCGCAGCGCCGCTGCTCGGCATCGGCATCGTGATCAGTTCGGCGATGTACTTCGCCGACCGACGGATGAAGACCGACGATAATCACTTCCGCGGCTTTCCGGCGCTGTGGAACGCAGCAGCGTTCTATCTGTTCTTGCTGCACCCGCCGGCGATCGTCGGTAGCCTGGGAATAGCAGCCTTGATCGTTCTGACCTTTGTGCCACTTCGTGTGGTGCATCCCGTGCGTGTTGCGCGGTTGCGCGCCTTGACGCTTGCGCTGCTGGCGCTGTGGGCGGTGCTCGCTGCCTATGCAATTGTCCGCGACTTCGAAGTCCCGCTACCGGTTACCATCGCGCTGTGCGCGGTCGCCCTCTATGTCTGCCTTGCCGATAGTGTCATCCGCTTATTCCGACGAGCCCCCCGATGATCGAATTGTTGTCCAGTCCCGAAGCCTGGGCCGCGCTGCTCACTCTGACGGCGCTCGAAATTGTCCTCGGCATCGACAACGTCATCTTCCTGTCCGTGCTGGTGTCCCGTATCCCCGAGCCGCGGGCGACCCGCGCGCGCCAGATCGGCCTCGGCCTGGCGCTGCTGTTCCGGCTCATGCTGCTCAGCGTGCTGGTGTGGCTGATCGGGCTGACGGCGCCGGTGTTCAGCATCGCCGATAGGGCGTTCTCCTGGCGCGATATCATCCTGATCCTCGGCGGCCTGTTTCTGATCGCCAAGGCGACCCACGAGATTCATGCCGAGGTCGAGGCCAAGGACGGCGAGGCGCAAGCCTCGACCGCCGATCGGGCGTTCTTCTGGGTGATCGTGCAGATCGTGGTGGTCGACCTGGTGTTTTCGATCGACTCGATCATCACCGCGATCGGCATGGCGCAGGACATCGAGATCATGGTCGCGGCGGTGCTGATCGCGATGGCGGTGATGTATGTCTCGTCCGGCCCGGTGGCACGATTCGTCTCTGAACACCCGACCACCAAGATGCTGGCTCTGGCGTTCCTGGTGCTGATCGGCGTGGCGCTGGTGGCCGATGGTTTCGCGTTTCACATCCCACGCGGCTACATCTACTTCGCCATCCTGTTCTCGGCCGCGGTGGAGTTCTTCAACGTGCTGGCCAAGCGTAACCGCGCCAAGCCGCGGTGACGCCGTGCGCCGCCGGTTGACAAGGCCGGGGCGATGGCATTCCGTGACGCTGACAATAGACCTGAGGGGACGATAATGGCGAAGGCGGTGCGGGTGCATCAGGTGGGTGGACCGGAGGTTCTGGTCTACGAGGACGTCGAGCTGCCGCCGCCGGGCGAGGGCGAGGTCCGCATCCGCCAGCACGCGGTCGGCCTCAACTTCATCGACGTGTATTTCCGCACCGGACTCTACAAAGCGCCGTCGCTGCCATTCGTGATTGGGAACGAGGCGGCCGGTGAGGTCGTCTCGGTCGGACCGCACGTCACCAATTTCCATCCCGGCGACCGCGTCGCGTACTACGCGAATCTCGACGGCTATGCCACCGAGCGCAACATCGAAGCCGCCAAGCTGGTGAAGCTGCCCGACCACATCACCTACGAGCAGGGCGCCGTGCTGATGCTCAAGGGCCTGACGGTGTGGTACCTGCTGCACAAGACCTTCAAGGTCGAGCCCGGCCACCGCGTATTGATCCACGCTGCCGCCGGCGGCATCGGCCTGCTCGCGTGCCAATGGGCGCGTGCGCTCGGCGCGCATGTCATCGGCACCGTCGGCTCCAAGGCCAAAGCCGATCTGGCGCTGGCCAATGGCTGCGATCACGTCATCCTGTACAACGAAGAAGACTGGGTCGCGCGGGTCAAGCAGATCAGCCGCAATGAGCTGTGCGACGTGGTCTATGACGGCGTCGGCAAGGCGACGTTCCCCGGCTCGCTGAAATGCATCAAGCCGCGCGGGCTGTTCGTGTCGTTCGGCAACGCCTCAGGCCCAGTGCCGCCGTTCCCGCTCACCGAGCTCAACAATCACGGCTCGCTGTTCGCGACCCGTCCGAAGCTGAACGACTATATCGGCACGCGGAAGGAGCTGATCGAGGGGGCCGACACGCTGTTCTCGGCCGTGATCGAAGGCAAGCTGCACGTCCCGATCAACCACGCCTATGCGCTGAAAGACGCCGCCAAGGCGCATGTCGATTTGGAAGGGCGTGTGACGACCGGTGCTTCGATTTTGAAGCCGTAAGGTCGCACGACGTCACCCCACAACGATCCGTCACCCTCCGCGAAGGCGGAGGGCCCAGTATTGCAGAGCGCTGGTGTAGAGCAATCAGCTCTCTGCAATACTGGATCGCCCGGTCAAGCCGGGCGATGACGTTACGCTGGTGATGTAGCTCGGCGGCTAACAGGTTCTCAGAACCCCGCCACGGTGCCGTGCAGGTCGTACGCGTCGGCGCGGTCGATCTTGGCGGTGACGATTTCGCCGACGCGCAAGGGGCGGCGGCTCGACAGGTAGACGGCGCCGTCGATGTCCGGTGCGTCGGCTTTGGAGCGGCCTTTGGCGACGGTCGGGCCGATCTCATCGATGATCACCTGCTGACGGGTGCCGACCTTGCGCTTCAGACGGCGGGCGGAGATCGCCTGCTGCCGCGCCATCAGCCTGTTCCAGCGCTCCTGCTTGACCTCGTCCGAGATCTGATCGGGCAGGGCGTTGGACGGTGCGCCGGCGACCGGTTCGTATTTGAATGCGCCGAGACGATCGATTTCTGCTTCGTCCAGCCATTCGAGCAGGAACTCGAAATCGCGCTCGGTCTCCCCAGGGAAGCCCACGATGAAGGTCGAGCGCAGCGCCAGATCTGGGCACTGCTCGCGCCAGCGCTTGATCCGGTCCAGCGTCTTGTCCTGCGCGGCCGGGCGCTTCATCAGCTTCAGCACGTCGGGGCTGGCGTGCTGGAACGGGATGTCGAGATAGGGCAGTACCTTGCCGTCCGCCATCAAGCCGATCACCTCGTCGACATGCGGATACGGATAGACGTAGTGCAGCCGCACCCAGGCGCCGAGCTCGCCGAGCTCGCTTGCCAGATCGAGGAATTTGGCGCGGACGCTGCGATCCTTCCAGGGGCTCTCGGCGTACTTCACATCGACGCCGTAGGCCGAGGTGTCCTGCGAGATCACCAGCAGCTCCTTGACGCCGGCAGCGACCAGCTTCTCGGCTTCTCGCAGCACGTCGCCGGCGGGGCGCGATGCGAGATCGCCGCGCAGCTTCGGGATGATGCAGAAGCTGCAGCGATTGTTGCAGCCCTCGGAGATCTTCAAATACGCGTAGTGCCGCGGCGTCAGCCGCACGCCCTGCGGCGGCACCAGGTCCAGATGCGGGTTGTGAAGCGCCGGCCGCGCCCGGTGCACCGCCTCGAGCACGCTTTCATATTGCTGCGGTCCGGTGATCGACAGCACGCCGGGGTAGGCGGCTTCGATCTGCTCCGGCTCGGCGCCCATGCAGCCGGTGACGATCACCTTGCCGTTGGCCGCCATCGCTTCGCCGATCGCCGCCAGCGATTCCTGCTTGGCGCTGTCAAGAAAGCCGCAGGTGTTGACGATCACGAGGTCAGCGCCGTCGTGCTTGCGCGCCAGTTCGTAACCCTCTGCGCGCAACCGCGTGATGATGCGCTCGGAATCGACCAGAGCCTTGGGGCATCCCAGCGAAACAAAACTGATCTTGGGCGCGGTGGCCTGCTGCATGGTCGAACTGCCTGGATTGGGGTGTGAGAGGAGCTAAACCGGATCGGCGGCGCTGGCAAGGCGGGCCGGAACTCGGTTGGGCGAGAAGAATGCTCTTTGGCGAGGTTCCGGAAGAGGCGAATTTTTCCGGTTCCGGGACCCGCGCAGCGGGCCCGTTGTTATTTCGGCGGCCGTCTTGCGGAGGACGACGGTCAGGCCTTTCTTGTTCGGCGGAACCAGGAGACGGACCGGTGCGACACCAGCCTCATTTGCAGTCCGCGACAGCCCAACGGCTTCGGTCGTGGTCGGCGTTCGCCGTCGATATTCACGTCCTGATGCTCGGCGCAGCATTCGGCCTGATCGGCGCGATTGTGATCGCCGCCCCGCATCTGCGGCTGCCCTGATCGTTTCGTTCAACGGCTACTACTCGTGTGAACCGCTGCCCGCCTGGGTTCGCACGAAACGCGCCGCGGGAGCGAGCGCTGAATTTGCGAAATGCCGGACGATCACGCTGGCGAGCGCCTGTGCCGCAGGATTGGAGCTTCGCGCCGAGCGGTAGAGCACCAAATCGACTTTCGGCAGGGCTGGGAACGTATCACCGCGGCCGAGCATACGCATCCCCGGCAGCACCGAGCTCTTGCCAACAACGCTGACCGCGATCCCTGAGAACACCGCCGCCTGAATGCCGCTGATGCTCTCGCTGATGCAGCTCAGGCGCCAGATCCGGCCAATGCTCTCGAGCGCCGCGAGACCGAAATCGCGGAAGATGTTCCCAGGCGGCAACATCGCCAGCGGCACTGGGTTTTCGAGGTGTACTGAGCTTCGCTCAGACACTACCCAGACCAGTTCTTCCTGCGCCACCAACTCGCCGACCTTGAACGCGGGCATCCCCGTGACGATCGCCAGATCAATCTCCGCGCGTTCGACCGACGCCATCAGCTTGCTCGACAGCGCGCATTTCAGCTCGACATCGACGTTCGGGTAGGCGCTGCGGAAGTCCGCCAGGATCCCCGGCAGCAGATAAGCGGCGTAGAGATCAGGCATCCCGAGCACGACCACGCCGTCGAGTTTCGGTGCGGCGAGGCGGGCGCGTAGTTCGTCCTGCAAGCCCATGATGGTGCGCGCATAGCCGAGCACCAGCTCACCATGATTAGTCAGCACCAGCTTTCGGCCGACCTTGGTGAACAGCGGTGCTCCGGTCGCTTCCTCCAGCCGGTTGAGCTGCAGGCTGACGGCCGGCTGGGTCCGGCCCAGCCGCCGCGACGTTTCCGAAAAGCTGCCGGTTTGAACCAGCACGATGAAGGTCTGAAGCAGGCGTAGGTCGAGTGGGGCGAGCATGGTTCTATTAAGCCAGCTTATAAAACCGATATAAACAATAAATTTCTGATGTTGTTGCGTCGCACCTACAGTGGCTTGCCGGGATCAGCAGCGAGGAAGCCATGCACAACAGCACCAGACGCCACTTCATCCGCCTTGCGGTGACCGCGACAGCGCTTGCCGCCACCAGCCTGACAGCGCTTGCGGAGGATCGCGTCATCAAGGTCGGGACCTTGAAGCTGATCCACGGCATCACGCCGTACTTCTACGAGAAATTCGTGCCGGCGGGCGTCAAGGTGGTGGTGGTGCCATTTGAAAGCCCGACCGATGGCAAGAACGCCGTGGTCACCGGCTCGGTCGATTTCGGCATCTTCGGTCTCGCCGCGGCTACCCTCGGCGGCGCCAACGGCGAACCCGTGGTGGTGGTCGGCGCGGCCTGCAATCGTGGCATGGCCGTGGTGGCCGGCAAGGACTCCGGCATCGCCAGCATCAAGGATCTGAAGGGGAAGAAGGTCGCAATCTGGCCGGGCTCGACCCAAGAGGTCGTCATCCTCGACCGGCTGGCCGCTGAGGGCATGTCGATCAAGGACATTCAGGCGGTCCGCGTCTCGTTCAGCGATATGGCTCCGGCGTTGGCACGCGGTGACATCGACGCCTACGTGGGCGCCGAGCCGGCAGCAGGTATCAGCCTCGCCAGCGGCGTCGGCAAGATCGTCGAGTATCCGTATTCGACGCCGACCGGTTCGCTGAACATGGTGCTCAGCACCCGGCGCGAGCTGATCGAGAAAGACCCCGAACTGATCCGCACGCTGCTGAAGGTACATCGCAAGGCCAGCGAATTTGCGATGAGCAACCGAGACGCCTTCGTCGAGATGGCGATGCAGAAGCTCGGCCAGCAGAAGGCGTCGATCGAGCAGGCGGCGCCGAACGTCGAGCTGACCTGGAACATCGATGATCAGTTTCTAAAGCAGGCGCAGTATTACGGCGCCCAGATGCTCGACAAGAAGCAGATCCGGCAGCTCCCCGATTACAAGACCTTCATCGATCCAAGCTTCATCAAGGCCATCTCGGCGTCGTGAGCGACAGATGAGCTTGGAAAGTACGGTCTCCCCATCCGCCATGAGTGGCCCCGCAATCACCAAGGCTGCCGCGACTGTACGCGGCAGCAGCACCAGACAGGTCGCCAAACTCACAGCCAGGCTCCGCACCGCCGCCCTTGCGCTGATCGTGCCGCTCGGTCTGCTGCTGGTATGGGACCTGATGGTGCGTTGGACAGGGACGCGGCTGGTTCCGCCGCCCTCCGGCGTCGCGACGATGATGTGGGATTTCGCCTTCGGCGGAATCTACGACGATGCCTATAGCGGCAGCCTGCCGATCCATTTCTGGAAGTCGGTGCAGCGCGTGTATGGCGGCTTCTTCCTGGCGGCGCTGCTCGGGATTCCGCTCGGGCTGATGATCGGCCGGATTCCGCTGCTGCGTGCGCTGCTCGATCCGACGCTCGCCCTGCTGCGGCCGATCCCGGTCACCGCCTGGCTGCCGCTGTCGATGATTTTCTTCGGCCTTGGGCCGAAGTCGGCGGTGTTCCTGGTGTTCCTCGGCGCGTTCTATCCGATCCTGCTCAACACCGTGTTCGGCGTGAAATCGGTCGATGTGCGGCTGTTCGAGGCGGCCGGGATGCTGGGCTGCAGCGGTCCGCAACTGTTCAGATCCGTGGTGCTGCCGGCGGCGCTGCCGAGCATCTTCAACGGCCTCCGGCTTGGCGCGTCATTCGCCTGGATCCTGATCGTGGTCGGCGAGATGACCGGCGTGCCCGAAGGTCTCGGCGCCGTAATCATGGATGGCCGCACCCTGTCGCGCACCGACCTGGTCATCACCGGGATGATCATCATCGGCATCACCGGATTCCTGTCGGACCGCATCCTGGTGTCCCTCAGCAATTACTTCCTGCGCTGGAGTCCGCAGCATCATGCTTGATCAAACCACCCATCGCGACGCGCCGCCGGTGATCCTGGAGGTCAGCGGGCTCAACAAGACCTATCAAGCCTCGAACGGCCCGGTCGAAGCGCTGCGCAGCGTCGATCTGACGGTGCGCAAGGGCGAGTTCATCTGCCTGCTCGGCGCCTCCGGCTGCGGCAAGTCGACCCTGCTGCGGATCATCGCCGGCTTCGAGCAGGCGACCCAGGGTTCAGTCGGGGTGTACGGCTGCGAGGTGAGGGGACCTGGCCCCGATCGCGGCATGGTGTTTCAAGACTACGCGCTGTTTCCGTGGCTGACGGTGCGGCAGAACATCGGCTTCGGCCCCAGCCATCGCCGCGTCGCGGCGCAGGAAGTCGACAAACTGACCGATCGGTTCATGGCGATGGTCGGGCTCACGGCATTCGCAGACCGCTATCCGCACCAGCTTTCCGGCGGCATGAAGCAGCGCGTGGCGATTGCCCGTGTGCTCGCCAACGATGCCGACATCCTGTTGATGGACGAGCCGTTCGGTGCGCTCGACGCGCTGACCCGCGCAGCGCTGCAGGAAGAGCTGATCGAGATCTGGCGCAGCACCCAGCTGACCGTGATCTTCGTCACCCATTCGGTCGAGGAGGCGGTTCTGCTCGCCGATCGGGTCGTGGTGATGAGCTCGTCGCCGGGCCGGATCGACCAAGACGTCGAAATCGAGTTGCCTCGGCCGCGCGATGTGGCGTCGGTGGAATTCAACAGGCTTCGGCGCAGCATCACGCAGCAACTGACCAGCCATGTCGGCGCAGGCCGCAAGGTTGCAGCGACGGCGGATTCCTGACGTGGACGTTGCAGCCCCCCACACGTCGCGATCGGTCTATCGCGGGATGGATCGTGCGGCTCTCGATGCCGCCTACAACAACAGCGCGGCAGTAGTCGACAGCCCGCAATGGCTGGAACGCTGGCGCGAGCGTAGCGCTGTCCGCCGCGCCGGTCCCGGAGCGCGGCTCGATATCCCGTATGCGGATCGCGAGCGGACTTCGCTCGACTATTTTGGCTCCGGCGAAAC
The DNA here is from genome assembly GCF_010907025.1 of Rhodopseudomonas sp. BR0G17. NCBI lineage: Bacteria > Pseudomonadati > Pseudomonadota > Alphaproteobacteria > Hyphomicrobiales > Nitrobacteraceae > Rhodopseudomonas > Rhodopseudomonas sp. BR0G17. The sequence continues at coordinate 208,163 of NZ_QUML01000001.1, read as the reverse complement.
CGGCGCGCCGCTGCTGGTGTTTCTGCACGGCGGCTATTGGCAGCGCAATTCGAAGGAGATGTTCTCCTTCGTCGCCGATGGGCCGAATGCGCACGGCATTGATGTCGCCGTGGTCGGCTACACGCTGGCACCGACGGCGCGGCTGTCGGACATCGTCGCCGAGGTCGATCTAGTGCTCGACGTGCTCGCCGCCGACACCGAGCGCTTCGGCTTCGACCGGCGCAGGCTGGTGGTCAGCGGGTGGTCCGCGGGCGGGCATCTCGCATCGGTCGCGAGCGCGCATTCCGCGGTCCGAGGCGTGGTGTGCATCAGCGGCATCTTCGATCTCGAGCCGATTGCCCTGTGCTATCTCGACGAAGCACTGCGCCTCGACCGGCAGGAGATCGAGATCCTGAGCCCGATCCGGCGCACCCGCCTTGGCACGGCGCCACAGTCGCTGGTGGTCGGCGGCGACGAGTTGCCCGAACTGCAGCGTCAGTCGCTGGACTATTCCAACGTCGCTGCGCGGGCAGGACTGCCCATCACTCTGAGCATCCTGCCGCGGCATCACCACTTCTCCATTCTGGATGAATGGAACGCGGACGGCGCGCTCACCGCCGAGCTGCTGGCCCTGATCGGGGCGTAGCTACGCGTCAGGTGCCGGCAAAGGGCGCGACGGTGATGCCGCTGGCTTCCAGCTTGCGGCGGACGCCGCGCGCGATCTCGACCGCGCCTTTGGTATCGCCATGGATGCACACTGTGTCGGTGCGCATCTTGATCACCTTACCGGTGACGGAGACGACAGCGCCGTCCTGCGCCATCCGCAGCACGCGTTCGGCGATCTCATCGGGGTCGTGCAGCACCGCGCCGGGCTTCTTGCGCGACACCAGATTGCCGTCGTCCTCATAGGCCCGATCGGCAAACACCTCGTGCGCCAGCGGCAGACCGGCAGCTTCGCCGGCAACCATCAGTTTCGAGTTCGCCAGCACGACGAACACCAGCGACGGATCGACCGCCTTGATCGCTGAGGCAATCGCGCGTGCGGTCATGTCGTCTTCGCAGGCGACGTTGGACAGCGCGCCGTGCGCCTTAACGTGGGTGACCTTGTGGCCGACGAGAGCCGCGACCGCCTGCAGCGCGCCGATCTGATAGGCGACGAGGTTTTCGATCTCTGCGGCTGTGATTCCCGGCACTGGCCGGCGGCCGAAACCGTGCAGGTCGCGGAAGCCCGGATGCGCGCCGATCGCGACGCCGTTTTGCTTCGCGAGCTTGACGGTTGCATGCATGATGTCCGGATCGCCGGCGTGGAATCCGCAGGCGATGTTGACGCTGGTGGCGATCTGCATCATCGCCGCATCGTCACCCATCTGCCAGACGCCAAAGCCTTCGCCGAGGTCGCAGTTCAGATCGATCTTCATCCCGATTGGTCCCGTCGTCAGATTCGATTACTCCGCCGCCAGTGCGTCGATCGCCGCACCGGCGACGTTGGCGGAGAGCAGCGCATCGAGGTCGATGGTGGCGTGCTGCGCGTCGCGCAGCCGGTCAGGCAGCGAGCGGATCAGCTTGGCGATCGCGCGGTAAGCCTCCTGAGCTTCGTCGACGCTGACCGCCTGAAAGCGGAACGGCCGGCCGGGCTGGCGCTGCGCCAGCCGCCCGAGATCGGCCGAGATCACCGTGGCAATCTTCGGATAGCCGCCGCTGGTGCCCCGATCGGGCATCAGCACGATCGGCTGGCCCGAGCCGGGCACCTGGATGCTGCCGTCGACGGTGCCGTCCGAGACGATGTTGTGGCCGTGGAGATGAGAGATCTGCGGACCGTCGAGCCGATAGCCCATGCGGTCGCTGGTCGCCGAGATCGTCCATTCGCCGGCCAGGAACGTCTCGACCGCGTCGCCGAACTCATCGTTCTGCGGACCGAGGACGACGCGGATCGGCGCGTCTTGTTGCTCGGGCAGGTCGAGGCGGCGTTCGAGCGCCGGCGCCGCGGACTTGACCTCAATGGTATCGCCGGCCTGCAGCGGCCGCGGGTAGGGGCTGCCCAGACCGGCGCGCGCGTTGAGAGCAAGACTGCCGAACATCGGCTCGCCGCAGACGCCGCCTTCAATTCCCAGATAGCTGAATACGCCGCCACGCGCGACGCCGACGGTGAGGATCTGGCCTTCTGTGAGGGTGAACGACTCGTTGAATGCCAGCGGCTTGCCGTCCAGCGCGGCTGGCCGCTCGGCGCCTGTCAGCGCCAGCCGCACCGCGCCGTCGCGGACGCTCAGTTTCGCGCCGAGCGGGCCGAGTTCGATCGCCGCCGCGAACGCGCTGTTGCCGACCAATACGTTGGCGGCGGCCAGCGACAGCCGGTCCATCGCACCGCTCGGCGGCAGACCGTAACGCTGCGCGCCGTGGCGCCCGGCATCCTGCACCGAGGTGGCCGGGCCGACGCTATCGATCACAAGCTTCGTCATGCGCTCAGCAGTTCCGCGACGACTTCACCATGGGACGCTGCATCGTCGCGCTCGGCGAACTCCTTGGCGTCGATCTGCGCGAAGCTGATGGCGTCGCCAGGTTCGAGCAGAAAGATCGGCTCGCGATGCAACTGATAAGTCCGCACCGGCGTGCGGCCGAGCAGGTGCCATCCGCTCGGTCCGGCCAGACATTGGATACCGGTCTGGATGCCGCCGACCGAAATCGTGCCGGCCGGAGTGTGCAGTCGCGGCGCTTGCCGCCGGGGCATCGCCAGAGCCGGATCGAGGCCAGAAAGATACGACCAGCCCGGTGTGAAGCCGATCATGGCGACGCGATAATCGCCGGCGGCGTGGCGCGCGACCAGTGCATCCGGTGTGGTGTTCAAAGCCTGCGCCGCATCCTCCAGATCGATGCCGTGCTCGCCGCCGTAACACACCGGAATCCGCCAGCGCCGCTTGGCTGCGGTCTCGCTTGCGTCGGGCGTCTGCGCGAGCGTTACGAGTTGATCGGATAGTGCGCCGAAGCCGATCGTCTCCGGATCGTAATGCACCAGAAGCGACCGATAGGTCGGCACGGTTTCGACGATGCCGGAGATCGGAGCTTGCTTCAGCTTGCGATCGAGCGCCAGCACGCGACGATTAGCTTCATCACTGATATCGCGGCCGAACTCGACGGTGATCGCGGTGTCACCGCTCGGCAGCATCCTGGGAGGTGGGGTGGTCATGCTTCAACGATCTCACAAAGCTACCGGCAGCGATAGCGCCTTTTCCGAGCGCCTGAAAAGCACTTCGCAACTCATGCGAGGTCGATAAGTCGGCGACTTTGAAGGTGATAAATTGCGATGATCGCCATGCGCTGGAGAGAGCTGCTGATCGCAGGGTTGCGTCTTGACGCGGCAGTCGCGGCCCGCAAGATGCGCCGACAATCACTGGAGCTCTCTCTTCATGTCACTGACCCCGGAAGCCATCGACATCCTGTCGCGCGTTTCGACCGCGACCATCACCACGGTGCTGCTGAAGAAGGGGCTCCGCAACGTCTGGATGCGCGGCGCGCGGCCGCTGCGGCCGGGTGCGACGCGGTTGGTCGGTGAGGCGTTCACGCTGCGCTTCGTGCCGGCGCGCGAGGATCTGGCGACGCCCGAGTCCTGGGCCTCGCCGATCTCGACCCGCGCGGCGATCGAGGCGATGCCGGAAGGCTGCATCGCCGTGGTCGACGCCATGGGCATCAAGGACGCCGGCATCTTCGGCGACATTCTCTGCGCCCGCATGGTCAAGCGCGGCATCAAGGCGCTGATCACCGACGGCGTGGTGCGCGACCTCGAGGGCGTGCTGGGCACCGGTCTGCCGGTGTGGTGCGACGGCGCGGCTGCGCCGCCCTCGGTGGCCGGCCTGACTTTCGTCGGCTGGGACCAGCCGATCGGTTGCGGCGGCGTCGCGGTGTTCCCGAAGGACGTCATCGTGGCGGACCAGGATGGTGCGGTGCTGATCCCGCAGGCGCTGCTCGACCACGTGCTCGCCGAGGGCCCGGAGCAGGAGCGGATGGAAGGCTGGATCGTCGAGGAGGTCAACAAGGGCGCGGTGCTGCCCGGCCTGTATCCGATGAACGCCGAAACCAAGGCGCGCTACGCCGCGTTCAAGGAGAAGGCCGACAAAACCTAAGGAGCCTGGTCGATGGACATCTTCGCGGCGGGCTCACGCTCGACCCAGCGGGCGCCCAAGGACTATTTCACCGGCACGGTGTGGCAGGACCCGATCGTTGCCGCGCCGGCGCCGGCGCGGCTGGCTGCCACGCGCGTGGCGTTCGAACCGGGCGCGCGCACCGCGTGGCACACCCATCCGCTCGGCCAGACGCTGTATGTCGTGACCGGTGTCGGCCGGATTCAGACCGAAGGCGGCCCGGTGCGGGAGATCCGCGCCGGCGACGTTGTGTGGATTCCGCCGGGCGAGAAACACTGGCACGGAGCCTCGCCGACCAACGGCATGACCCATATTGCGATGCAGGAGGCGCTGGACGGCAGTTTCGCCACTTGGATGGAGCATGTCTCCGACGACGATTACGCCGTCGCGCCGTCCGCCTGAGATCCGCGGCCACCGCCGATCAGAATCCTCAAAACCGCCGGTTTCTCCGCCGATGGGACCCTTTCCCGTCGGGTGGGGACTCGGTATGAAGGGCGCTTCGTTGCAAGGTGGCGGGCGTTGAGGAGAATAGAATGGCAGCCAAGACGAAATTTCGGGGGTCGTTTACCGCCTTGGTCACGCCGTTCAAAAATGGCGCGCTCGACGAACAGGCGTTTCGCAGCTTGGTGAACTGGCAGATCGAGCAGGGTACCCACGGCCTGGTGCCGGTCGGAACCACCGGCGAGAGCCCGACGCTGAGCCACGAGGAGCACCACAAGGTGGTGGAGTGGTGCATCGCGGAGGCCAACGGCCGCGTTCCGGTGATCGCCGGCGCTGGCTCCAACTCGACTCGCGAAGCGGTCGAGCTCGCGCGCCACGCCGAGAAGGCCGGCGCCGATGCCGTGCTTGTGGTGACGCCGTACTACAACAAGCCGACCCAGGAAGGCATGTATCAGCACTTCAAGGCCGTGAACGATGCGATCGGGATTCCGATCATCATCTACAACATTCCGCCGCGGTCGGTCGTCGACATGTCGGTCGACACCATGAGCCGGCTGTACGAGCTCGACAACATCGTCGGCGTCAAGGATGCGACCGCCAATCTTGGCCGTGTGTCGCAGCAGCGCCACGCAATGGGTCCCGATTTCATCCAGCTCTCGGGCGAGGATATGACCGCGCTGGCCTATATGGCGGCCGGCGGCCACGGCTGCATCTCGGTGGTGTCGAACGTCGCGCCGAAGCTGTGTTCGGATTTGATGGGCGCGGTGTTCGCGGGCGACTATCCCGGCGCGCTGAAGATCCAGGACCGTCTGGTGCCGCTGCACGACGCCGTGTTCAAGGAGCCGGGCGTCGCCGGTGCCAAGCATGGCCTGACGCTGCTCGGCCGTATTCAGGAAGAGGTCCGGCTGCCGCTGATGCCGGTGACCGAACCGACCGGCAAGACGATCCGTGCGGCGATGGTGCACGCAGGAGTCATCAACTGACAGGGAGCGCATGAACAGCACCGATTCCGTCCGTCACTTCGAGCAGAAGGGCTCGAGGCTTCTCAAGGAATTTCGCGATTTCGCGATGAAGGGCAATGTCGTCGACCTCGCGGTCGGCGTCATCATCGGTGCAGCGTTCGGCGCGATCGTGACCTCTCTGGTCGGCGACGTGATCATGCCGATCATCGGAGCGGTTACCGGCGGGTTGGATTTCTCCAATTACTTCACGCCGCTGTCGAAGTCGGTCACGGCGGGCACGCTGGCCGATGCGAAGAAGCAGGGTGCGGTGCTCGCCTGGGGCAATTTCCTCACGGTGACGCTGAACTTCCTGATCGTCGCGGCGGTGCTGTTTGCGGTGATCCGGTCGCTGAACAAATTGAAGCAACAGGCGGAAGAGGCCAAGTCGCCGCCGCCGACCCCGACCCGGCAGGAAGAACTGCTGACCGAGATCAGGGATTTGTTGAAGAAGGGCGCCGGTCCGTCGCCATAGGTGACGACGACCGCGCCGACAGGAATCGCCCAAAATGGCCGAGAAGAACGAACGCCCGATCAAGGTGGTCGCGGAGAACCGCAAGGCGCGGTTCAACTACGCGATCGACGACACCGTCGAGGCCGGCATTGCGCTGACCGGCACCGAGGTGAAGTCGATCCGCAACGGCAAGACCACGATCGCGGAGTCCTATGCGGACGCCCGCGGCAGCGAAATCTGGCTGATCAACGCCAATATTCCGGAATATCTGCAGGCCAACCGCTTCAATCACGAGCCGAAGCGGCCGCGCAAGCTGCTGCTGCATCGCAAGCAGATCAACAAGCTGATCGGTGCGGTCGAGCGCGAAGGCATGACGCTGATTCCGCTCAAGCTGTATTTCAACGAACGCGGCCGTGCCAAGCTGCAGCTCGCCCTCGCCAAGGGCAAGAAGCTGCACGACAAGCGCGAGACCGAAAAGAAGCGCGATTGGAGCCGCGAGAAGGGCCGTCTGCTGCGGTCGCGCGGCTGAGCGGGTTCTGAGGGAGGCGGCCATGACCAAGCAGCCAGATCTTCTCAAGGTCGATTGGAGCGCAATCCCTGCACCGGACGATGATGGCGCCGCCGCGCATCTGCCGGGCGCCGTGATCCCGTCTGTCGTTCTGCCGGCGACTGATGGTGGCTCCGTGACGCTGTCGTCGCTGCCGGGGCGGATCGTGCTGTTCATCTATCCGCGGACGGGCGTGCCCGGTCAAATCAGCCTGGTTGAGGACTGGGACATGATCCCCGGTGCGCGTGGCTGTACGCCGCAGACCTGTTCGTTCCGCGATCTGTTCGCCGAGTTGAAGGCCGCCGGCGCCAATGCGGTGTTCGGACTGTCGACGCAATCGACCGCTTATCAAACCGAGATGGCGACCCGGCTGCATCTGCCGTTTGCGGTGCTGTCCGACGACAGCCTCGCGCTGACCCGTGCATTGAACCTGCCGACGATGCAGGTCGCCGGCATGACGCTGCTCAAGCGCATGGCGCTGATCATCGACGACGGCCGGATCAGCCATGTGTTCTATCCGGTCTTCCCGCCGGATCGAAACGCCAGCGACGTCCTGGAATGGCTCAAGGGCAATCGGCGCTAGTTAGCAGTCGCGGATGCCCATCCCCCGTCATTGCGAGCGAAGCGAAGCAATCCAGAGGCCTCAGAACGTGTGGCCTCTGGATTGCTTCGTCGCTTCGCTCCTCGCAATGACAATTCGTTCTGATCCAACTACGCGTCGAGATCAGCCCGCACCCGCGCGAACACATCGCGAAACATCTGAGTCGTCAGGACGCCGGTGTTCGTGTTGTAGCGCGAGCAGTGGTAGCTGTCGTAGAGGCGCAGCCGGCCGGCGTCGTGCACGGCGCCGTGGCCGAACGGGGCCTGGGCGGCGCGGAGGCCAAGCGCCTTCAGCGTTGAATCATGGGCGATGCGTCCGAGCAGGACGATCGCGCGCAGCTTCGGCATTGCCTCGATCGTGGCGATCAGAAAGCGCCGGCAGGTGTTGATTTCGATCGGCAACGGCTTGTTCTGCGGCGGCACGCAACGCACCGCGTTGCTGATCCGGCAACCGATCAATTGCAGCCCGTCGTCGGGTCTGGCCTGATAGTGGCCTTTGGCGAAGCCGTAGTCGATCAGCGTGGCGTAGAGCAGGTCGCCGGCATAGTCGCCGGTGAACGGTCTGCCGGTGCGGTTGGCGCCTTGCAGGCCCGGCGCAAGGCCGACAATCAGAAGCGAGGCGTCGACGTCGCCGAAGGACGGGACGGGCGCGTTGAACCAGCCCGGTTCGCGTGCGCGGGCTTCGCTGCGGAATTCAGCGAGACGCGGGCAGAACGGGCAGTCGCGGTCAGGGTCGGTGAGGGAGGTCGGGACGCGGGGCCCGGAGCCCCGCGTCAACGTCGGCATAGACCTTAGTCTTCGAAGTCGTCAGCGCCGGCGCGCGACGCCAAGGCAGTGGGCCGCTGCAGGAACTGCGGCGCGTGGTGACGCGGTTCGCGGGGCTCTCGCGGTTCCCGCGGCGGCGGGCGGTCGGCCGGATCCCGGCCGATCTTCGATTGCAGCTCGACCAGATCGGTAAAGATGTCGGCCTGGCGGCGGAGCTCGTCGGCGATCATCGGCGGCTGGCTGGAAATCGTCGAAATCACGGTGACGCGGACGCCACGGCGCTGCACGGCTTCCACCAGCGAGCGGAAGTCGCCGTCGCCCGAGAACAACACCATCTGATCGATGTGTTCGGCCAGCTCCATGGCATCGACAGCAAGCTCGATGTCCATGTTGCCTTTGACCTTGCGGCGGCCGGAGGCGTCGATGAATTCCTTGGTCGCCTTGGTGACGACGGTGTAGCCGTTGTAGTCCAGCCAGTCGATCAGCGGGCGGATCGACGAGTATTCCTGATCTTCGATGATCGCGGTGTAGTAGAAGGCGCGGACCAAATTGCCGCGGCTTTGAAATTCCTTCAGCAGCCGCTTGTAGTCGATGTCGAAGCCGAGAGTCTTTGCGGTTGCGTAAAGGTTGGCACCGTCGATGAACAGCGCAATTTTGTTACTGGAGGAAGTGGACATCAAGATCTCTCATGTGTCTGTTGTCAGCTTCTTGGCGCAACGGAAATAGCTGCGCAGCTCAAGTCAATTTTTGCACGAATAGCCGTCGCGCTGGGCAACCGGCACAAACTTCAACCGCACGAAGCATCAGCCGGTATTCTATACTTTTCTTTCTGAAAAGAAGCCTTTTGTTGTCGGACTCGTGTTCGTCCGAGTTGGCCAGTGGCCGGCCGTCCCGGAATGTCGGGTGCATTATCAGAGTGGGGCTGATCGGCCAAATGACAAATTGCTGCTTGCGAAAGCCGCCTTCGCGCTATAGGTAGCGGTCTAACCCCGATTTTGGTCCTATTGAACGGAGCGACTGGCCATGGCGCGCGTCACCGTGGAAGACTGCATTGACAAGGTCGACAACCGGTTCGACCTCGTCCTGTTGGCCGCTCATCGCGCCCGCATGATCTCGTCCGGCTCGCCGCTCACGATCGATCGCGACAACGACAAGAACCCCGTTGTTTCGCTTCGCGAAATTGCCGATCAGACGATCTCGCCGGAAGACCTCAAGGAAGAGCTGGTGCACTCGCTGCAGAAGTTCGTCGAGGTCGATGAGCCGGAACCCGATACCGTTCCGCTGATTGGCTCGGCCGGCGCCAGCGTCGATGCCGACGACACCGAAGTGGCGATGGAGCGGATGACCGAGGAAGAGCTGCTCAAGGGTCTGGAGGGCCTGGCGCCCCCGGAAGAGCAGCCCGAGGAAGACGAATAAGCCCTACGGCGGCTTTGCACGTTTCCGTGATGCTCTGCAAAAACGGCTCGGATCGCTTCCGGGCCGTTTTTCGTTTTCGAAGGAGATTCGGGTGCACACGGAACAGTGTCCGGCGCATTGCTGCCCTGACCTAAACTCCGCCGAAATCGCGGTTTTTTCTGGCCGTTCTGGTTCCTTTCATGGCACAAGATCAGAGGGCTAGCGGGTGTAATTAAAGCTCCGAGGGCGGAGTTCCGCCGTCGCTGCAATGCAATAAAGGTTGTGGAATGGCGTCAGGACGCCAGAGTTCGAAGCAGATGGAGCAGGCCGGCGGGGCAGCCGCCGTTGCCGAGCCTTCTGCTGCCGCCAAGCCCCGATCCCGTGCCCGAATGATGCGGCAATACGATCTGGTCGAGCGGGTCCGGTCTTACAATCCGAATACCGACGAGGATCTGCTCAACCGGGCGTACGTCTACGCGATGATGGCGCATGGGGAGCAAACCCGCGCCTCCGGCGACCCTTATTTCTCGCACCCGCTCGAAGTCGCCGCGATCCTGACCAACCTCAAGCTCGACGACGCCACCATCGTCGCCGCGCTGTTGCACGATACCATTGAAGACACCGAGGCGACTCGGACCGAGATCGACACCATGTTCGGTCCGGAAATCGGCGCCCTGGTCGAGGGCCTGACCAAGCTGAAGCGGCTCGAGCTGGTGTCGCGCGAGGCCAAGCAGGCCGAAAACCTACGCAAGCTGCTGCTGGCGATCGCCGACGACGTCCGCGTCCTGCTGATCAAGCTCGCCGACCGCCTGCACAACATGCGCACGCTGGAGTTCGTGCCGCCCGCCGCCCGTCAGCGCATTGCAGAGGAGACGCTCGACATCTACGCGCCGCTCGCAGGCCGCATGGGCATGCAGGAGATGCGCGAGGAGCTCGAGGACCTGTCGTTCCGCAGCCTCGATCCGGAAGCCTTTACGGTCGTGATGCAGCGGCTCGACGCGCTGGCAGAACGCAACCGCAATCTGATCGGCGAGATTGAAAGCCAGCTCTCCGCCAATCTCGCTCGCCACGGCATCACCGCCGAGGTCACCGGGCGGCGGAAGCGGCCGTTCTCGATCTGGACCAAGATGGAGCGCAAGTCGGTCGGGTTCGAGCAGCTCTCCGACATCTACGGCTTCCGCGTTGTCCTCGACAACGTCGAGGCCTGCTATCGCGCGCTCGGCGTCGTGCATACGACCTGGCCGATGGTGCCGGGGCGGTTCAAGGATTACATCTCTACACCGAAGCAGAACGACTATCGTTCGCTGCACACCACGGTGATCGGCCCTGGCCAGCAGCGCGTCGAGTTGCAGTTCCGGACCCGCGAGATGAATCAGATCGCGGAATACGGCATCGCCGCGCATGCGTTCTACAAGGACGGCGTCGGCTCGCCGACCGAGCTGCTCAACCGCGAGTCCAATGCGTTCGCCTGGCTCCGTCACACCATCGAGATGCTGTCGGAGAGCTCGAACCCAGAAGAATTCCTCGAGCACACCAAGCTCGAGCTGTTCCACGACCAGGTGTTCTGCTTCACCCCGAAGGGCAAGCTGATCGCGCTGCCGCGCAAGGCCAACGTGGTCGACTTCGCCTATGCGGTGCACACCGACGTAGGCAACAGCGCGGTCGGGTGCAAGATCAACGGCAAGTTCGCGCCGCTGTCGTCGGAGCTGCAGAACGGCGACGAAGTCGAAGTGCTGACCTCGCCGGTACAGTCGGCGCCGCCGGCGGCATGGGAATCGCTCGCCGTCACCGGCAAGGCGCGGGCGGCGATCCGCCGTGCGACCCGCGTCGCGATGCGCGATCAGTATGCCGGCCTCGGCCGCCGCATCGTCGAGCGTTTGTTTGCCCGCGCCAAGATCGAATATGCCGACGACAAGCTGAAGGGTGCGCTGCCACGGCTTGCGCGGGCCTCGGTCGAGGACGTGATGGCGTCGGTCGGCCGCGGCGAGATGAAGGCGTCCGATGTCGCCCGGGCGATGTACCCGGACTACAAGGAAGAGCGCATCGCGCGGTTCGGCGGCAAGAAGGATGTGCCGGACAAGGTGATCGGCAAGGCCCCCGAGACCGGCAAGGTTTCCTCGGTGATTCCGATCGGCGGTCTGCATTCCGGATTGCCGGTGAAGTTCGCGCCGAACGGCGGCGCCGTGCCGGGCGATCGCATCGTCGGCATCGTCACGCCGGGCGAGGGGATCACCATCTATCCGATCCAGTCGCCGGACTTGAAGGAATTTGAGGAAGAGCCGGAGCGCTGGCTCGACGTGAAGTGGGACATCGACGAGACCACGCCGCAGCGCTTCCCGGCGCGGTTGTTCGTGCAGAACGTCAACGAGCCCGGCAGCCTCGCGCAGATCGCCGGCGTCATCGCCGAGCACGACGGCAACATCGACAACATCAACATGAGCCGGCGTTCGCCCGACTTCACCGAACTCACCATCGATCTCGAGGTCTATGACCTCAAGCATCTCAGCGCGATCATCGCCCAGTTGCGCGCCAAGGACGTCGTCGCTCACGTCGAGCGGGTGAACGGCTGAGGCCAGAGGTCGCACGAGGCAGTTAGTATGTTCGTCATTGCGAGCGAAGCGAAGCAATCCAGCACAACGAGCCCTGAACTGGATTGCTTCGTCGCTTCGCTCCTCGCAATGACGCGTGATATCCACTCCAAGTCTTTCGGTTCTCGATAATGTCCAAAACTCCTCCGCTTCGTCTCGGCGTCAACATTGATCACATCGCCACGCTGCGGAATGCGCGCGGCGGTCGCCATCCCGATCCGTTGCGGGCTGCGTTCGCGGCGATCGAGGCGGGGGCCGACGGGATCACCGCGCATTTGCGTGAGGATCGCCGCCACATCCGCGACGCCGACATGCAGCGGCTGAAGGCGGAGATTTCCAAGCCGCTGAATTTCGAAATGGCGGCAACCGACGACATGATCAGGATCGCGCTCGGCGTGAAGCCGCATGCGGTCTGCCTGGTTCCGGAGCGGCGCGAGGAGCTGACCACCGAGGGCGGCCTCGACGTGGTCGGCCAGCAAGCCTCGCTCGGGCCGGCGATCGCGCGCTTCAACGATGCCGGAATCCGCACCTCGCTGTTCATCGCTGCCGATCCGGCGCAGATCGAAATGGCGGCGAAGCTGAAGGCCCCCGCGATCGAAATCCACACCGGCGCCTGGTGCGATGCGATTACCGACGGCGACGCGGCCAAGGCCAATACCGAATGGCAGCGGATCTTTGCCGGCGCCGCGCTGGCGCGGTCGGCCGGGCTCGAAGTCCACGCTGGTCATGGTCTCGACTATGCCACCGCCGAGACGATCTCTGAGCTACCGCAGATCGTCGAACTGAACATCGGCTTCTACATGATCGGAGAGGCGCTGTTCGTCGGCCTCGGCGAGACCGTGCGGGCGATGCGGGCGGCGATGGACCGAGGCCGCGCCAAGGCGATCGCCGCATGATCATCGGCATCGGCTCCGATCTGATCGACATCACCCGGATCGCCAAGGTGATCGAACGTCACGGCGAGCGGTTCCTGGATCGGGTGTTCACCGAGGCGGAGCGGGCGAAGGCCGAGCGGCGTGCCAAGAAGGCGGAACTGGTCGCCGCCACCTACGCCAAGCGGTTCGCCGCCAAGGAGGCCTGCTCGAAGGCCCTTGGCACCGGTATCCGGCAAGGGGTGTGGTGGCGCGACATGGGGGTGGTCAATCTGCCCGGCGGCCGGCCGACCATGATGCTGACCGGCGGTGCCAAAGCCCGCCTCGACGCGTTGACGCCTCCGGGCATGACGGCCCGGATCGACCTGTCGATCACCGACGAATGGCCGCTTGCCCAGGCTTTCGTGGTGATCTCGGCTGTCCCGGCGGCCGCCGAGGCGACCGGCGCCACGTCCTCGTGAGACGGAAAAGCGGTTGATTCGTCATAGCATTAGCTCGCGAAGCCGCGACGCTTGATTGCACCGGTCGCGACAACAGTCTAAAACCGCGCGGAATCCCCAGCGGGGTCGAGTCCTCGGCGAACGAGCGCCGGTCGTGGCGGTGTCCGTCGCTGCGGCCTACGTCTCGCCATCACCTGGACCCGTTCCGCACCAGTCCAGTCGTCCACCGCGCGGCTCCCCGCGACGGGAATCGGGAAAGCGATGAGCGTGACATCCGGAACCAAATCTGAGAGCGGCGTCGGCGAAACCATCCGCGTCGTCATTCACGCCCTCATCATCGCGCTGATCATCCGCACTTTCCTGTTCCAGCCTTTCAACATTCCGTCCGGATCGATGAAGGCGACGCTGCTGGTCGGCGACTATCTGTTCGTCTCGAAATACACCTACGGCTACAGCCACTACTCGATTCCGCTGTCGCCGCCGCTGTTCTCCGGCCGGATCTTCGGCTCCGATCCGAACCGCGGCGATGTGGTGGTGTTCCGCCTGCCGAAGGACGACTCCACCGACTACATCAAGCGCGTGATCGGTCTGCCGGGCGATCGCATCCAGATGCGCGAAGGCCTGCTGTACATCAACGACAAGCCGGTCGACCGCGAGCGGCTGTCGGACTACGTCGGCGAAGATCCGTGCGGCTCGGAAGCCACCGCGCGCGTCAAGCGCTGGAAGGAAACGCTGCCGAACGGCGTGTCCTATGAGACGCTGGATTGCGTCGATAACGGCTTCTACGACAACACCAACGTCTACACCGTGCCGCCCGGCCACTTCTTCATGATGGGCGACAACCGCGACAACTCCACCGACAGCCGCGTGCTGTCCGCGGTGGGCTATGTGCCATACGAGAACATCATCGGCCGCGCCCAGATGATCTTCTTCTCGATCGCCGAGGGCGAGCACGCCTGGCAGATCTGGCGCTGGCCGACCGCGGTGCGCTGGAGCCGTATCTTCTCCATCGTGCGATGAGCGATGATGTGACCAACGTCGAGCAACCCTCGACGGCGAGTGAACCGCAACCGCAGGAAGTTCCGGCGGCGGAGCCTTCGACTGCAAAGAAGCGGCGCGCCAGCAAGGCGAAGTCCAAGGCGACCGCAGCAGCGATCGAGCAACGGCTCGGCCACAGCTTCGCCGATCCGGCGCTGCTGACCACCGCGCTCACCCACGTCTCCGCGCTGAAATCCGCGCGCCGCACCGACAGCTATCAGCGGCTCGAATTTCTCGGCGATCACGTGCTCGGCCTGATCGTCTCGGATATGCTGTATCGGGCGTTTCCGGACGCCGACGAAGGCGAGTTGTCGAAGCGGCTCGCCGATCTGGTCCGCAAGGAAACTTGCGCCGACGTGGCCCGCAGTCTCGACCTGGTCGAAGGCATCAAGCTCGGCACGGTTGGGGCCGGCGCCGGCGCCAAGCTGCGCAAGTCGGTGCTCGGCGACATCTGCGAAGCGGTGATCGGCGCGATCTATCTCGACGGCGGCTACGACACAGTGTCCGATTTCGTCCGCCGCAACTGGACCGAGCGGATGCGCAAACCGGCGCGGTCGCTGCGCGATCCCAAGACTGTGTTGCAGGAGTGGGCACAGGCCCGCGGCCTGCCGACGCCGGTGTACCGCGAAGTCGAGCGCACCGGTCCGCATCACGATCCCCAATTCCGTGTTGCCGTCATACTGCCGGGCCTCGAGCCGGCCGAAGGTGTCGGTGGCAGCAAGCGCGCGGCCGAGAAGGTCGCGGCGTCGGCGATGCTGGCGCGTGAAGGCGTCGGCACAGGCGGCAATGATGGCTGAACATGAAGACGCGGCGACCGCCGCGACCCGCTGCGGTTTCGTTGCGCTGATAGGCGCGCCGAACGTCGGCAAATCCACCCTCGTCAACGCGCTGGTCGGCTCCAAGGTGACGATCGTGTCGCGAAAGGTGCAGACCACGCGCGCGCTGATCCGCGGCATCGTGATCGAAGATGCCTCGCAGATCATCCTGGTCGATACCCCCGGCATCTTTGCGCCGAAGCGGAGGCTCGACCGTGCGATGGTCAAGACCGCATGGAGCGGTGCGCACGATGCCGACATCGTCTGCGTGCTGCTCGATGCCCGTGCCGGGATTAACGAGCAGGCCGAAGACATTCTGGCCAACCTCGCCAATGTCGACCGGCCGAAGCTGCTGGTGCTCAACAAGATCGATCTGATCGCCCGCGAGAAGCTGCTGGCGCTGGCGCAGGCCGCCAATCAGCGGCTGGCGTTCGATCAGACCTTCATGGTCTCGGCGCTGACCGGCGACGGTGTCGACGATCTGCGCAAGGCTTTGGCTGCGCAGGTGCCGCCGGGCCCGTTCCATTATCCCGAAGACCAGATGTCGGATGCGCCGCTGCGCCATCTCGCCGCCGAGATCACCCGCGAGAAGATCTTCCGGCAACTGCATCAGGAGCTGCCGTATCAGTCGACGGTCGAGACCGACACCTGGACCGAGCGCAAGGATGGCTCGGTCAAGATCGAGCAGACCATCTTCGTCGAACGCGAGAGCCAGCGCAAAATCGTGCTCGGCAAAGGCGGCGCGACCATCAAGGCGATCGGCGCCGAGGCCCGCAAGGAGATCGGCGAGATCCTTGAGCAGCCGGTGCACCTGTTCCTGTTCGTCAAGGTGCGCGAGGATTGGGGTAACGATCCGGATCGCTACCGCGAAATGGGCCTGGAGTTCCCCAAGGAATGACCACCAGCACCACCACCAGCCTGCCGCGCAATGTGTACTGGTTCGAAGTGCTGCTGCTCACCTCGCTGATGCTCGACTGCATCTCGGTGGCGTTTCAGGATCGCACCGTGATCGAGCCCAACATGTCGGCCGGTGTCGTGGCCGCCGCGAACACCATGGCGGCCGGCCTGATCGTACTGCTGAGCTATCTGGTGTGGCTCGCCGCCCACGCCCGCAAGAACTGGGCGAGGGCGGTGCTGACCGCCTCGCTGGTGTTCTCAGTGGTGTCGCTGGCCCAGATCGTCGGCGACAGCGGCATCGAAGCCGGACTGTGGATCGATATTGCGTCCTGCATCCTGACCGCGGCGGGACTGTATCTGTCCTACACCGGCGACGCCCGAGGCTGGTTCACCGCGTAAGGCCGGCAGGCGCGACTGCGCGGAATCCGATAGGCTCGTCCGATGGAATGGAGCGACGAGGGCATCATTCTCGGGGTGCGGCGCCATGGCGAGTCCGCCGCGATCGTCGAGCTTCTGACCCGCGAGCATGGCCGGCATCTCGGCATGGTGCGGGGCGGGGCGTCGGCACGGATGCGGCCGTTGCTGCAGCCCGGCAACAGCGTGCTGGCCTCGTGGCGGGCGAGGCTAGACGAGCATCTCGGCTACTATCAGTTGGAAGCCACCAAGATGCGCGCCGCGACGCTGCTGGCGTCATCCTACGCGGTGTACGGCGTCACCCATCTGGCGGCGCTGGCGCGGCTGTTGCCGGAGCGCGATCCGCACGAGGACATCTATCATCGGCTGTTGTTCACGCTCGATGATTTCGACGACCTCGGAGTCGCCGCCGCGCATCTGATCCGGTTCGAACTGGCGATCCTGGCCGAGCTCGGCTTCGGGCTCGATCTGTCCGTCTGCGCCGCGACCGGCAGCACTACGGAACTGATCTATGTGTCGCCGAAGTCGGGGAGTGCCGTCTCGCGCAGCGCCGGCGAGCCATGGCGCGACCGACTGCTGCGCCTGCCGGCGTTCCTGCGTGACGACGAGGCCGCGAGCGAGGTTGGCTGGTCCGGGCAGGACCTGTTCGATGGCTTCGAGCTGACCGGCCGCTTCCTGCTGCGCAATGTGCTCGAGCCGCGCGGGCAGAGCCATTCGGACGCCCGCGCGGGGTTCATCAATGCGATCACCCGCGCGCTGCAGCGGCCGGCGGAGTCGTAGCCGGCCGCGTCATATCCGCGAGAGGCCGCGATCGCTGCATCAGGCTTTCAGAGCCGCTGAGATCGTCGCGGCGGTCGGCGTGGTCGGGCGACCGATCAGCTGGCTCAAGGTGTGGCTATCGTCGAACAGCGCGCCCTTGGCGGCACCGGCGTCGGAGTCCGCCAGCAGCGCGGCGAACGGTCCCGGCAGGCCGGCCCCGACCAGTGCAGCCTCGTAGTCGGCCTGCGGCAGATCGCGATAGGCGATTGCTTTGCCGGATTGCTTCGACAGCTCGGCGGCGAACTCAGCGAGCGTGTAGGACCCGTCGCCGGCGAGTTCGTAGATGCGGCCGGCCTCCGGTTCCGCGGCGGTGAGCACACGGACCGCGGCCTCGGCATAATCGGCGCGCGCCGCTGAGGCGATGCGGCCTCCATCGGCGCTGCCGAGCAGGGCGCCGTGCGCCAGCGCGGCCGGAATCGAAGCCCCGTAGTTCTCGCTGTACCAACCGTTCCGGAGTAGGGCGTGCGGCACACCGGACGCCTTCAAGGCCGCCTCGGTCTGCCGATGCTCCTCGGCGAGCCCCAGCGGGGAGCTGTCGGCGTGCAGCAGGCTGGTGTAGGCGAGCAGTTTGACGCCGGCTTGGCCCGCCGCCTCGATCGCGTTGCGGTGCTGAGCGGTGCGCTGACCGATCTCGCTGGAGGAGATCAGAAGAGCACGGTCGACGCCGGTGAAGGCGGCCGTGAGGCTGTCAGGACGGCCGTATTCGCCGGTATGGACGTGAAGGCCCTTGGCGGCGAATTCGGCGGCAGCCTTTTCGCTGCGGACCAGCACGCCGATCTGGGAGGCCGGGACGGTCTTGAGCAGGCCGTCGATGACGAGGCGGCCAAGCTGGCCGCTGGCACCGGTGACGAGGAAACGGGAGGCGGACATCAGGATCTCCTGGTGGTTTTCAATTGAGGGTAGGTCTATATTGGAGACCTTCGTCCGGCCGCGTAAGGAGGCAGTATTTCGTGACAAGGTCACCTGCAGATAACCTCGCGGTCGCTGCGCACCGCGCCACGCTGACTGACCGCTATGCCGCCTGGCGGGAGCAGGGCTTCGACGCCACCCGCTGTCCGGTGCGCAACGTGCTCGACCATCTGGGCAGCAAATGGAGCACGCTGCTATTGATCGCGCTGGCCGAAAAGCCGATGCGGTTCAATGCGCTGCTGCGAGATGTTCCAGACATTTCGAAGCGGATGCTGACTCAGACGCTGCGCGATCTGGAGCGCGACGGGCTGGTCGCCCGGCAGGTGTTTCCGACCAAGCCGCCCAGTGTGGAGTACCGTTTGTCGGCGTCCGGCGAGTCCGTGCTTGGACCGTTGACGGCCTTGGTCGGCTGGGCGGAGCAGAACTTCCCCGAGATTGAGCGCGCCCGCGCCCGGTTCGACTCGGCGGCCCAGGAGGGTGGCGCCCAGGTTCCAGGCGAATCCGCAAGGCCGGAAGGCCCGCTGGCGCTTGCTCCGCTTCCGGTCAGGGGATAACCCCACGCCATGGGAAAAAGATTGATTCCGCCGGAGCCGGCCGAGATCCACGAGGTCCAGCTTCGCGAGGCGCTGGAAGAGCGCTATCTCGCCTACGCGCTGTCGACCATCATGCACCGGGCGCTGCCGGACGCGCGCGACGGCCTCAAACCGGTGCATCGCCGCATCCTCTACGGCATGCGGCTGCTGCGGCTCGACCCCGGTACGCCGTTCAAGAAGTCCGCCAAGATCGTCGGCGACGTGATGGGTTCGTTCCATCCGCACGGCGACCAGTCGATCTACGACGCGCTGGTGCGCCTGGCGCAGGACTTCTCGTCGCGCTATCCCTTGGTCGACGGCCAGGGCAATTTCGGCAACATCGACGGCGATAACCCGGCGGCCTACCGCTACACCGAAGCGCGGATGACCGACGTTGCGCGCCTTTTGCTGGAAGGCATCGACGAAGACGGCGTCGCGTTCCGCGCCAATTACGACGGCCAGTCGAAAGAGCCGGTCGTGCTGCCCGGCGGCTTCCCGAACCTGCTCGCCAACGGCGCGCAGGGCATCGCCGTCGGCATGGCGACCGCGATCCCGCCGCACAACGCCGCCGAGCTGTGCGACGCCGCGCTGCATCTGATCGAGAAACCCGACGCCAAGTCGAAAGCGCTGCTTCGCTTCGTCAAGGGCCCGGACTTCCCGACCGGCGGCATCATCATTGATTCCAAGGAGAGCATCGCCGAGGCCTACACCACCGGCCGCGGCGCATTCCGCACCCGTGCCAAATGGGAGCAGGAAGAGGGCGCGCGCGGCACCTGGACCGTGGTGGTGACGCAGATCCCCTGGCTGGTGCAGAAGTCGCGGCTGATCGAGAAGATCGCCGAGCTGCTGAACGAGAAGAAGCTGCCGCTGGTCGGCGACATCCGCGACGAATCCGCCGAGGACGTCCGCATCGTCATCGAGCCGAAGTCGCGCAGCGTCGATCCGACGCTGATGATGGAATCGCTGTTCCGGCTGACCGAGCTGGAGAGCCGGATCCCGCTCAATCTCAACGTGCTGGTGAAGGGCCGGATTCCGAAGGTGCTCGGCCTCGCCGAGTGCCTGCGCGAATGGCTCGATCATCTGCGCGACGTGCTGCTGCGCCGCTCGGAGTATCGCAAGGGCCAGATCGAGCATCGGCTCGAAGTGCTTGGCGGCTATCTGATCGCGTACTTGAACATCGACAAGGTGATCAAGATCATCCGCACCGAGGACGAGCCCAAGCCGGTGCTAATGAAGGCCTTCAATCTCACCGAGATTCAGGCCGAGGCGATCCTCAACATGCGGCTGCGCTCGTTGCGCAAGCTCGAGGAATTCGAGATCCGTACCGAGGACAAGAACCTCCGCGCGGAGCTGAAGGGCATCAACGCGATCCTGAAGTCCGAGACCGAGCAGTGGGCCAAGGTCGGCGAGCAGGTCCGCAAGGTGCGCGAGATGTTCGGGCCGAAGACGCCGCTCGGCAAGCGCCGCACCCAGTTCGCCGACGCGCCGGAGCACGATCTGGCGGCGATCGAAGAAGCCTTCGTCGAGCGCGAGCCGGTGACCGTGGTGATCTCCGACAAGGGCTGGGTCCGCACCCTGAAGGGCCATGTCGAGGACCTGTCCGGGCTGAACTTCAAGCAGGACGATAAGCTCGGCCAGTCGTTCTTCGCCGAGACGACTTCGAAGCTGTTGCTGCTCGCCACCAACGGCCGGTTCTATGCGCTCGATGTCGCCAAGCTGCCAGGCGGCCGCGGCCATGGCGAGCCGATCCGCATGTTCATCGACATGGAGCAGGACGCCGCGATCGTCACTGTGTTCGTGCACACCGGCGGACGCAAATTCCTGATCGCCAGCCATGATGGCCAGGGCTTCATGGTGAACGAGGACGAGTGCGTCGGCTCGACCCGCAAGGGCAAGCAGATCCTCAACGTCGACATTCCCAACGAAGCGCGCGCGCTCACGGTCGTCAGCGAGGGCGACGACAGCGTCGCGGTAATCGGCGACAACCGCAAGATGGTGATCTTCCCGCTCGATCAGGTGCCGGAGATGACCCGTGGCCGCGGCGTGCGGCTGCAGAAGTACAAGGACGGCGGCCTGTCCGATATCGCCACCTTCTCGTCGAAGCAGGGCCTGAGCTGGCGCGACTCCGCCGGCCGCGAGTTCAGCGCGACCATGAAGGAACTCGCCGAATGGCGCGGCAACCGCGCCGACGCCGGCCGGCTGCCGCCGAAGGGCTTCCCGAAATCCAACAAGTTCGGACGCAGCATCGCGTGATGCTGGCCCGCCTGCGCGCTATGTCGCAGGCGGGCCGTTCGTTTGGCTTTGCGTCTCGCTCCCGAATTGCCTTGAAGTGGATGCGATGATCGAACGCTGCTCCCGCCGATTTCGCCTGTTACTTCCGCTGCTCGTCTTCGCCGCGCTTCCGGGGCCCGCCCAGGCGGCCGAGCTCGACGGCGCGGCGCTCGGCTGGGCCTGGGGCGTGCCGTTTGCCGGCATCCTGCTGTCGATCGCGCTCGGACCGCTGCTGGCGCCGAAGGTCTGGCACGCGCATTACGGCAAGATCGCCGCCGGCTGGGGCGTGCTGGCACTGGCGCCGATTGCGATCGTCTACGGCTGGGACATCGCGCTGGCATCGCTGATCCATGCGCTGCTCGCCGAGTATCTCAGCTTCATCGTGCTGCTGTTCGCGCTGTTCACGGTGTCAGGCGGCATCCTGGTCACCGGCACCATCCGAGCGACGCCGCTGATCAACACCGGCCTGCTTGCCGTG
The DNA here is from genome assembly GCF_010907025.1 of Rhodopseudomonas sp. BR0G17. NCBI lineage: Bacteria > Pseudomonadati > Pseudomonadota > Alphaproteobacteria > Hyphomicrobiales > Nitrobacteraceae > Rhodopseudomonas > Rhodopseudomonas sp. BR0G17. Next base: position 186,738 of record NZ_QUML01000001.1, on the reverse strand, counting down.
GGCACGGCCTGCGCCAGCCTGATCGGCACCACCGGCGCCGCGATGGTCCTGATCCGGCCGCTGATCCGCGCCAATGCGGGACGGCAGCACAACGTCCACGTCGTGGTGTTCTTCATCATCCTGGTCGCCAATATCGGCGGCGCGCTGTCGCCGCTCGGCGATCCGCCGCTGTTCGTCGGCTTCCTGCGCGGCGTCGATTTCTTCTGGCCGGTACAACACCTGTGGCAGCAGACCCTGATCGTCGCCGGCGTGCTGCTGTTGGTGTTCTATCTGCTCGACCGCTGGTACGCGCGGCACGATGCGCCGGCCAAAACCGCCGAGGCGCCGATCGGATTTCGCGGCGGCATCAATTTCCTGCTGATCGCCGGCATCATCGCCACCATTCTGGCCTGCGCGCAGTGGCGCCCCGGCATCGAATTCGACGTTTACGGCACCAAGGTCGCCCTGCAGAACTTGGTGCGCGATGCGATGCTGGTGGTGCTTGCGCTGCTGTCGCTGTGGTGGACGGCGGACGAGCATCGCGCGGCCAACGGCTTCACATGGGAGCCGATCCGCGAGGTCGCCAAGCTGTTCGCCGGGATCTTCGTCGCGATCATCCCGGTGCTGGCGATGCTGCATGCCGGCAAGAGCGGGCTGTTTGCGCCGCTGCTGGAGGCGGTGACGGCGAGCGACGGTACGCCCCGCGAGGTGCCGTATTTCTGGTTCACGGGCCTGTTGTCGGCGGTGCTCGATAACGCGCCGACCTATCTGGTGTTCTTCGAGCTGGCAGGCGGCCGCCCCGCCGAGCTGATGGGGCCGCTCGCCGGCACGCTCGCGGCGATCTCGATGGGCTCGGTCTATATGGGCGCGCTGACCTATGTCGGTAACGCGCCGAACTTCATGGTCTATGCGATCGCCACCGAGCGCGGCATCAAGATGCCGGGCTTCTTCGGCTACGCGCTGCGGGCTGGCCTGGTGCTGATCCCGCTGTTCCTGCTGCTGACGTTCCTGCCGATCGTCCCGAACCTGCGGCTGCACTGAGCCGCAAGGGGCGTCACTTGCTCTGCGGCGCTGTAGCGGCTGGAGCAGGGGGCAGGCCCGGCGTGTGCTTCGGCTTCAGCGTCCCGACATAGAACGACACGCCGCCGACCAGCACGACGCAGATCGCGTACACGAGATAGGCTTGCGGAGGCTTGGTCGCCCAGCCCAGCAAGCCGCTAAAGGACATCCGCTCTGGCGCTTGATTTGTCATGGCGGCGTTGTGCGCGATTTGCGGGCGAACGCAAGCTGGAAAATCGCGGCGGTATCTCGCCCGGTACCCGAAACGGTACGGTCGAAGCCTGATCAATGACCACTGACGTCTTTTGTGGCAGTGTTCAAAGTGGCCCGCGACTCGGCCGCTGGAGGCTCCTTGACCGCAAATATCGTCATCGACCAGGGCTTGGCTACCTTCTTGCTATTGCAAATGACTTGCAAGAAGCTGTGTGAGCCTGCATTGTGATGCGATGGATGCAAGATCGCCGCAGATGACAGCCGAACCCTCGCCGGCACCGGAGCAGACCACGGGGTGGCGGTTGGCGCGCGGCGAGCCGTCGCTCGCCGGGATGTTCGGCACTGTGCCGACCCGCGCCAAGGGGCCGTTCTGGCGCAAGCTGATTGCCTTCCTAGGCCCCGGCTATCTGGTCGCGGTCGGTTACATGGACCCCGGCAATTGGGCGACCTCGCTCGCGGGCGGCTCCAAATACGGCTACGCACTTCTCACCGTCGCGCTGGTCTCCAACATCATGGCCGTGGTGCTGCAGTCGCTGTGCACTCGGCTCGGCGTCGGCGCGGGCAGGGACCTTGCCCAGGCCTGCCGCGACGCCTATCCGCGTTGGGTGTCATGGCCGCTGTGGTTGTCGGCCGAGATCGCCATCACCGCCACCGATCTTGCCGAAGTGATCGGCACTGCGATCGGGCTCAATCTGTTGTTCGGCATTCCGCTCGAGATCGGCGTGCTGATCACCGCGGCCGACGTGTTCCTGGTGCTGGCGCTGCAGGCGTTCGGCTTCCGCTGGATCGAGGCGTTCGTGGTGGCGCTGCTCGGCGTGATCGCGGCGTGCTTTGCAGTCCAGATCGCAATGGCCGATCCGGACTGGGGCGCGGTGATCCGCGGCTTTGCCCCCACCACGCGGGTGCTGACCGAACCCGGCATGCTGTATCTGGCGCTCGGCATCCTCGGCGCCACGGTGATGCCGCATAATCTCTACCTGCACTCCGGCCTGGTGCAGACGCGCGGTTTCGGGACGAGCCCTGCCGAGAAGCACGAAGCGATCAAACTCGCCACCTTCGACTCCACGATCGCGCTGACCTTCGCGCTGAGCATCAATGCATCGATCCTGATCCTGGCGGCCGCAACCTTCCACCATGCCGGTCAGACCGATATTGCCGAACTCGACCAGGCCCACGCCTTCCTGGCGCCGCTGCTCGGCTCGACGCTGGCGCCGACGCTGTTCGGCATTGCGCTGCTCGCCTGCGGCCTGAACTCGACCATCACCGCCACGCTGGCCGGCCAGATCGTGATGGAAGGCTTCATCCAGATCCGGATCAAGCCTTGGCTGCGGCGGATGGTGACGCGGCTGATCGCAATCGTCCCGGCGGTTGCGGTGACGATCATCGCCGGCGAGAAGGGCACCGGACAGCTCCTGATCCTCAGTCAGGTGGTGCTCAGCCTGCAGCTGCCGTTCGCCGTGGTGCCGCTGGTGGTGTTCACCGCCAGCCGGGCGAAGATGGGCGAATTCGTTGCGCCGCGCTGGCTCACCGCCATCGCATCGCTGATCGCAGCGATCATCGTCGTGCTGAATATCAAGCTGGTGTTCGACTACGTGACCGGCGGGTAGCGCACCGACGCGGAAAATCCGAGCGTTCGGATCTGCCCGTTGAACAGAACTGATGCCTGATCAACCACGCTTCTGCTCATCCGATCCCGCTTTCGTGGGGGCATGACGCTGCGCGAAGTACTGAGCGGGCGTGCTTCCAAGCGCCTTCTTGAACATGGTGATGAAGGCGTTGACGGACTCGTAGCCGAGTTCGGCCGCAACGTTCTGCACCGCTTCGCCGCTCGCGAGTTCGCGAAGGGCGACGACGAGGTGCAGTTGCTGCCGCCAGCGTCCGAACGTCAGACCCGTCTCCCGGATCAACAGCCGCGCCAATGATCTTTCACTCATCGCCACCTGCTTTGCCCAATCGCTCAAGGTCCTGCGGTCGGACGGCTCGGCTGTCAGAGTGTCGGCGATCGCTCGGATTTTGGGGTGGCTGGAAATTGGCAGATTGAACCGCTCTCGCGGCATCTCCGCGAGTTCGTCCAGCAGCACGCGCGCCATTCGGGCTGCATGGCTGTCTGCTGGATAGTCCGCACGCTCCTCTGCTAGACGCTCGACTAATTCTCGTATCAGCGGAGAAATCGCCAGCGTGCAACTGGAGCGGGGCAGGTTCGCCGCTTCCGGTTCGACGAACAGGTAGTTGAGCTGGGCATTGGCAGTCGCGCGCGCGCTGTGAGGCACGCCGCCAGGAATCCATACCCCGCAGTTGGGCGGCACGATCCAGACTTCATTGGCGGCCGTGCAGGTGACGGCTCCGTGCAGGGCGAGGATCAGCTGCCCCTTCCGATGCACATGCAACGGCACCTCCGACTCATGGTCGGAGAAATGCAGCCGATGGGCGACGGCCGGCAGACGCGTCAGGTCGGGGTCGAAAACGGAAACGACAGATTGCGCGGGCATACGAATGGCCGTTTTCAGGGATTTTATGTCGTAATACCGAATTTATTCGCTTCTGCAAATTGGTCACAACTGGCGTCATGAACACCATGCCGTCGGGACGTCCCCCTTTGACTCAGACCTGCCCAGCAGCGGGGCGCGCACTAGCGAACTTCCTCCGCCAGCCCGCCAGGAAGGAAGATGCTGATGCGATTCTGTTTTCGGCAAAGAGTTTCGCCGCGGCGATGCTCGCCTATTACGTTTCGTTGCGGATCGGGCTGCCCAAGCCGTTTTGGGCCATCGTCACGGTCTATATCGTCTCCCAGACATCGGCGGGAGCCTCGGTCAGTCGTGGCGTGTATCGCTTCGCCGGGACGTTTGTGGGCGCAATAGCGACTGTCGCGATCGTTCCGAACTTCGTCAACGATCCGATCGTGTGCTGCCTGATCCTCGCCGGCTGGATCGGCCGTTGCCTGTTTCTCTCGCTGCTTGATCGCACACCAAGAGCTTATGCTTTCGTCCTTGCAGGCTACACGACCAGCCTGATCGGCTTCCCAAGCGTACTTGACCCCGGCGCAGTCTTCGACACGGCTTCCTTGCGGGTCCAGGAGATCTGCATCGGCATTCTCTGCGCAGTTCTGATCCATCGATATGTTTGGCCGAAGCCGATGACGGGCCAGTTCACCGGCAAGCTATCGGCGATGCTGCAGGACGCTCGCCGGCTTGCGCGTGTCGCGCTGACAGGATCGTCGGAAGAGAACCGCCAACGGCGCGAACAGCTTGCTGTCGACCTTCTGGTGATGCAGGGGCTGGCGACACATCTTCCATACGATTCCGCGTCTGCAAGGCCCCGCCGGGAGACGGTGCAGCTCATCCATGACCGGCTCGCTCGGCTTCTGCCACTCACGGCCGAAATCGAGGAGCGCGTACGCTCTCTCAACATCGAGCGCGCAGCGTCGGTCGATGAATCGGCCGCCTTGGTCGCTGATGTGGGAGGCTGGATCGCAGTCAATCAACCGGATGATGATCAGCAGGCGGAAGCTGCTCGTCTGATCGGGCGTGCGAGATCAATTCAGAAATGTTTGGGCACGGACGCGACCATGCCTATCGACCGGGTAGGTGCCAACCTTGCCGGCCATCTGGTGGAAATGATCGGCCTGCTGAACGACTGTGACAAGCTCAGTCAGAGCATGACCGCCAGCCGGCGCGTTCGAAAAGCAGCGGTGCTACACGGCCCCAAGCTTGCAAAAGGGTACGTCTATCACCGCGATCCATGGATGGCAGCCCGCGCAGCGTTCGGCGCGATGGTCGGCATCCTCGGCGGCTGCGCTTTCTGGATTTGGTCGGCGTGGCCCGACGGCGGGACGGCGGTCTCCATTCTCGGCGTCTGCTGCACCTTGTTCGGAAACGTCGACACACCTGTGCCATTCGTCGTGAAGTATATCATCGGCTCGATTTTCGGCGTGCTGGTCAGCCTGCTCTACAGCTTCGTCATCCTTCCCCATGTGACAAACTTCGCGGTGCTCGTTGCGGTCCTTGCCCCGGCGTTCCTGTTCGCCGGCTCTCTCCAAGCGCGAGCGCCGACGGCCTTCATGGCGATGGGCATTACTCTGACGATTCCGATCCTTTCCGGGTTGGGCACCAGCTACACCGGTGATTTCGCCGCCTCCCTCAATATGACGATCGCGCTTTTCGTTGCGGTTGGATTTGGAGCGGTCAGCATGTCGATCTTCCAAACCGTACCGGTCGACATTGCGATCAAACGATTGCTTCACCTCAGTCGACGGGACGTCGGCCGCCGCGCGCTGGGCGGCGCACCGAACGAGGCGCGTTGGACAAGTCTGATGATCGACCGAACGGCGCTGCTGCTGCCGAGGCTGCGAGCGGCAAGCAATGCCTATGCAGACGTGCTTGACGATACGCTCCGCCTTCTTCGTATCGGTCACGTCGCCGGTCAGCTTCGTAAGGTCATCCCCCAGGTCAAGGGCGAGGCCCGGGCTGCAATAGAAGGTCTTCTTAGCGAGATTGCCGCGCACTTTCGTGGCAGGAGGCCGACGACGCCAGCCGTCCTGATCGATTTCGATCGGCGCATTGAGCGGCTGACGGCGATGATGGAGCACAGCTCACAGAAAAGCCGGTCGCGGATATTCGATCTGTTGATCGACCTGCGCTTCGCGCTCGGCGCGAGTGGAGCAGCCAAGAAAGGAGCCCTGGCTGATGATCGCTGATCTGAATATCGGAGGCGTCTTGATCCCCGGCCTCGTCGTCGTTGCGTTCATCGGGTTGATCGTCACGATCGCGACGATGCGCGTTTGCACCGAGATCGGCGTCTCGCGCCTGTTCGCCTATCGGCCGCTCGCCGAAATCGCCATCTTTGTCATCGTTTGCGGTCTGCTGATGCAGTCCCTGCCAATGATCGGACTATCATTGTGAAATCGCTTGGATCACTGCTCGGCCACTATTCTCTGACGCTCTGCGTCTTCGTTATTTCCGGAATCGTCGCCCTTCAGGCTTGGGGCCATTACGAGCGAACGCCCTGGACACGCGACGGCAGGGTGAGCGTCGATGTGGTCCAGATCGCGCCGGAAGTCTCTGGCACGATCCGCACCGTGCCGATCGCCGATAATCAGTATGTGAAACGTGGCGACGTTCTCTACGAGATCGACCCGGAGCGGCTGCGGCTGGCGGTGGCGCTGGCGGAGGCTGACGTCGAGGCGAAATACCAGGATATGCTGGTGCGTCAAGCCACGGCTCAACGGAAACAGCAACTCAAACTGAATGACGTGGTCTCACAGGAAGCGCTCCAGCAATCGAGCGGCGCAGCGGCGATGGCCACTGCGGCCCATCAGGCGGCGATAGCGACACGCGAGCTGGCCAAACTCAACCTTGCACGCTCGGTCATTCGCTCCCCTGTCGATGGCTATGTCACCAATCTGAAGCTTCGGCCCGGCGACTATGCGACGGCCGGCACCACGAATGTCGCGATCCTCGATGGAGCGAGCTTCTGGATCACCGGCTATTTCGAAGAGACGAAACTCCAGCAGATCCGTGTGGGAGCTCCGGCGCGGGTCAAGCTGATGGGCTTCGAGCAGCCGGCGGCTGGTCATGTCGAGAGCATCGGTCGAGGCATCGAGAACAGCAACGAAACACCCGGTCGTTTCGGTCTGCCGAATGTGGCGGCGACGTTCTCCTGGGTGCGTCTTGCCCAGCGCATCCCGGTCCGCATCCATCTCGATCGGGTGCCTTCCGGCGTCGAGTTGGCCGCGGGCATGACCGCAACGGTCGAGATCATTCCCGCTGAGGTTGGAGCGAATGCGGGGCAGCGGTCATGATGCGGGCTCGCGGTTCTGCTGTCTCATTGGCTCCTGGTGGAGCGGATAGGGAGTGATGGACCGAGCACAAGCGTGTCGCGAGGCCGCGGCTAATCCTGCGGCTCGGGCTGCATTTCGCCGGAGGCATCGACGCGCAGCCAGCCGCTCGGCGCCAGCCGCTGCTGCGGCAGGTAGCGGCCCTTGTAGTCCATCTTCTTCGACCCTTCGATCCAGTAGCCGAGGTAGACGTAGGGCAGGCCGAGGCGCCGCGCGCGGGCGATGTGGTCGAGGATCATGAAGGTGCCGAGCGAGCGGTGCTGCTCGTTCGGCTCGTAGAACGAATACACCATCGACAGCCCGTCGCCGAGCACGTCGGTCAGCGCCGCGGCGATCAGCTCGCCGCCGCGGCCGGTGACGCCGGTGTCGGGCGTGCGCTTGCGATACTCGATCATCCGGGTCTGGACGTGGCTGTCCTCGACCATCATCGCGTAGTCGAGCACCGTCATGTCGGCCATGCCGCCGTGGCGATGGCGCTGGTCCAGGTAGGCGCGGAACACCGAATACTGCTCGGAGGTCGGCACCGGATTGCGCTGCTCGCCGACGAGGTCGGCATTGCGGGCCAGCAGCTTGCGCTGGTTGCGCGACGGCTTGAATTCGTTGGCGATCACCCGCACCGAGACGCAGGCCCGGCACTGATCGCAGGCCGGGCGGTAGGCGATCGACTGGCTGCGGCGGAAGCCGCCATGGGTGAGGAGGTCGTTGAGCTCGCCGGCCTTGTTGCCGACGAGGTGGGTGAACACCTTGCGTTCATGCCGGCCCGGCAGATACGGGCACGGCGAGGGGGCCGTCAGATAGAATTGCGGTGTGTCGCGCGAGTGCTGGGTCACGTCGGGTCGTCGGCCTCCAACCTGACCAGCATCGCCTTACGTCCGTCTGCGGTCAATCGCTTTCGCCCTTAGTAGGAGCGCGCCGGCTGGGAGGCGGGCACGGTGCTGTTGATAATCACAGTTCCGAGTACGATGTCGTGCAGCAGGCGGCGGCGGGCATTGAATAGCCCGACCAGCAGCACCAGTGGCGTCAGCATCGACAGCGACAGCCAGAACAGGAAGGCGTGCGCCGCGCCGAGCACGAAGTAGCCGGGCTCGCCGGTCCAAGTGGTGAGTTCGAGACCCATCGTGCGCATACCGATCGTCGCCGAGTGCGGACCGCCGAGCGAAGCGCCGTAGTACACCAGCGCCCAGATCACCGACAGCGGCGACACCAGCCAGAACAGCGTCCAGCCGATGCCGAGCGTCACCAGGCCGAACATCGCGATGAAGACCGTGACCACCAGCACCGGGATGGTGAGCACGACGAGATCGATCAGGAACGCGAAGACACGCTTGGTCAGCACGCCTTGAAACAGTTCCGGATTGAGCCAGGGATCGAACGCCGCCGGCCGCACGTCGCCGCCGCGCCAGCCACTCCCGCCATAATCAGCCATCAGCCTGCTCCCCGTTGCACCGTTGCGACAGAACGGTGGTCGGGTTCGACATGGCGACGGCAGCCGCGCCTTGCAAGGCTGCCGCGACATTACAAACCCTCCATTGATCCGCCGGAGGCCGACGACTCGATGCAGGGATGAAGGAGGCCAGGACGGAGACTTAGCCCTGCTGCCGCAGCTTTTCGGCCGCCGCCGGGGCGAAGTAGGTCAGCACGCCATTGGCGCCGGCGCGCTTGAAGGCGAGCAGGCTTTCCATCATTGCCCGGTCGCCGTCGAGCCAGCCGTTGTTGGCGGCAGCGGCGATCATCGCGTACTCGCCCGACACCTGATATGCGAAGGTCGGCACGCCGAAGGTGTCCTTCACGCGCCGGACGATGTCGAGATATGGCATGCCCGGCTTGACCATCACCATGTCGGCGCCTTCGGCGAGATCGAGTTCGACCTCGCGGATCGCCTCGTCGGTGTTGGCCGGGTCCATCTGATAGGTGCGCTTGTCGCCGGTCAGCGCCTTGGCCGAACCGATCGCATCGCGGAACGGGCCGTAGAAGGCGGACGCATACTTGGCCGCATAGGCCATGATCTGAACGTCGAGATACCCGGCGGCATCGAGCGCTTCGCGGATCGCGCCGATCCGGCCGTCCATCATGTCCGACGGCGCGATCACGTCGCAGCCGGCCTGGGCCTGCACCAGCGACTGCTGCACCAGCACCGCGACGGTCTCGTCGTTGAGGATGCGACCGTCCTCGATCAGGCCGTCATGGCCGTGGCTGGTGTAGGGGTCGAGCGCCACGTCGCACAGCACGCCGATCTGCGGGAATTCCTTCTTGATCGCGCGGACCGTCTTGCAGATCAGGTTTTCCGGATTGGACGCTTCGGTGCCGTGCTCGTCCCGCAGCGACGGCTCGGTGAACGGGAACAGTGCGATGCACGGGATATCGAGCTTGGCGGCGCGCTCGGCGTCGCGAACGATCTGGTCGACGCTGAGTCGCTCGACGCCCGGCATCGAGGCGACCTGAACCCGCTGGTTGGTGCCGTCGATCACGAACATCGGCCAGATCAGGTCGTCAGTGGTCAGGACGTTCTCACGCACCAAACGGCGAGCCCACTCGGTCTTGCGGTTGCGGCGCGGACGGATGGTGAGATCGAGCGGCGGAGCGGCGGGCCGGGTCGAGGGGTCACGAATCTCGATGGGACGGCCGAACTTGATCGCCATGGTGCCAACTCTCCCTGCAGGCTCTGCTGTGTTCATGGAAAGTAGCATTTTGGCACCCCCGCGTCACCGCACTGTTGATTTGGCGCAATCAGAATGTTCCGGGGCGATCACAGCCGATTGATTTTGCTGGCCCGGCGGGCCAAGACTCAGGTCAGACCGCACCGCACCACCACCGATCCGGTAGCCGAGCCGCATGTCCGAACTTCCACCACGCGAACAACCGCCGCGAGACCAGGCGATTTCGGTCGCGGCGATCTCGCCGGAGCGGCCGGACAATCATGAGAACGATTGGACGCGGCGCCTGGTGCTGTTCCTGCGAGTGATGGCGGTGCTGTCGGTCGCCAAGGGACTTTACCACTGGGCGCAGATCACCGGCTTCGTCGGCGGCGAAGACGACGCGTTCGAAGTCCAGACCATGGCCTGGCAGACCGCCACCATCTATTTCGCGGTGATCGAGCTGGTCGCCGCCGTCGGGCTGTGGCTCGCGACGCCGTGGGGCGCCGTGGTGTGGCTGACGACCGTGGTGTCGATGGCGGTGATCGAACTGATGTTCCCGACGATCTATGGCGGCAGCCTGCTGGTGGTGCTCGGCGAAGCGCTGCTGCTCGCCGCCTATCTGGCGCTTGCCTGGATGGCGGCACGCGAACGGCCGCCATAGCGCGTGCGGCGAGCGCTGCCGCATCACGCAAGGCGGCGCCGTATCAACAATAACCACAACAAAGGGGGAAACCATGGACCAGCTTCATTCCGGCGGCACGGGCGGCAGCCTGATCATCAATGCGATCGCGCGCTACGGTGACCGTCCGGCGATCGCCCACGGCAGCATTCGCTGGAGCTATCGCGAACTCGGCGACGCGGTCGGCCGCTTCATCACGCTGTTTCGTGACTGCGGCCTCGCCAAGGGCAGCGCGCTGTCGATCCTATCGTCGAACCGCGCCGAATCCTGGGCCGCGATCTGCGCCGCCACGGTGATGGGAATGCGCTACACGCCGCTGCATCCGATGGCGGCCGAGGACGACCACGCCTTCATCATCGAGGATGCCGAGATCGATGCGCTGATCGTCGAAGGCGGCAAATTCGCCGCGCGCGGCGAGGCGATCCGCGCCCGCGTGCCGGGACTGAAGCATCTCTTGTCGTTCGGACCGGTGAACGGCGCGCGCAATCTGCTAGACGGCTTCGCAGCGGTGCAGCCGGCGCCGCTGGTCGACGACAGCGTGACCTCCGACATTGCGTGGCTGGCTTACACCGGCGGCACCACGGGCCGCTCCAAGGGCGTGATGATCCCGCATCGCGCGCTGACCACGATGGCGGTGATCCTGTATTCGGATTGGGACTGGCCCGCCGACATCCGCTATCTCGCCGCCACGCCGATCAGCCACGCCGCCGGCGTGACGGTGTATCCGGTGATGATGCGCGGCGGCTTTACGCGGCTGGTGCAGGGCTTCGAGGTCGAGTCGTATTGCCGCGTCATTGCCGAGGACAAGATCACCGCGGCGTTCCTGGTGCCGACGCTGATCTACGCGCTGATCGATGCGCCGCAGGTGAGGGCGCGTCACGACCTGTCTTCGCTCGACATGATTGTGTATGGCGCCGCCCCGATGTCGCCGGATCGCCTACGCGAGGGCATCAAGATTTTCGGCAACGTATTCGTGCAGCTGTACGGCCAGACCGAAGCGCCGCAATGCATCACCACGATGCGCAAGGTCGACCACGACGACTCCAAGCCCGGGCGCCTTGGTAGTTGCGGACGGCCGAGCCCGCTGCTCGACGTCAAGCTGTTCGACTCCGAGATGCGCGAAGTCGGCACCGGCGAGCCCGGCGAGATCTGCGTGCGCGGCACGCTGGTGATGGACGGCTATTGGAAGCGGCCCGAAGCGACGGCGGAAGCATTCCGCGGCGGCTGGCTGCACACCGGCGACGTCGCTGTAAAGGACGCGGACGGCTATCTCTATATCGTCGACCGCACCAAGGACATGATCATCTCCGGCGGCTTCAACATCTATCCGCGCGAAGTCGAGGATGCGTTGATGGCGCACCATGCGGTCGCATCCGCTGCGGTGATCGGCGTGCCCGACGACAAATGGGGCGAGGCCGTCAAAGCGTTCGTGGTGCTGAAGCCCGGCGCCAACAACGACGCCGCCGAACTGCAGGCGCACGTCAAAGAGAAGCGTGGCGCACCGTGGTCGCCGAAGTCGATCGACTTTGTCGAAGCGATTCCGGTGACCGGTCTCGGCAAAATCGATCGCAAGGTGCTGCGTGCCCCATATTGGGAAGGCCGCAACCGCGGCGTCGCGTAAACAAGCTCGCGGCATTTTATCGAAACGCGGTCCGGATAGGGTTGTGAAGACCTTAACCGGATCGCGGACGCGGCACCGGATCCGTTACGCAGATCTTTCAAATTCGAACGAAGCTGTCTTCAAATGCGACACGGAGCTCCGGAAAACCCTTGAATCGCCGTCGATCCGTGAATCAATCGTTGCAAAAAGCCCTTGATTTGCAGGCTTAATGCACGGTTCACTGTCTTAAATTCATGATCTCTTTATCGTCTTATTTAAGCTGATGTTCAAAGCGGCCCCTTAAGGTGGACCTATCAGACGAGACAGAAGTTTCGTCGAATAAGTCGATCAAAAAAGACGACAGGGGAAGTGTCATGATCAAAGCAGTCGCCACGGCGGCGGAAACCTCCGCACCCGCAGTAGCAGCCAACACGCCGGTCCAGCCGCTCTATCTCGAGGCGCTCACTCTCGTGGAGCGACTGCACCGCCGGTTGCTCGACGTCATCAAGGACGAGTTCGATCGTCGCGGCCGCGCTGATATCAACTCGGTGCAGGCGCTGCTGCTCTACAATATCGGCGACAAGGAGCTGACCGCCGGCGAACTGCGCACCCGCGGTTACTACCTCGGCTCCAACGTCTCCTACAATCTGAAGAAGCTGGTCGAACTCGGCTTCCTCGATCATCAGCGGTCGCGCGTCGATCGCCGCTCGGTGCGGATCCGTCTGACCCCGCAGGGCCAGGAAGTCCGCCACATCGTCGAGGCGCTGTATCAGAAGCACGTCAAGACGGTGGAGCAGGTCGGCGGCATCTCCAGCGAGGAGTTCGCCACGCTGAACAAGTCGCTGCACCGCCTCGAGCGGTTCTGGACGGACCAGATCCTGTATCGGCTGTAAGGCCGCCTAAGAGATACGCGCCAACGTCGGCCGGCCAACCGCCGAGCCGCTGCTCACAAGAAGCAGGCCCGCGCGCTGTCAGTCTCCAGACCTGTCGTCCTCGGCCTCCCGCAAGGGAGGCCGATTTGTTTTGCGCTGCCGAATTTTCGCAGGAACCTTCTGGAACCTTGGTCCGCCTCGATACTTATCCCTGCGCCAGCCGTTGGAGAGGACGATGCTGATCGAGCGAGGGCTTCGGGTGATGAACGTCGACACGATCGGAAAGGCCTACGATATCGCGGCGAACTATCTGCGTCGCACCGGCGCGATCCCCGACACCACGGCGACCCACGACGGCCTGCTCGAATTGATCGTGCAGATGTTCCAGCGCGGCGAGACCCATCCGATCCGTCTCGCCAACAAGGCGATCTCCAACTTCGAGTCCGCGAAGATTGCGGCCTGACAACAAGGGGACGATATGCAACGCGCCATTGACCGCGTGATCCAGACCTATGGGCTGCTGACCAACCAGGAAGCGGCCGAGAATGCCAAAGCCAAAGTCGAGAGCTATATCCGCACGCTGGTCGAGGCGGGCGAGACCGACGACAACCGCCTGACGGTGTGCGGTTTGGTCTATTTACGCGAGCTTGACGGCAGCAATGATCCGGTGAAAGCTGGCTACACGGGGTTGTAGCAGGCGGTGCACGGATGATGATGCGGCTGATCGCGGGACTGGTTGCGATCCTGCCGGCCATCGTCATTTTTGTCGGCGTCATCGCCAGCGCGGAAACGCCCCGACAACATGCCCTGGTTGAAGCGCTCGGAATCAAGCAGGTGTTCGGCTGGCCGCCGAACGCCGCCGACGTGTTGCGCTATTTGCACCAGTTCAACATGTTTCAGACCCAGGCAGCGGGGCTGGCGGATTCGCGCGGCGACGAGGCGCTGCGGCAGTTCGCGGCCGATCAGGCCCGGCAGGCCCGCGAGCGGGACCAGCAGGTGTTCCGGCTCAACACCTTCACGCTGCTGTCGATCGATTTTCCCGACCATTCCAACGTGATCCTCAGCAACGAGCTGGCGGGCCTGCGCGGCGCCGTCGGCGAGCGGTTCATGGCCGATTTCCATGCCAAGCAGGTCAAGGAATTCCGCCGCATGATCGCGCTGATGCGGCGGTTTCTGCTGCATCCGGACAACGACCTGATCCGCCGCTTCGCAATCCAGCAGCTGCCGCTGCTGGAACGCGATCTAGCGATCCTGGAAGGGCAGGCGACGAGTTGATCGCTTCTCGAAGGCTGGCCGGCTTGAGCCCCGCCGCCGGGTGGCCTACATCGTCGTCATGAGCCTTGCCCATTTGGACATTCTGACCGACGACCAGATCGCCCAGCTGGTGCGAACCTTCTATGGCCGCGCCCGGGAGGACGAGGTGATCGGGCCGATCTTCGACCGCGCTGTCCACGACTGGGATCACCACATCGCCCAGATCACCGATTTCTGGTCGTCGATGCTGCTGAAGACCGGGCGCTATGGCGGCCGGCCGATGCGGCCGCATCTGATGCTCAACCTCGCGCCGGAGCATTTCGACCGCTGGCTGAAGCTGTTCGAAGCGACCGCAACCGAGCTGTTCACCCCGGAGGTGGCGGCCGAGTTCATCATCCGCGCCCGCCGCATCGCCGACAGCTTCGAGATGGGCATCGCCACGACCCAAGGCAAAGTCGCGACGCCCAGGCACAGCGTGTAGTTCGGCACAGCCGGCCGACCCGTTTGCCCCGTCATTCCGGGGCGCTCCCGTCAGGGAGCGAACCCGGAATCCCGAGCTTATGGAAACGCTCGCCTGACTAATCTCGAGATTCCGGGTTCGCGAACTGCGTTTGCGCCCCGGAATGACGTGACGGAGGAGAGGGCGCTGACGCGATCCCGTCTGAACTCTCCCGATTATTTAGCCTCGAGCTTATCCTGCGTCTTCGTCTCGAAGTCGCTGGCGTCGTGGCGTTCGTGGAGTTGGGTGGAGAGGTCGCCGCTGATGCGATTGACCATGCGGCCGCGCTTCACCGCGGGGCGGGCGCCGATCGCCTTGGTCCAGCGCTGCACGTTCTTGTAGCTCGCCACATCCAGGAAGGTGGCGCTGTCGCCGTACAGCACGCCGTTGGCGAGGCCACCGTACCACGGCCACACGGCGATGTCGGCGATCGAGTATTCGGCACCGGACAGATACTCGGTCTCGGCGAGCCGGCGGTCGAGCACGTCCATCTGCCGCTTCACTTCCATCGCAAAGCGGTTGATCGGGTACTCCCACTTCTCCGGCGCATAGGCATAGAAATGGCCGAAGCCGCCGCCGAGATACGGCGCCGAGCCCATCTGCCAGAACAGCCAGTTCAGGCATTCGGTGCGGCCGGCCGGATCCTTCGGAATGAATTCGCCGAACTTCTCGGCGAGGTACAGCAGGATCGAGCCCGATTCGAACACGCGCTGCGGCGGGTTCATCGAGCGGTCGAGCAGGGCCGGGATCTTCGAGTTCGGATTGACCTCAACGAAGCCCGACGAGAACTGGTCGCCGTCGCCGATCTTGATCAGCCAAGCGTCGTATTCTGCGCCGCTATGGCCGCGCGCCAGCAGCTCCTCGAGCAGGATCGTCACCTTCTGGCCGTTCGGGGTCGCCAGCGAATACAGCTGCAGCGGGTGCTTGCCGACCGGCAGCTCCTTGTCATGGGTGGGGCCGGCGATCGGACGGTTGATCGACGCGAATTTCCCGCCGTTCTCCTTGTCCCAGGTCCAGACTTTGGGCGGCGTGTAGGGGACGTCGGTCATCAATGGGCTCCGGATTGAGGTTCGGATTGTGGTTGAGCGGGACAGCAGAGATTGGCGAGCCGCGCGCGCATTGCAAGGGGCATCACGGCAGCTTGGTCATGCCCGGCAAGCGGCTGCGACGCCCGCAGGGAGCGCCGGACGGGTGGTGAGGCCGGGCGAGGTTGCAGAGCCCCACTGTCAACCGATTTTCGCGGGGCAATGCGGATTTGATGCGGCCGCCGTCATCGCGCTGCGCTACAACGCGGGGCGACAACACAACGAACGATGGACGACATGGACAAGAAGGCGATGCGCGAAGAGGCCGAACGGCTGATGCGCGAGGCGATGGCGAACCGCAACGTGACGGTGAAGCAGGGCGACACCGTGATCATGGCCACCTGCGGCAAATGCGGCGCCCCGAATAAGGTGAAGGCCCCGAAGGGCGTCACCCGCGTGACCTACAGCTGCAAGGAATGCGGGGCGAAGCAGGAGACGCTGTGAGGACCAGCAAGGCGTCGCACGAATAGTCGAGAAAGTCGGTCGTTGGCCCGTCGCGCTGTGTGATTTTCCGCTACAAAACTCGGGTATCTAGGCTCATTCGCTCGTCCATGGGCCTCAAAAGATCGTGCCGAGTACGAGATGGCACCACAAAGTGAATTCAAGCACGCAAATATAAGGATGGTGATGTGACGAAAACCTATTACATCTCCATTGGAGACGCCTCAAACGCACAACTTCAGCAGATTGCGTCTAAGTCCAATATGAGTCCGGAGGATCTCGCAAGGTCTTATGTCCTGTCTGGCCTTCAGAACGCGAAATTTCAAGGTGTTCGGTACTTGGCTGCGTGCGTTACAACCGCAGCTATTGTGCTCATCGGCGTCTGGCTACTATCTGTTTCGTTGCCGTCACCCAGCATTTCTCCGACTGCGCTCGACTGGATTCGAAAGCTTATCCTCCTTTTCGCTCCGTGGCCGCTGACAATTCTCCTGGCGCTATGGATTGTTGCCCGCTCGGAAACATCCTTTCCACTGCTGCTCGGACTATTTGGGACGCTACGTAAGATCAAGCTCTTTGGGGCAGAGATCGAACTCAACGAGCAAACCAAGCAAAGAATTCAAAGTGCTGCCAATGAGATAGAGCTAGCGCTCCGCGAGTACAAAGCGCGCGCCGATAAGGAGATCGCACGGATCGTTGCTCGGTATCAGATCGAGCAAGCACTCTCAAACTTCATCGATAGCGCGTCTGTAAGGCAGCTGACACCAGAACGGGACTCAAGCTTCCGTTGCACAATTCATATTCCCGACCCCATTCGCGATGGTCGACTCTACCAACTCGTTGACTATTGCCCCTCCGGGCAGGGGAAGGGGCGAGAATTCTCAGTGCGCTTTGGTATCATCGGGAAAGTCTGGCGAACTGAAAACGCGATGCTGGAGAACGATCTGCTTCATCTAGATGGTGAAAGGACACATGAAAAGGAGATGGACAAAATCATGAGTGATTGGGGGATGGATAGAAGAGAGGCTGAAGGTGCTCTAAAGCACCGAGCCTATTTTTGCTTCCCGCTTATTCATGAACATCGGAAGGTGGGCCTCCTATACATGGACGCCAAGAAGCAAAACTCGTTCAATAGACAGAAGGAGGATGAAGTAATTTCTGCTGCTCAGAAAGCGTTGGGGAGCTTGGTTGCGAGAGTTCTCGACGAATCTGCCACGGTCTCTCTGAATGTTGAGCTGACTTAGAAATGCGTCATGCTCCTCCGCTCGCTCCACTTAAACTCGACACGTATAGCCGTGTAGCATCAGAGTATTACGACGCGCAACTTCATCCAACTTGTCGCAATTTTAGGGATGCAAGTAAGTCTTTCCTGCGGAAAGCGCTGGCAGACGTTGCGCGAGGAGGGTGGATGGTCGAAGTGGGGGCTGGAGATTCGCTTGTTTGTGAACTTGGGCATACGGCCTTTGGAAAGCTTGTGTTGCTCGACAAGTCAGATTCCATGTTGTCCTACTCGGCGAAGTATCGGCATTTGGCTAGTTTGGTGGTAGGTGATGCGCTAGCTCTGCCATTTCTGAACAATAGCATCTCTGTGATGGTTGCGTCACTAGCGGACCCATTCAATGTGCCGGAGTTCTGGAGCGAGGTGCGGCGCGCTCTTAGGGTCGGTGGTTGGTGTATTTTTACATCGCCTTCATATGAATGGGCGCGCTCATTTAGACTAGAATCTACTGACGAATTTCAGGGGGCGGCACTATTTCAGCTCAGAAGCGGTGAAAGGGTACATCTTCCCTCACTGGTTTGGCCTGAAGATGCGCAGGTCGAGATGATCCGTCGAGCCGGCCTCACGGTAGTGTCAACAAACGCCGTCGGGATTGATGCTTTGCCAACACCTCTCTCTCCAAAAATCTTGGGCTGCAAAATTGTAGTGACCGGGTTCGTCATCAAGAATACGGGGCGGCCTGCTTGAGCTAACCGATGAGTAGGCGTTAGAGCGAGCGCAGATTCGGAACGTCCCTCACTCATGCGGTCTATCAAAGAAACGAATCTGAGCGCGCCATTTCCTTGGCCCAAGCCTCTCATATCTTCACCCCCTGCGGCGCCGTGAAGGTGTCGTCGAGGACGTTGCCGGTGTTGCGAACTTCGGCGGGCTCAAAGATCATCACTTCGGCTTCTTCATCGGCGGCGGTGCGGTGCTCGATGCCGCGCGGGACGACGATGTAGTCGCCTGGGCCCATCTCGACGACATGGTCACGAAACTCGACGCGGAAGCGGCCCTTCCAAACCAGGAACATCTCCTCGCAATCCTCGTGCAGGTGCCATGGAAACACGCCCTGGACCTTGACGACTTTCAGCTCCTGGCCGTTGAGGCTGGCGATGACCTTCGGGCGCCAATGCTCGGAGAACGCCGAGAATTTGTTGGCGATCGTGCCTTGCTGGATCATTCGGCGGCTCCTTGTTGCTGAGGCATTGATAGCGGGCGGCCGCATCGCGCAGGATGCGGTCTGCGCGCGCCGGCTTGCTGCAACATAACAGAGCGGGAGGAGCCAGCGATCAAGCCCGCTTCCCTTCGCTGAGGTAGGCTGCAATGCTGGATCGCTAGGCGCTCGCGTACGCCGCCTCACTGCGGCGCTTCAGGCCGGCGAGGATGCGGCGGCGGATCAGGCCGCTGAACGGACGGACGGCGTACCAGTAGGGCAGCAGCTTCAAGCGCGCGTCGCGATCGGGGCAGAACGCGCGGGTCTCGGTCGTCAGGCGAATGCGGCCGTCGCCTTGCGGAGCAATCGCGAAGTTGAGTCCGAGCTTGACGAAGCCGCTGCGCTGAAATGCGACGAACGCTGCGCCATCCGCAATGCGGACGAGGCCGAAATCGGGTCGCCAGAATTGGCCCACCAATCCGAACACCACCTCCTGGTCGTCGTGTTCGAGCAGCGTGAAGTCGTCGATGCCGAACACTTTTGGTGTGGTCTGCCCGACGCTGCCGAATAGGCGCGCGGTACGCATAGGTAATTCGCGCAACGAGATCATCAGGCGGAAGAACGGATCATCTTCCGGCCGGAAGCTGAGAATTGCGTCGAGCACCTTGTCGCCCGGCGCGTCGACCTGGATGGCATGGCGCTCGTTGAAGCTGAACGCCGGAACGAATTTTTCAATCAGCGCCATTGAATGGCTCAGGGCTTTTTCGCGGTCAGTATGGGCGAGTGGGGGCGAGGACGACGAGGGGAGGCGTGGTCCCCTTGCGCTGCTAGCGAGGTCCCGTCAAACGCAAAATTCGGCGATCAGCTCCGCCGGAGTGACAGGCTTTTGACTCGTGCCCCGCCCCCTACGGCAAGGGGGAGTGGAATTGGACAGGACATGCCGGTTTGTTTGTCACTAGGCCGAGCTCAGCGATGCCACCATCAACTCTGCGTCATGCTAACGCCAACCGCTCATGTCCGTGCCTCGCGACCGTGCCAAACCCGCAGGACGAGAAGATCGCCGTTGTCGCCCAAAACGTAGCGCAGGACATAACAGGCCGATCCGAACGGAACGACAATTTGGCGAATACTGACGTCGTCGGTCTGACGACCGAGATTCGGAAAGTCTTCGAGGCGCTGAAGGGCAGCAAAGACTGTGGCGATAGCGCGTTTGGCAGCGTCAGGGCTGTTCGCATCGAGGAAGTCACGCACCCGCGCTAAATCGTCGACGGCTTCCGGTGCGAACCGGATCATCCCACCGGCCGCGCCGATGGCTGTGGCAACTCGCTATCGGTGCCCCAGCTTTCGACCCAGGCCCGGACTTCGGCAATCGGCACCGCTTCGCCGGTTTCCCGAAACCGGTCGAGACGCCGACGATCTTCCGCAACATCCGGGATTTCGATCTCGCCCACTGAGTCGAGCAGCGCGAGTGCTTTGGCGAGCACCGCTGCTTCGTCCTGACCTCGCTCGGCCGCAAGCGCCTTCAGGCGCTCGTCGGTCGCCGAGTCGAGATCGAAGGTGCGGCGGATCAGGTTCATGGCGAAAAGCTAAGTCCGATGGGTGGCGCTGTCGAGGGCAGGGCGGGCCTAACCTGGCATAAGACGAGGCTCGTCGAAGGCCACGGCTCCCTCCGCAAAGGGAAAAGGGAGCTGGCAGAACCGCCGGTCGGCACAAAACCAGGAGTTTCCAGGCAGTTTGGCTGCCCCTTCTGCAACTCTGTCGCAGCCACCATATCTGGGCGGGGCTGAGGCCGGATGCCGCAATGCATGGTTCAGATCCTTGGCCGGCGGGGCCGGATGTGCTATGCGGCAGCCGCCGCTTCCGAACCGCTATCCCGTAACCGCTCGCACCCGATGAACCGGCTGCGACGGTGGAGACTTTTCCCATGAGCACAGCCAATCCCGCGTCCGCGCCCGACAGCTTCTTCTCCGCCTCGCTGGAGCAGGCCGATCCCGAGATCGCCGCTGCGATCCGCGGCGAACTCGGCCGCCAGCGCCACGAGGTCGAGCTGATCGCCTCCGAGAACATCGTCAGCCGCGCGGTGCTGGAAGCGCAGGGCTCGGTGATGACCAACAAGTACGCGGAAGGCTATCCGGGCAACCGCTATTACGGCGGCTGCGAATTCGTCGACGTCGCCGAGAACCTCGCCATCGACCGAGCCAAGAAGCTGTTCGGCGCCAACTTCGCCAACGTCCAGCCGAACTCCGGCAGCCAGATGAACCAGGCGGTGTTCCTGGCGCTGCTGCAGCCCGGCGATACCTTCATGGGCCTCGATCTCGCCGCCGGCGGCCATCTCACTCACGGCGCCCCGGTCAACATGAGCGGCAAGTGGTTCAAGCCGGTGCACTACACGGTGCGCCGCGAAGACCAGATGATCGATATGGACGCGGTCGCCAAGCTCGCCGAGGAAGCCAAGCCGAAGCTGATCATCGCCGGCGGCTCGGCCTATCCGCGCGCCTGGGACTTCAAGCGCTTCCGCGAGATCGCCGACAGCGTCGGCGCGTATTTCATGGTCGACATGGCGCACTTCGCCGGCCTGGTGGCGGGCGGCGTCCATGCCTCGCCGGTGCCGCACGCCCATGTCGTCACCACCACCACCCACAAATCGCTGCGCGGCCCGCGCGGTGGCCTGATCCTCACCAACGACGAGGCGCTGGCCAAGAAGTTCAACTCCGCGATCTTCCCCGGCCTGCAGGGCGGCCCGCTGATGCACGTGATCGCCGCCAAGGCGGTGGCGTTCAAGGAAGCGCTGCAGCCCGACTTCAAGGTCTACACGAAGAACGTCGTCGAAAACGCCAAGGCGCTTGCGGAAACGCTGCGCTCGGCCGGCTTCGATCTGGTTTCGGGCGGCACCGACAACCATCTCATGCTGGTGGACCTGCGGCCGAAGGGGCTGAAGGGCAACGTGTCGGAGAAGGCGCTGGTCCGCGCCGGCATCACCTGCAACAAGAACGGTATCCCGTTCGACCCGGAGAAGCCGTTCGTAACCTCGGGCCTGCGCCTCGGCACCCCGGCGGCGACCACTCGCGGATTCGGCGTCGCCGAGTTCCAGCAGGTTGGCCACTTGATCGCCGAAGTGCTGAACGCCATTGCACAATCGCCGGACGGCAGCGCGCCTCTGGTGGAAGCTTCGGTGAAGCAGCGGGTGAAGGAATTGACCGACCGCTTCCCGATTTATCAGTAACGATCAACGGCCCGTCATGCCCGGGCTTGACCCGGGCATCCATCTTCTTCGCAAGATGATGGATTGCCGGGTCAAGCCCGGCAACGACGTAGGGAACGAGCGATGCGCTGCCCGAACTGCAACAGCCTCGATACCCAGGTGAAGGATAGCCGGCCGACCGAGGATTCCTCGGTGATCCGGCGTCGGCGGGTGTGCATCGCCTGCAACTTCCGCTTCACCACCTTCGAGCGGGTGCAGCTGCGCGAGCTGATCGTGATCAAGCGCAACGGCCGCCGGGTGCCGTTCGACCGCGACAAGCTGGTGCGTTCGGTGCAGATCAGTTTGCGCAAGCGGCCGGTGGATCCGGAGCGGGTGGAGCAGATGGTATCGGCGATCGTGCGCGAGCTGGAAAGCGGCGGCGAGGCCGAGATCTCGTCGGAGACGATCGGCGAGAGCGTGATGGATCACCTGCGCAAGCTCGACGACGTCGCCTATGTCCGCTTCGCTTCGGTGTACCGCAATTTCCGCGAGGCCAAGGATTTCGAGGCCGTGCTCGGCGAACTCTCTCACGAAGACGAGGCGAGGGCGGCGCTGGTCCGCAAATGATCTTCCGCATCCTGGAGGAGCAGATCGGCCAGAAGCTCGCCGCCGAAAAGGCGGCCAAAGCCGGCGATTCCGCCGACCGTCGGTTCATGCAATTGGCGCTGGCGCTCGGCCGGCGCGGCCAGGGGCGCACCGCGCCCAACCCCGCGGTCGGCGCGGTGCTGGTGAAGGACGGCGTGATCGTCGGCCGGGGCTGGACCCAGGATGGCGGCCGTCCGCATGCCGAGGTCGAAGCGCTGCGCCGGGCCGGTGAGGCCGCCCGCGGTGCCACACTTTACGTGACTCTGGAGCCCTGCTCGCATCACGGCCGCACCCCGCCTTGCGCCGATGCGGTGATCGCCGCCGGCATTACGCGGGTGGTCTCGGCGATCGAAGACCCCAATCCGCTGGTTGCCGGCCAGGGCCATGCGCGGCTGCGCGCCGCTGGGATCGCAGTCGAGATCGGCGTCTGCGCCGAGGAGGCTGCGCGCGACCACGCCGGCCACATTCGCCGCATCCGCGACCGTCGCCCGCAGGTGACGCTGAAGCTCGCGGTTTCGGCAGACGGCAAGATCGCCGCCGCCGGCCACAAGCCCGTCGCGATCACCGGCGAGGCGGCGAACGCCCGTACCCATCTGCTGCGCGCCCGTTCCGACGCGGTGCTGGTCGGGATCGGCACCGTGCTGGCCGACGATCCGGAACTGACCTGCCGGCTGCCTGGCATGGCGGCGCAGTCGCCGATCCGCGTGGTGCTCGACCGGAGCTTGCGCATTCCCGCCGCGAGCAAGCTGCTGCATTCCGCCCGCACCACGCCGCTGTGGCTGATGGCCTCCGAAACCGTCGAGGCTGCTACTGCCGCGCGGCTCGGTGCGGCCGGTGCCGAGGTGATCCACGTCGTCGATTGCGCCGACACCCCGGGCCTCGACCTGCCGGCCGTGCTGCACGCGCTGGCCGACAAGGGCGTGACGCGCCTTCTGGTCGAAGGCGGCGCCCGCGTCGCGGCCTCGCTGGTCGCCGGCGAACTGGCCGATGAAATCTGGCTGTGGCGCAGCGACAATCCGATCGGCGCCGACGGCATCGACGCACTGCACAGCCTGCCGCTGACAGCGATCACCGACTCACCGCACTGGCGTGTCCGCAGCACCGAGCGCGTCGGCGCTGATACGCTCACCATTTACGATTCGAACTAGAAGGCACTCCATGTTCACCGGCATCGTCACCGACATCGGCGAGATCGAGACCGTCAAGCCGGTCGCGCAGGGCCAGTTGCACCGGCTGCGGATCCGCTGCGCCTACGACCAGTCGACCATCGCCGACGGCGCCTCGATCGCCTCGAACGGCATCTGCATGACCGTGGTCGGCTCCGGCACCGAGGGCGGCAAGACCTGGTACGAGGTCGACGCCGGTGCCGAGACGCTGGCCAAGA
This sequence comes from Rhodopseudomonas sp. BR0G17, assembly GCF_010907025.1. NCBI lineage: Bacteria > Pseudomonadati > Pseudomonadota > Alphaproteobacteria > Hyphomicrobiales > Nitrobacteraceae > Rhodopseudomonas > Rhodopseudomonas sp. BR0G17. Next base: position 162,967 of record NZ_QUML01000001.1, on the reverse strand, counting down.
CCACGGCGAAAGCCTGGACCGCGGGCACCCGGCTCAACCTCGAGCGCGCGCTGAAGATCGGCGACGAGCTCGGCGGCCACATCGTCACCGGCCATGTCGACGGCATCGCGAAGGTGGTGGCGCGCGAGGAGCTGCCGGACATGGCCCGCTTCACGCTGGAAACCAGCCGCGAGCTGGCGCGGTTCATCGCGCCGAAGGGCTCAGTGACGCTCGACGGCACCTCGCTGACGGTGAACACCGTCGAGGACACCAAATTCTCGGTGCTGATCATCCCGCACACGCTGTCGGCGACGATTCTGAACGGCTGGCAGGTCGGCAGCGAGGTCAATATCGAGGTCGACCTGATGGCCCGCTATGCCGCGCGCCTGAGCGAGATGAAATAGGCGGCAGCCCGCCGAAGGACGTCATGCGCGGGCTTGGCTTTGCGCCGGCCTCCGCCTACAACCCGCAGGCCCTCATGGTGAGGAGGCGCGAAGCGCCGTCTCGAACATGAGCTTCGCGGCGCTCATCCTTCGAGACGCGGCCAATGGGCCGCTCCTCAGGATGAGGTCCGCACTGGCCGAGATGCAGACAACCGACCGAAGAAGAAGCGACACATGGCAGACGCGCGGCGCGCACCCCTGAAAGACCAGACCGACGTTTCGGGCGCGCGCGTCCTGATCGTCGAGGCGCGGTTTTATGACGACATCCAGGACGCGCTGCTGGAAGGCGCGGTCGCCGAGCTGAAGGCCGCCGGCGCCACCCACGACGTGCTGACCGTGCCGGGCGCGCTGGAGATCCCGGCCGCGGTCGCAATCGCGATCGACTCCGCCGAAGCCGCCGGCAAGCCGTACGACGCGGCGATCGCACTCGGCTGCGTGGTCCGCGGCGAGACCATTCATTTCGAGATCGTGTCGATGGAGTCGGCCCGCGCGCTGATGGATCTCAGCGTCGCGCGCAAATTCCCGCTCGGCAACGGCATCATCACCGTCAACACTGACGAGCAGGCCTGGGCACGAGCCAAGCCCGGCGACCTCAACAAGGGCGGCGACGCCGCGCGCGCCGCGCTGGCGATGCTGCGGATCAAGCGCCGGCTGGCGAAGGCCTGATGCAGATGGCCGAGATCAACAAACCCGCGTTCAAGAAACCGGTGCCGAAAGGCGAGCGCAAGGCCAACCGCCGCGGTGCGGCGCGGCTCGCGGCGGTGCAGGCGCTGTACCAGATGGACATCGGCGGCGCCGGCATCAACGAGACCTTCGCCGAGTTCGAGAGTTTCTGGATCGGCAACGAGGTCGAGGGCGAGCAGTATCTGCCGGCCGAAGCCGCGTTCTTCCGCGACATCGTCGCCGGCGTGGTGCGCGATCAGAAGCAGATCGATCCCCTGATCGACGATCTGCTCGCCAAGGGCTGGCCGCTGGCGCGGATCGACGCGATCCTGCGCGCGGTGATGCGGGCAGGGGCCTACGAGCTCGAACACCGCAAGGACATCCCGGCGCGGGTCGTCGTCTCCGAATACGTCGACGTCGCCCACGCCTTCGTCGAGAAGGACGAGACCGGCATGGTCAACGCCGTGCTCGACCAGATCGCGCGGCGGTTCCGCGAAGACGAGTTTACGAAGTAACGCGTTGTGACGTGTTAAATTCGATGGACCGGGCAGGGCAAGTTGCAACGAATTTGAGTTATCAGACCCCGCAATGATGCCGGGGCCTGGTCATGGGACCTTTTCGCCACTTCTGGATTGTTCTGCTCGGCCTTTTTGCATTCGTCGCTGCCGTCGCGTGGATCGTTGTCAGCCCGCCAGGGCCGCGACCGCCTGACATCAATTTCCTTGCCTCGGATGCACACTTCGCCGTCGCGGGGCAGCATATCGTCGTTCCAATCGTCGCCCTGCGAGGGCCGGACCACGTTTTCGATCTCGGCGGCCGGCAAACCCGAAGCTTCGCGGACCAGATCTGGCAGGCCGCCCGCAATCCGGGCAAACCGATGCCGATGGATCACGTCGAATTCCTGATCCACGAGTACCGCTACACCGGCGAGCACCTCGCCTCGGTGGGCATCTGCCCGCGGCTGACGCGGCGTTGGTCGCAGGCGCTCTGCCGCGGCGAACATAAGGGGCTTTTGCGACGTTTGCCTGAGCGGTTCAATCTGTTCGACCGCAGCAAACTCGACCTTTTGAAAAGCTACGGCACGGTCGGAGGAGAGCAACAGTACGACCAGATCAGAAACATGGTCTATCCCGACAGAGTCGGCATGGGCTGTGATCGCACGACCAAATTTTGTACGGCTGTGATCGAAGCCCAACCAGGCGTGGTCGCTGTTTGGACGGTGTGGACCCACGAGCAAACCGGCACCACCCCGCAGCAGATGGCGGATGCTCAGGGCCCTGCCATCGTGCAGTTCGTCAGGCGCGCGATCGGCGAGGTCGAAGATCCGACCCTGCTAGATGCCGAGTGAGCGGTAAGGTTGAGAGCGGCTGAACCGTCGGCTCTGCCGACTTGCGCGCGGCGGCTTTCTGGCCTCTCAGTGCGCGCGGGATTTGGCCGGGTACAAAACCGGCCGCGGGAAGCAAACCATGGCCTCCGGTGAAGACGATCTGATCGCGCGATACTTCAAGCCTCTGGCGACCGATCCGGGGGCGCGGGGGCTGGTGGATGACGCCGCTGTCTTGGCTGCCACGGGCAGCGATCTGGTGCTGACCACGGACGCGATCGTCGAAAGCGTGCATTACCTGCCGGGCGACCCGCCCGCCGCGATCGCCCGCAAGGCCCTGCGGGTGAACCTGTCGGATCTAGCCGCCAAGGGCGCCGAGCCGGCCGGCTTCCTGCTGACCCTGGCGCTGCGCCAGGCCGACGAGGGCTTTCTCGCCCCGTTCGCCGCCGCGCTTGGCGAGGATGCGGCGACGTTCCGCTGCCCGCTGCTTGGCGGCGACACGGTCTCGACTCCCGGCCCGATGATGATCTCGGTGACTGTGCTTGGCCGGGTGCCGCCGGGCCGGATGGTGGCGCGCGACGCGTTGCGCCCCGGCGACGCCATCGTCGTCACCGGCACGATCGGTGATGCGGCGCTCGGGCTCGACCTGTTGCAGGGCCGGGCGGTTGCTGCGAGCGACGAAGACCGCGCCTTCCTGATCGACCGCTACCGGGTGCCGCAGCCGCGCTCGGCGCTGGCCGAGGCCGTGCGCGATTATGCCGGCGCGGCGATGGACATCTCCGACGGGCTCGCCGGTGATCTCGCCAAGATGTGCGCCGCTTCCGGCGTCACCGCGACTCTCGACGCGACCGCCGTGCCGTTGTCGGAGGCTGCGCGTGCGATCGCGGGAACCGATGAGTCGAAGCTGGCGCGATTACTCAGCGGCGGTGATGACTACGAACTGCTTTGCGGCGTTGCACAAATCAATCTCGATCAGTTCCTTGCTGCGGCGCAGCGGAGCCATGTGCAGGTGACAGTCATCGGCGTTGCCGAAGACGGAACCACGCCGCCGCAATGGCTCGGCGCGGGCGGCCCTGAAATCCCGCTGAAGATGCTGTCTTTCAGTCATTTCTGATGCTTAGTCACTGGTATTCCGACGCGAAGAAGTTCGCTGGAATACTCCGAAGGTCAGCGGAAAAGCCCAGCTTAGTCCCTTCGCAGCGATTGCGGAGCACCTGTGATTTTGGCAAGGTTCGCCGCGATTTGAGGCTGCCCCGCAAAAGAGGGCACGCCATCTTGTTGCGCGCCCGCGCCGCTCCCGCGGCGCAGGCACGGGGGTGAAACTCGGGACTGAGGCAATCAGGTATGACAGCTCTATGGGTGATCGTGCTCTGCGGAGCGCTATCGATCGTATACGCCATCTGGGCGACCTCGTCGGTGCTCGCTGCCGACCAGGGCAACGCGCGGATGCAGGAAATCGCGGGCGCGGTGCGTGAAGGCGCGCAGGCCTATCTGAAGCGCCAATACATGACCATCGCCATCGTCGGCGTGGTGATCTTCGCGCTGCTCGCTTACTTCCTCGGCATCCTCGTGGCGATCGGCTTCGCGATCGGCGCGATCCTGTCCGGCGCGGCCGGCTTCATCGGCATGAACGTGTCGGTGCGCGCCAACGTCCGCACCGCACAGGCGGCCACCACCTCGCTCGCCGGCGGCCTCGAGCTCGCCTTCAAAGCGGGCGCGATCACCGGCCTGCTGGTCGCCGGTCTCGCGCTGCTGGGCGTCACCCTCTACTTCATCTACCTGATCCACTTCGCCGGTCTGCAGGCCAACAGCCGCACCGTGGTCGACGCGCTGGTCGCCCTCGGCTTCGGCGCCTCGCTGATCTCGATCTTCGCCCGTCTCGGCGGCGGCATCTTCACCAAGGGTGCCGACGTCGGCGGCGATCTCGTCGGCAAGGTCGAAGCCGGCATTCCGGAAGACGATCCGCGCAACCCGGCGACGATCGCCGACAACGTTGGCGACAACGTCGGTGACTGCGCCGGCATGGCGGCCGACCTGTTCGAGACTTATGCGGTGACCGCGGTCGCCACCATGGTGCTCGCCGCGATCTTCTTCGGCAGCGCCGATCCGGCGCATCTGCAGAACGTGATGACGCTGCCGCTGGCCATCGGCGGCATCTGCATCCTGACCTCGATCGTCGGCACCTTCTTCGTCAAGCTCGGCGCTTCCCAGTCGATCATGGGCGCGCTGTACAAGGGCCTGATCGCCACCGGCGTGCTGTCGCTGATCGGCGTCGGCGTCGTCATCCACCAGTTGATCGGCTTCGGCCCGCTGCCCGGCGTGTCCTACACGGGTCTGGCGCTGTTCGAATGCGGCATCGTCGGCCTCGCGGTCACCGGCCTGATCATCTGGATCACTGAATACTACACCGGCACCGACTTCCGCCCGGTGAAGTCGATCGCCCAGGCCTCGGTCACCGGCCACGGCACCAACGTGATCCAGGGGCTCGCCATCTCGATGGAAGCGACCGCGCTGCCCGCGATCGTGATCATCGCCGGCATCCTGATCACCTACAGCCTTGCCGGTTTGTTCGGCATCGCGATCGCGACCACCACCATGCTGGCGCTGGCCGGCATGATCGTCGCGCTCGACGCCTTCGGTCCGGTCACCGACAACGCCGGCGGCATCGCCGAAATGGCCGGACTGCCGAAGGAAGTGCGCAAGTCGACCGACGCGCTCGACGCCGTCGGCAACACCACCAAGGCGGTCACCAAGGGCTACGCGATCGGCTCGGCCGGTCTCGGCGCGCTGGTGCTGTTCGCGGCCTACAATGAAGACCTCAAGTTCTTCATTGCGCAGAAGTCGCCGTACTTCGTCGGCGTTGCCCCGGACTTCTCGCTGAACAACCCGTACGTCGTGGTCGGCCTGCTGTTCGGCGGCCTGCTGCCGTACCTGTTCGGCGCGATGGGCATGACCGCAGTCGGCCGCGCCGCCGGCGCGATCGTCGAGGAAGTGCGTCGTCAGTTCCGCGAAAAGCCCGGCATCATGAAGGGCACCGACAAGCCGGACTACGGCAAGGCCGTGGACCTGCTGACCAAGGCGGCGATCAAGGAAATGATCATCCCGTCGCTGCTGCCGGTGCTGTCGCCGATCTTCGTCTACTTCGCGATCTATGCGATCGCGGGTGGCGGTGCGGCCGGCAAGTCGGCGGCGTTCTCGGCGGTCGGCGCGATGCTGCTCGGCGTCATCGTCACCGGCCTGTTTGTCGCGATCTCGATGACCTCGGGCGGCGGCGCCTGGGACAACGCCAAGAAGTACATCGAGGACGGCCACTTCGGCGGCAAGGGCTCCGACGCCCATAAGGCCGCGGTGACCGGCGACACCGTCGGCGATCCCTACAAGGACACCGCGGGTCCGGCCGTGAACCCGATGATCAAGATCACCAACATCGTCGCCCTGCTGCTGCTGGCGATCCTGGCGCACTAAGCGGCAGACCGGTTGGTCCAACACAAAGCCCCGCGGCGAAAGCCGCGGGGCTTTTGCTTTGACGTGAGCATCGTAGGATGGCGAAGGCTACTCAACACACCGACAGAATTGTTGACACGGAAACAGAGGCTTGTTGACAGTTAATCCCAAGTAGGCGCAGGCGAGTATGTCTAACACCAAAATCAGCTCGCAATTGCGAGCAACGTTTAAAGAGTGGGCTCGTAGGCTGGTTGCGAAGGATAGAGCTGCCCGCAAGTACGGGCGCTCTCAGAACACAATTGGAGAAATCGAACGTGCTCTAATTCAAGCCTATCAGTTCGGTCGCGAAGGTTTGCTGCGCCAAAAATGCGTGAAAGCGGATAGAGAACACTCCCCGGACGGAGCCGTTGACTGGATCGAGATTCCAGCGCGAGTGCGTGACCTAATGTGGACCCTAAGCGCCCACTTCATGCAAGCGGGCGCGTCCAAGTTGGAGACGGAGATCACGGTCGTCCCCGTTGATGTTGGCGGGAAGAGACGCTGGATCGACACTAGATGTCTAGATGAGGCGGATCCACATTCCTTTTCAGCCCAGGTGATCTCGCGCTCAAGGGAGCTCGGATTCCTCGAAACGATTGATGGGAGCGAAGACCTGCTTGGTCTAACTCCGAAGGGCGTCGCTACTTGCGAGGATTACTGGCGGCGCTGGCACCAGCAAGATCCGACCCTGCCTCTGATGAGCTTGAGGGCCCTATGAGTGTTTTGGACGACTCAGGTCACAGCAGTTCTGAGACTCTCCCCTAAAAGCGACAGCTTTTGCTTTGGTCAGCCCGTCCTGCAGGTTCCTAGTCGCGCTTGCTTGTCCCCGATTGAACCTATCGGAACTCGCTGCGTTACCCGTTCCCATCTTGCGGAAGGATTACGACATGAGCGGTGTGAGCGGTATCAAGGAACATATGGAAGTCATCGGCGCCGACGGCGTGCATGTCGGCACCGTCGATCGGGTTGACGGTAATCGCATCAAGCTGACCAAGAAGGACAGCGGCGAGGGCCATCACAAGGGCCACCACCACTTCATCGACGGCGGCCTGGTCGCCGAAGTTGAAGGCAACAAGGTGCGCCTGTCCGCCAACGCCGCCGTCGCGGTGTCGATGGAAGAAGAGAAGTAATCACCGCCGCTTGCAGGGACAGCTTCCAGATACCCACGCGGCGAAAGCGCCGCTGGGTTTTTGTTTCCGGGAACGTCGTAGGATGGGTTGAGCGCAGCGAAACCCATCGCTTTCTCAGTATGCTGGTCGGCGCCTCCCAATTTCGGCCGATTTTTCGGCTGCTCATTCGATGGGTTTCGCTTACGCTCAACCCATCCTACGGGCTTGGCGTGTGGGGGCGGCTTCGATGACGTCGTATCGGCGCAATTTTGTACCCGGCGGCACCTTCTTGTTTACTGTGAATTTGAACGACCGCCGGTCTGCATTGCTGACCGACCACATCGCGGAGCTTCGGGCCGCATGCCGGTATGTGCGACGACGGCATCCTTTCGCAATCGACGCGATTGTCGTGCTACCCGATCATCTCCATGCAATCTGGACGTTACCCCAAGGTGACGCCGACTATTCAACTCGGTGGCGCTTGCTTAAGTCTGCATTTTCCCGGCGACTGCCGTCGATCGAAACGATCTCGTCGAGTCGCGCCGCCAGGGCGGAGCGTGGACTGTGGCAACGTCGATTCTGGGAACATACCCTCCGTGATGAGCGCGATTTTGCGGCTCATGCCGATTACATCCATTTCAATCCCGTGAAGCACGGCTACGTTAGCCGGGTAATCGACTGGCCGTATTCGTCGTTCAGAGCGATGGTGCGCAGCGGTGTCTATCCGCGCGATTGGGGTGGGGATGGTCGAGAGATGTAGATTGATTGCGGCGAGCGATAACCGTCGGGCTGATGGGTTTCGCTGCGCTCAACCCATCCTACAAATGCCGCGTGTCTGGTACATCGATGAGCAGCAATCGTCGACACAAGAATAGGAGCCCCCATGTCACTGTCATCCGCCAAGAACTACGCGCTGCGCGCGGCCAAGTCTCAGGATCAGAAGGAAGCGATCGAATTGCTGTCGAAGGCGATTCTCGAGCTGGCGAGTTCGATCGAGACGACCGACGCCAAGATCAAGAAAATCAATAAGGACAAATCCTAGTGTAGGATCGGCCATCACAGGGCAGGGACTTGAGGATGGCGATCGAGACGGCGACGCAGGAGGCCAACGGACTGCGCTTTGCGGTCGACACCGCGGGGCAGGGCGACACCGTCGCGCTCTTGCTGCATGGATTTCCCGAGGCGCGGCAATCCTGGCATCGGCAGATCCCGTTCCTGGCTGAGCTCGGCTGGCGAGTAGTGGCGCCGGATCTGCGCGGCTATGGCGGCACGTCGCGGCCCGAGGGTAAGGCGGCGTACTCGATCGAGCACCTCACCGACGACGTCGCGGCGCTGTTTGCCGCGCTTGGCGGCAAGCGCCGCATTCTGATCGGCCACGATTGGGGCGGCGTGATCGCCTGGCAGACCGCGCTGCGCGGCAAGGTGCATCTCGACGGGCTGATCATCCTCAACGCGCCGCATCCGGATGCGTTCGCGCGTGAACTCGCCCGCGGCTGGGCGCAGCGCCGCCGTTCCTGGTACGTCGCGTTCTTCCAATTGCCGTGGCTGCCGGAATGGCTGCTGACCCGCAACGGCGGCGCGCCGCTGGTCAAGATGTTCAAGAGCCACAGCCACAAGATTTCGGCCGAACAGCTCGAGATCTATCGCCGCAACATCCTGCAGCCGGGCGCAGCGACCGCGATGCTGAACTACTATCGCGCCAACTTCTCCGGCCTTGCCGGCGGCGCCGGCAGCAATCCGGTGATCACCGTGCCGACGCTGATGGTTTGGGGCAAGGACGATCTCGCGCTCGATATCGCGCTGACCGAAGGCAACGAGCAGTTCGTCGAGGACTTCACCCTGCACAAGCTGCCGCGCGCGTCGCATTGGGTGCAGCAGGACGCACCCGATGAAGTCAACGCGACGATTGCGGAGTGGGCGCGGGGGAAGGGGCTGGCGTAGCCGGGATGGCGCTTCTGAGATGGGTTTCGCTTGCGCTCAACCCATCCTACCCATCAACACCATTGCGCTGATCTGCCTCCGCCTTAGCGGAAGCTGATCAACCGGAACAGCGGCGCCAGATAGCTCATCTCCTGACCGGAGGTCGGCGTGGTGCGGCTGATGAAGTCGAAGATCTTGCCGTCCTGCAGGCCGTAATTGGCGATACGGCGGACCTGGCGGTTCTTGTCGAAATAGATCGCGATCACGCGCTGGTCGATCACCTTCTGCGGCATGAACGCCACCGCACGCTCGGTGCGCTGGGAGATGTAGTAGAACACCTCGCCGTCCAGGGTCGCCACCGTCGACGGCGTGCCCATCACCAGCAGCACTTGATCCTGGCTGGCGCCGATCGGAATCTGCTCCAGCGCGCCATTGGGCAGAATGTAGCCCTTCTGGAATTGCTCTGACGTGCAGGCACCCATACCGGCGCCGACCAGCGTCAGCGCCACGGCCAGGCCGAGGTTGCGCGGCAGCGAAAAACGGCTTCGCAGCGCGTTGGCGCGCCCGCGTCGATCGATCGAAATACTCATCCGGGAGTTGGCCTCATCCCCTTGCATCGCGCAGGGCGTTGACGTACCGGGCAGGAACTCGGAAAGCAATCCCGAAAGGCCCGTACGGGCCCGGACCTGGAACCCGCAATGATTTGGCCGTTCAATCTGCTCCGTCCGCCCCGGACGCCGCCGCGCGGCACCATTGAAGCGATCTATGGCACGATCGTGGCGCAGTCGCGCCTGCCGGTCTTTTACCAGCAATTCGGCGTCGCCGACACCGTCAACGGCCGATTCGAGATGCTGGTGGTCCATCTGTGGCTGGTGCTGCGGCGGATTCGCAGCATCCAGGACGCATCGACCTTCGCCCAGGCGCTGTTCGACTATTTCTGCAGCGACCTCGATGCCAACCTGCGCGAGCTTGGCGTTGGCGACCTGTCGGTGCCGAAGCGGATGCAGGCGTTCGGCGAGGCGTTCTACGGCCGTTCGGCGGCGTACGATCTGGCGTTGACCGAAGGCCGCGAGGACCTCGAGCTGGCGCTGAACCGGAACGTTCTCGACGGCGCCGACATTGAGAACGCGCGCAAGCTGGCGGTCTATGTCGGGCAGGTGATCGACGCGCTCGACGCGGTGCCGCCGGCCAAGCTGCGCAGCGGCGAGCTGCCGTTCCCACAGCCGACCGCTTAAGACGAGGACTTTCGACGATGGCGAGCGAAGACAATCCGTGGAGCGTGCCGGTAGTGGTGCTGCAGATTCCCGAGACCGGGCTGCACCGCGATATCGTTGCGAGCGCCGCGGAGCGGGAGGCGATCAGCGCACTCGGTGATCTGCGCGGGGTCGCGGAGGCCACCGCGTCATTTGATCTGAAGCCGTTCACTGACGGCCGCGTCCAACTCACCGGACGGGTGCGCGCCAAGGTGACGCAGACCTGCGTGGTGACGCTCGATCCGGTCGACAACGTCATCGACGAGAGCGTCGATCTCACCTTCCTGCCGCCGGAGCAGATTCGCGAGCTGTCCGACACGGTCGACGAGGAGGGCGAGCCCGATCCAAGCGATCCGCCGGAGGCGATCGAACGCGGCATCATCGATATCGGCCGTGTCGCCACCGATGCGCTGTATCTCGGGCTCGATCCTTATCCGCGCAAACCGGACGCGGTGTTCGAGCCGGTCGTCGACCGCGACGATCCCGATATGAACCCGTTCGCGGCGTTGAAAGCGCTGCAACAGCCGGTGGGCTCCGAGAGCCCGCGCAAGCCGAAAAAGGGCTGAGCGGACAGCGTCCGCCCAGCCGCCGCAGACGCGGCCTGTTCGCAGCCGAAAATCATGCGCACACGCTACGAAATGCGACTTAAATCTGCCCGATCAAGATGTTGTATCGGGGCGGAGAATGGCTATTGTCCGGCCAAATCGGTGTGCAGCGCTGCACGCTTTTCACCGCCCCGACGGGGCTTTTTTTGAGTCCACGGCCAAGCGCACAAGGTCGCAGGCGATCAGGCTTCCGGAACGCCCATGCCTCTAAAAGTTCGAATCGCGCTCGACGCAATGGGGGGCGATTTCGGCCCCTCCGTCGTGATACCCGGCGCGGCGATCTCACTCGGCCGGCATCCGGACGTTGAATTCCTGCTCTACGGCGACGCCAAGCTGATCGAGAAAGAGCTGGCCGCGCATCCGGCGCTGCGCAAAGCCTCGCGTGTGATTCACACCGACGTCGCCGTGGCGATGCACGACAAGCCGAGCGTGGCGCTGCGCCGCGGTCGCTACAAATCGTCGATGTGGCAGGCGATCGATGCGGTGAAGAAGACGGAGGCCGACGTCACGGTCTCGGCCGGCAACACCGGCGCGCTGATGGCGATGGCGCGATTCTGCCTGCGCACGCTGCCGGGCATCGACCGTCCGGCGATCGCCGCCACCTGGCCGACGATGCGGGGCGATTCGGTGGTGCTCGATCTCGGCGCCTCGATCGGCGGCGACGCGCAGCACCTGAAGGCGCTCGCCATCATGGGCGCGGCGATGGCCAGCGTGCTATTCGACCTGGAGCGTCCGACCGTCGGCCTGCTCAACATCGGCGTCGAGGAGATCAAAGGTGGCGAGGAGATCCGCGAGGCGGCCGAGTTGCTGCGCGCGATGAATTCGCAGCGCTTTGATTTCATCGGCTTCGTTGAGGGCGACGGCATCGGCAAGGGCGCCGCCGACGTCATCGTGTCGGAGGGCTTCGCCGGCAATATCGCGCTGAAGGCCGCGGAGGGCACTGCCCGCCAGCTCGCGGAATATTTGCGCGCCGCAATGTCCCGGACCTGGCGGTCGAAGATCGGCTATCTGTTCGCGCGCGACGCCTTCAAGGCGCTCAAGGACAAGATGGACCCCAACAAGTCCAACGGCGGCGTTTTCCTCGGGCTTAACGGAATCGTGGTCAAGAGCCACGGCGGAACCAATGCCGAGGGCTTTGCCTACGCGGTCGATGTTGGCTATGACATGGTCCGCTACGATCTCCTGACCAAGATCAATCAAACGCTCAATCGTGATGCCGGCGCGTTGGTCGCGACGCCGAGCGCTCAGGAGGTTGTCTCGTGACGGTGATTCGTTCGGTCGTACTGGGCTGCGGCGCTTACTTGCCGGAGCGGGTCCTCACCAACGAAGAACTGGCCCGGACGGTCGACACCTCGGACGAATGGATCGTCCAGCGCACCGGAATCCGCGAACGCCACATCGCCGCCGATGGCGAATTCACCTCGCATCTGGCCACCAAGGCCGCCCAGGCGGCGCTCGACAATGCGGGCCTGACCGCCGATCAGATCGACCTGATCGTGCTGGCGACCTCGACCCCCGACCACACCTTCCCGGCGACCGCGGTGCAGGTTCAGGCCGCGCTCGGCATGACCCACGGCGTCGCCTTCGACCTGCAGGCGGTGTGCTCCGGCTTCGTGTTCGCGGTCGCCACTGCGGACAATTACCTGCGCGCCGGCTCGGCCAAGCGGGCGCTGGTGATCGGCGCCGAGACCTTCTCCCGCATCCTCGACTGGAATGATCGCGGCACCTGCGTGCTGTTCGGCGACGGTGCCGGCGCGATCGTGCTCGAAGCGCAGGAAGGCTGGGGCACCTCGGCCGACCGCGGCGTGCTGACCACACATCTGCGTTCGGACGGCCGTCACAAACACAAATTGTACGTCGACGGCGGCCCGTCGAGCACCCAGACCGTCGGCCATCTGCGGATGGAAGGGCGCGAGGTATTCAAGCACGCGGTCGGCATGATCACCGGGGTGATCGTCGACGCCTTCAACGCCTCCGGCACCAGCGCCGACAATGTCGACTGGTTTGTGCCGCATCAGGCCAACAAGCGGATCATCGACGCCTCGGCGCAGAAGCTGCACATCGCGCCCGAGAAGGTGGTGATGACGGTCGACCGCCACGGCAATACCTCGGCGGCCTCGATTCCGCTGGCGTTGTGCACTGCGGTCGCCGATGGCCGCATCCAGAAGGGCCACCTCGTTCTGCTCGAGGCGATGGGCGGCGGCTTCACCTGGGGCGCCGCGCTGCTCCGCTGGTAGTTGTGCGCGTAAAATTTTAGCAGCATTTCCATGGCGTTCGGTGCTAACTTTGAGACGCGGTGGAGTTGACCGCCGGTAGTTAACCTCTTAATTTCAGCGCGGATTTTTTCTTTCGCCGTGAGGTGGGGCAGGCGATGGCCGGACGAACAGTCACACGTGTCGATCTATGCGAGGCGGTCTACCAGAAGGTCGGCCTGTCACGCACCGAGTCGTCGGCATTCGTCGAACTGGTGTTGAAAGAGATCACCGACTGCCTCGAGCGGGGCGAGACGGTGAAGCTGTCGTCGTTCGGGTCGTTCCTGGTCCGGCAGAAGGGGCAACGCATCGGGCGCAACCCGAAGACCGGCACCGAAGTGCCGATCTCGCCGCGCCGGGTGATGGTGTTCAAGCCATCGGCGATCCTGAAGCAGCGCATCAACGCCAATGGTGCCGTGCCGGCAGCCGACGACGAGTCTGAAGAAAACGCAGCCGCAAGCGCATCCGGCAGCTGACGGGGAGCTGGCCTTTGGACAAGGCACCCGACGCATTCCGCACCATCAGCGAGGTCGCAGCCGAGCTCGACATTCCGCAGCACGTGCTGCGGTTCTGGGAAACACGGTTCACCCAGATCAAGCCGATGAAGCGGTCGGGCGGGCGGCGCTACTACCGGCCCGACGACGTCGATCTGCTCAAGGGCATCCGCCGTCTGCTGTACGGCGAGGGCTACACCATCCGCGGTGTGCAGCGGATCCTGAAAGAGCACGGCATCAAATCGGTGCAGCGGCTGGCCGACGCCGAGGTCCACGCCAGCTTCGGCGCGGTCGAGGCGGCGATCACCCGGACCGTGGCCGAGGAAGAAGAGTTCGAGCCCGTCCCCGGCGGCATCGACGCCGATGACGACGACTACGATGGCGAGGACGAAGGGCTCGACCTGCACGCCACGATGGCCGAGCCGGATCGGCGCGCAGCACCGGCAGCTTCGCCGCGACGTACCCTTGAGGCCGAGTCGCGCCATGCGCCGCGGTTCGATGATCATGAGGACGATGACCACGACGACGATTTCGCCGTCGAGCCGGCTCCCGTCATGGCAGCTCCCGGCCGCGCACCGCGGTTCGATCTGCCGCCGCTGGAGTTCCCCGCCGCCAAGGCGCCGCCGGCTCCGCCACCGGTCGATCTCGCACCGCTTCGCGCCGCACTGACCGATCTGATCGCCTGCCGCGAACTGCTCGACGCCGCGATCAAGGACGGCTGAGGACGGGCGACGGTCTTGAGCAGTAATCTCAAGAATCAGGCCTAAGGTTCAACAGAGCTTTCAGTTTCTGCCTTGACCGGGCTTGTCCGGCCATCTCCGATTGAGTTGGCCTGCGAAGATTTCAGCGCAGTCGGCTTACTGATCCCCAGGAACACGCTCGGGCAATCGAGTGTGGTGACCTGGGAGCGGAAACGGCGGGCTGCACCTCAGGTCGGGGCGGATCAGATGAACAGGTCCAACCCCGCATTCTTCGCCAAACACGCCCCCGAATTGATCCTCCGCAGCTTGCGCGAACGCGCGATCGCCGCTACAGCATCAGGGCCGAAACGGCATCGGAGCGTGGCGCAGCCCGGTTAGCGCACTAGTCTGGGAGACTAGGGGTCGAAGGTTCAAATCCTTTCGCTCCGACCATTCATCGGCCTTCGGTATTTTTTTCATCGAGTGCGGCGCGCGTTCGGGCGCGCGTTATTCTGCCTCAGATCCATCCATAGAATTTAGGCGGGTCGCGGCCGCCAGGTCCGACACTCCTTGTCGAGACGAGCTTTAGAGGGCGCACGACATGTCGTCGTTCTGGCAATCGGTGAAGAACGCCTTCATCCCTTGGCGGCTGCTGGAGCGGGACGGAGACGATGACGGCGCCGGTATGCGCACGATCGAGTTCGGGCAGACCATGATCGATGGGACGGCTGGCGACGGTCTTACCGACGTCACAGCCGCCGTCCATCACCACTCCCACGATGATCTGCCAAGTCATCCGGCGCCGGATAAAGGGACTGCGAATAGCTAGGTTGGCGCAATCGCCGGGCGACGTCGGAATTACTACTCGCTCCGAAGTAACGGTTCTCAGAATCGATCAAAAGACAATCTGACATGACAATTTGTCGCATCTCGGGCTTGCTTCGATACGCACACTCGCAAGCGCTGTGCATCAGCTAATCGCTGACAGGCGTTGAAGAACCTTCCATCAACTAATCACTTGTCGATTGTGCTCATTCGTCCGCGTCGCGCGGCCGGTTTGAGGTATTCTATGCTGCAACCTCGTGTTCGGACGGACATGCTCGATTACAGCAGCGATGGCGCTGGGCCTCCCAGCAACATCGGGGCATGGGCATGTTTCAAACAACAACAAAAGCGACAGGGCGAACTCTTCTGCTCTGCACCGTCGGTGCGGTCGCGCTGACGATTCCAATTCCGCAGGGCGCGCAAGCGCAATCCAATCTGCCGGCCGTCACCGTCGATGCGCCGCGCGCCGAGCGGGCGCGCACCGCGCGTCCGGTCGCCAGTACGCGCGCCGGCACCACGCGACGCGTTGCCGCTCGCCGGGAGGCGCGGCCACCTGCACCGGTCGCGCCGGTGCCTTACGTGACGCCGTCGACCGGCACGCTCGGCGCACTACCGGCCAGCTACGCGGGGGGCCAGGTCGCGAGTGGCGGGCAGGTCGGTTTCCTCGGCAATCGCAGCCTGCTCGACACGCCATTCAGCCAAACCAACTACACTGCCAAGCTGATGCAGGATCAGCAGGCGCGCACGATCCGCGACGTCGTCGCCAACGACCCCTCGGTGCGCGCGGTGACGTCCGCCGGCGGCGGACAGGACGGCTATTTCATCCGCGGATTCTACTACGACGTCGGCGATCTGGCGCTCAACGGCATGTACGGCATGGCGCCGTTCTGGAGCGTCGGCGCCAATTTCATTGAACGGGTCGAAATCCTGAAGGGCCCGACCGCGCTGCTCACCGGCATCTCGCCGCTCGGCGCGGTCGGCGGCAGCATCAATCTGGTCACCAAGAAGGCGCCAGATTACGACATCACCCAGCTCACCGCGACCTACGCGTCGCGCTCGCAATTCGGCCTGCAGGCCGATGTCGCGCGGCGCTATGGCGAGCACAAGGAGTGGGGCGTCCGCTTCAACGGCAGCTACAGCGACGGCAAGACGCCATTCGATCGGCAGAGCAGCGAATTCGGTAACGCCGTGCTGGGCCTGGATTATCGCGGCGAGAACGTCCGGGTCTCGGCCGATGTCGGTTATCAGGCCCACAACCTGAATCCGCCGATCCGGTTCTTCAGTTTCCAGTCGAGCGTTGTGCCGCTGCCGCCCGCGCCCGCGGCCAACTCCAACGCGATTCCGGACTGGGCCTACTGGAAGCCGAAGGACACCTTCGCCACGGTGAAGGCCGAAGTCGACGTTACGCCCGGGCTGACGGTGTACGGTGCGGCCGGCTATCATCAGGCCAAGATCGATTTCAAATTCCTGTCGCCGACCATCATCAACCAGGCGGGCGACTATGGCTCGCGCCCGTTCGCCGGCGAGCAGACGTTCACGGCCAAGACCGGTGAAGTCGGGGTACGCGGCGAGGCCGACACCGGGCCGATCAACCACAAATTCGTGGTGAACTACGGGGTATTCGATCGTCCCAGCGACAGCTCCTATCTGGGCGCAAACAGTCTCGTCGGATCGAACATCTACAACTACAAGGCGATCCCCGAACCGTTGTTCTCGATCCCGAGCAGCAACTCGGTCAGCCTGAAGCAGTGGAGCGTCGGGGCGGCCGATACGATGTCGATCCTGAACGGCGGCGTTCAGGCCGTGGTCGGCGTCCGCCGTCAGCACGTCAGCAACGGCTCGACCGATCTGCTCACCGGCGTCACCACCGGGCAGGACGGCGCAGCCTGGAGCCCGGCCTATGCGCTGCTGATCCGGCCGCTGTCGAACGTGACGCTGTATGCCAACTACATCGAAGGGCTGCAGCCGGGCACGACCGTGGGGATCGGCTATGACAATGTCGGCCAAGTGTTTCCGCCGTTCCAGACCAAACAGGTCGAGACCGGCGTGAAGGTCGACTTCGGCAAGATCAGCGTCACCGGCAGCCTGTTCGAGATCAAGCAGCCGAGCGCGATCGCGTCGAGTGCGAACGGCGTGTTGACGCTGTCGGCCAACGGGGAGCAGCGAAACCGTGGCGCCGAGCTCAACGTGTTCGGTGAAATGGCGCCGGGCCTGCGGCTGCTCGGCGGCGCCACGTTCATGGACGGCGTGCTGGAAAAGACCGACAGAGGTCTCAACGACGGCAATCGTGCGCCGGGCGTTGCGCGGGTCAACGTCAATCTCGGCGCCGAGGTCGACGTGCCGGGCGTCGACGGCCTGACGTTGACGGGCCGTGTGATCCACACAGGCTGGACCTACGCCAACGCCGCCAACACCCAGGTGCTGCCAGCGTGGACGCGGTTCGATCTCGGAGCCCGGTACACCTTCCTGTCGCCGTGGAATGGCAAGCCAATCGTGGTGCGGGCAGCGATCGAGAACGTGGAAAACGTGGCCTACTACGCGTCGTCTTATAGCGGTACCGCGATCGGGCTCGGCGCGCCACGGACCTACTTGTTGTCGACGACGTTCAACTTCTGATCGACCAGGGCCGTCCCGCGATACTTTGGCTGCGCGGGACGGCGGCGGCTTGCCGCGACGATCTGACCGCGACGGCCTCAGGTTACCGGCAACCCACATCCTTCCGCGGTTCATTGAAATGTCATAACGTCGTTGCATCGCGACAAGCGAGGATTCGACGATGCGACTGCGTGTACGGAAGGCCGCCCATTTTCTCGAACGAACCGGGCTGGCGCTGGCCGGCGCGGCGTGCGGCACCTTCGTCGGCGCTCATGTCGGCACCAGCTTCGCGGCCTTGACCACGATCGGCTTCCTGCTGGGCATGATCGCACTCGGCGCGATCGGGTTCTATCTCGGCATCGACATTCCGCCGCTGCCGTTCCACGGCGCCGACGAGGACAGTCGCGCCAGCGGCAAGATCGACGCCGCGGAGTTTCTCAGCGCATTCGGGACGTTTCTGGCGACGCTCGCGGCGTTTGCGTCCGTCAGCGCCGTGGTGCTGCGGCTCAACCTGCATTCGGTCTGGAGCTGGCTGATTTTGACCGGCTGGCTCGCCGGCGTGACGATGCAGATCACCGCCGGCGCGATCGCCCGGATACGCCGCGCGCACGCCCACTAAAGCTAGCTTTTATCCCCCACAAACGAAAACCGCCCCGGAGGGCGGTTTTCCAGCATCGTGGCGAGCTCTGCTTGGCCTGACCCGCCGCGCGGCGCGGGTAGGCTCCGCAGCGGGATTACTTGCGCCCGAGAAATCCGGCGACCGGCTCCGGCAGCGGGATCTTGGCGACGAGCTGCGGGGCGAACACCACCGCGGCGATCGCCAGCGCGATCAAGACCGGCAACAGTTCGAACGACGACACCTCGACCACGATCCAGATCGCCACGATCAACGCGGCAAGTTCGGCGGCGAAATATATCAGCACCGTGGTGAAGCCGGGCTTCGGCGACTTGGTCAGCGCCGGCGCCGTGAAGGCGACGAACACCGAAAACACCAGAAGCGCGACCAGCAGCAGGAACAGAAACGCCGCGGTCTGAAGGGTGGCTGCCAGCATGATCGGGGACTCCATAAGGATCGACTGAATCTGTCTGCAAGACTAGGGCAATTCACCGAATCGCAAAAGCGCGGCGCTGTCCGGGACGCGCCTGACGACGAATGCAGGCCGGCTGCAATGCACCGCGACGGACTCGCGCAAGCGATGGCCTGCAGCTAAGCTCGCCCCTGCAGCTCCGGCTCGAACCGGCGCGCATCAAAAATCGGGAAGGGACGACGCGACCATGAGGGATTTCGCTGGCAGGATTGCCGTGATCACCGGCGGCGGCGCGGGGATGGGGCGCGAGCTCGCCCGCCAACTCGTCGCCGAAGGCTGCCACGTCGCGATCTGCGACGTTGCGCAAACTGCGATGGATGAAACGCGGCGGCTGTGCGAGGCCGACGGCCTGCCGCAAGGCGTGCGGATCACCACCCACGTCGTCGACGTCTCCGACGAAGCGCAGATGCAGCGGTTTCGCGACGAGGTCACCGCGCAGCATGCCACCGGCTGCATCCATCTGTTGTTCAACAACGCCGGCATCGGCGGTGGCGGCAGCATGATCGCCAATTCCCGCGAACAATGGGAGCGTACCTTCAACATCTGCTGGGGCGGCGTGTATCTCGGCACGCGCATTTTCCTGCCGATGCTGATCGCGGCCGACCACGGCCACATCGTCAACACCTCGAGTGTCAACGGCTTCTGGGCCTCGCTTGGACCCACGGTGCCGCACACTGCCTACAGCGCCGCGAAATTCGCCGTGAAGGGATTCTCCGAAGCGCTGATCGGCGATCTCCGGCTGAATGCGCCGCATGTCCGCTGTTCGGTGGTGATGCCGGGCCACATCGGCACGTCGATCATGACCAACTCCAGGCGGATCCAGCTTGGCGACAGCTCCGACGAACTCAGCGCCGAAGAAGTCGCCGGCATGCGCCAGCGCTTGTCGGCGGCCGGGATTGATCTGTCGCAGACCTCCGACGACGACCTTCGCGCGATCGCCAAGGAGCGGGCGCGGAGCTTCCAAGAAGACGCGCCGACCAGCGCCGCCGCGGCGGCGCGCAGTATCCTCGACGGCGTGCGCCGCGGTGATTGGCGCATCCTGGTCGGCGACGATGCTCATGCGCTCGACGCTCGCGTTCGCGCCATGCCGGAGCGCGCCTACGAGGTCGAGTTCTACCAGAGCTTCGCGGCCGAAGTCGGCTGGCGGCTCGGCTGACCGCGACCAAGACCAATAACAAACCGAAGGGAGCCCGCCATGGATGCCGCCGCCGCGCCGGAGCGCATCGATCTCGCCGGCCTGGTCGCCGATCTCAACGCGCTCTTGCGGCTGAAGACCACGGTGATCGGAATGAAGCTGTTCCGGACCGTCGCCGAGATGGAGGCGGTGCCGAAGATCCGCCGGCCGAACGCGATCCACACCACCGACCAGATCGTATCGATGGCGTCGCGGCTCGGCTGGACCGTCGGTATCACCGCCGCCGATCTGGTCGGCGAACAGTGCCGCGCGGTGATCGGCCTAGCGCCGCAGGACGAGCAATGGCTCACCGGACGGTCGTACGTCGGCGTCTGGCATGCAACGCAGGAGGACGCCAGCGCCCGTCAGCACGCGCTTGACGTGGTGCCGTTCGGCCATCACCAGGCGATGGCAGTTTCGCCGCTATCGAGCGGCCGGCTCGATCCGCCGGACATCTGCCTCGTCTATGCAACGCCCGGTCAGATGATCATCCTGATCAACGGGCTGCAGTATGCCGGCTACAAGAAGTTCGAATGGAGCGTGGTCGGCGAAACCGCCTGCGCCGATTCCTGGGGCAGGGCGCTGAAGACCGGCGAGCCGAGCCTTTCGCTGCCGTGTTTCGCCGAGCGCCGCTATGGCGGTGTGCCGGACGAAGAGATGCTGATGGCGCTGAGCCCAGCGCATCTTGCCAAGGCGATCGACGGCATGAAGCAGCTCGCCAAGAACGGCCTGCGTTACCCGATCGCACCATACGGCATCCAGGCCGATGTCCGGGCCGGGATGGGTGTGTCATACGGGAATAAGTAGCAAGCTCTCATTCTCGTCATTCCGGAGCGCGAGCGGAAGCTCGCGAACCTGGAATCTCGACGTGGTGAGGCACGACGTTTCAACAATCTTGGGATTCCGGGTTCGCCGCTACGCGGCGCCCCGGAATGACGGTGTGGGGAGCGCACGTGAAACGAGCGCCTCAGTACGCGTTCTCGCCCTTGAGCAGCGCCCACGGCGTTCTCAGCAGGATGTAGAGATCGAACAGCACCGACCAGTTTTCGATGTAATACAGGTCGAACTCGACGCGCTTCTGGATCTTCTCTTCGTTGTCGATCTCGCCGCGCCAACCGTTGATCTGAGCCCAGCCGGTGATGCCCGGCTTGACACGGTGGCGGGCGAAGTAGCCGTCGACGGCTTCGTCGAACAGCCGGCTCTGCAGCTTCCCTTGCACCGCATGCGGGCGAGGGCCGACCAGCGACAGGTTGCCCTTGAACACCACATTGATCAGCTGCGGCAGCTCGTCGAGGCTGGTGCGGCGGATGAAGCGGCCGACGCGGGTGACACGCGGATCGTTGCGGGTGACGACCTTGGAGGCGGTCGGGTCGGCCTGGTGGTGATACATCGACCGGAACTTGAGCACGTCGATCCGCTCGTTGTTGAAGCCGAACCGCTTCTGGCGGAACAGCACCGGACCCGGACTGTCGAGCTTGATCGCCAGCGCCACCAACGCCATCACCGGCGCCGCGAGCAGCAGGATCAAGCCGCCGACCACGCGGTCGAACACCTGCTTCATCACCTGATCCCAATCGGTGATCGGGGCTTCGAACACGTCGAGCGTCGGCACCTTGCCGACATAGGAATAAGCGCGCGGCCGGAACCGCAGC
The DNA here is from genome assembly GCF_010907025.1 of Rhodopseudomonas sp. BR0G17. Taxonomy (NCBI): domain Bacteria; kingdom Pseudomonadati; phylum Pseudomonadota; class Alphaproteobacteria; order Hyphomicrobiales; family Nitrobacteraceae; genus Rhodopseudomonas; species Rhodopseudomonas sp. BR0G17. The sequence goes on along the minus strand of NZ_QUML01000001.1, from coordinate 141,428 downwards.
TTGTTGGTGTGCGCCGACAGCCGGATGTCGACCGGCAACACCCACAGCTTCTTCAGCATGTCGAGGATGCGGGTCTCGGCCGAGATTGGCAGCGCGAACAGCACGAGGTCGACGCGGGTGCGGCGGGCGAATTCCGGAATGTCGTCAACCTTGCCGAGCTTCGGCACGCCGGCGCAGGTGGACTGCGAACGGGCGTCGTTGCGATCGTCGAACACACCGAGGATGCGGATGTCGGAGGCGTCGGCGTGCTCGGCCTTCAGCGCTTCGATCAGCTTGGCGCCATTAGCGTCGGCGCCGACGATCACGGTGCGGCGGTCGAGCCGGCCTTGCGACGCCCAGTGCCGCACCAGCGCGCGCACTGACAGTCGCTCGATGATCAGCAACGCGAGCCCAGCGAAAAAGAACGAACCCAGCCACAGCCGCGACACTTCGCCGCCAAGCTTGGCGAAGAACGATGCGCCGATGAACAGCAGGAATACGATCGACCACGTCGAGATGATCCTGGTCATTTGTCTCAAGGTGCCGCGGAACAGCTGCACCTCGTAGAGGTCGGCTGCCTGGAATGCGACGATTGCGGTCGCCGTGGTGCCGAGGATCGCCGCGATGTACTCCCAAGCAAAGCCATCGCGGCGGACCACCAGCGCGAAGTACAGCGCGATGCCGACGGCGGCGATCACAAGGAAATCAGCCAGGCGGACGGAGCCGGCGATCACGATCGGCGAAAACGCCGGCGGAACCTTCTGATTGGCAACGGCGAGGGCGGCCGGCGACAAACGCTTGCGGCGTTCCACGCGCGGCGCACCGTCGCCGTTGGCGACCACGGCTTCCGTCGCTGCAGCGCTGATCATCGAGCGTGCGCTGATCGGCTCCATCTGTTCATGTCCGTCTCTTGCGTCGGCACGACTTTGTCGTCCGGCGAACTCCCCCGGTCCGGGCCTTAACGGAAAAGTCGCAAGAAACGGTTAGCGCGACCGCCGACGCTCAGCGCTGCTGTGCCAAGGCTTCGCGGTAGCCGGCGAGCACGCCTTCGACCATCGCCTTTTGCGAGAAGTGCAGAAAGATCCGCTCGCGGAGCTGCCTGGCCCGGTCTCGGGCCGCGTTCAGGTCGTCGAGCGCGGTCGCGATTGCCTTCGCCATCGCGGCCGGATCGCTCGGGGCGAACAACGCGTCGCGATGGTCCGGACCAAAGATCTCCGGGATGCCGCCGACATTGGCGGCGATCATCGGGACGCCGGCAGCGGCCGCTTCGATCACCACATAGGGCATGGAATCGCCGCGCGACGGCACCACCAGCAGACGGCCCTGCGCGAAACCATGACGAGCTTTCACGTGGCCGATGAAACGCACCGCGGCGCCGAGATCGAGCCGCGCCACCTGCGCCTTCAACGCCGCGGTTTCTTCACCGTCGCCGCCAAGCGTCAGCGTTACGGAGCGGCCCTCGGCCCGCAGCCGCGCAATCGCGTCGACCAGCAGATCGGCACCCTTGATGTGGCGGAATTCACCGACGTAGCAGACGTCGGTGGCATCGGCCGCCAGCGAAACCGGATCGAATTCGCCGGCGGTGACGCCGTTGAATACGCAGCGGACCAGCCCCTCGGGCTTGCCGATCATGCGCTCATAGGTTGAGCGCGCGAACTCGCTCTCGAACAGGAATAGTTCGGTGCGGTTCATCGAGAGCCGCTCGAGCCGGCTGTAGAGCTGCCCTTTGAACGTGGTCGTCGGATAGTGCAGCGAGCCGCCATGCGGGGTGTAGACCCGGATCGAGCCGGCCGGCCGTGGTACCACGCGCATGAAGATGCCGGCCTTGGCGCCATGGCCGTGCAACACGTCCGGTCGCAGCGTCGCGATCAGGCGAACGAAGCGGCCCCAGACGAACAGATCGGTGATGCTTGGCTCGCGGCGGATCGGTAGCCGATAGACGCCGAGCTTCATCTTCGGCGCGATCTCGTCGAGCGCGGCGACAGCGCGGTCGCCGCCGGTGAGGCTGTCGGTGATCAGGGCGACGTGATGGCCGCGATCAGCCTGGCCGTTGGCGAGATCAAGGATATGGCGGATGATACCGCCGACCGGAGCGCGCACCGCATGGACGATCCGGAGCGGCTGATCCTGAGTGGCAGCGGTCATCGGATCGCCGGTGCGCACAGCACGCCGCGCCATCCGCCGTAACAGCGCGCAGCGGGACAGAAGCCAGTTAGAATGGCGGCGCGGGGCATGGATTGATCCGGAAAAGTCGATTCCGATTAATCGACTTTCGTGGTTAACAAAACGTGTTTGCGTAAGCGCGGGCAGCATGAATTAGTTACTCGTCTACGTCGAGATTAACCGCGCAGCAACCTTAATGGTTTGTAGTCGGAACCGAACTGACGGTTGGTCGCGTCACGTAGGAGTAGACAATGCGGATCGCGTTCTGGCGCCGGAACACCGACGAGACGGCGAAGGCATCAGCCCCATTGCGCGAATCTTCGACCGCCGCAACTTCAGCAGCTGCAACCGAAACCGCCGCGGCTCCCGCGCAGAAGCCTGCGATTCGTCAGGCGATCTTCAAGCGCCCCCCAACTCGTACCGTTCAGATCGAAAAGCCGTCACCGCTGCCGCCGGACGGCGACATCGACGTGCGGCTGATCGGGCAGGCGCTCGCCCGCAAAAAGCATCTGATCATCGCGCCGACGCTGCTTGCGCTGGTCGTCTCGCTGGCGATCGTGAACCTGATCACGCCGCGCTACAAATCCGAGGCGCGAATCCTGATCGACGGCCGCGAGAACACCTTCCTGCGTCCGAGCGGCGATCGCGACGATCAGCGCAGCGGCCCGGACCCCGAAGCGGTGACCAGCCAGGTTCAATTGCTGCTGTCGCGCCAGCTCGCGCTCGAGATCATCAAGAAGAACAAGCTCGCCGAGCGGCCGGAATTCGATCCGGTGCTGAAAGGCATCAATCCGATCAAATCGTTGCTGGCGCTGATCGGCATCGGCCGCGATCCGTTCGCGATGACGCCGGAAGAACGAGTGCTGAACGCTTACTATGAGCGGCTGACCGCGTATGCGGTCGACAAGTCGCGGGTGATGGTGGTCGAATTCCAGTCCGAAGATCCCGAGCTTGCCGCGCGCGTCGCCAATTCGATCGCGGACGGCTATCTGGTGCTGCAGCAGAACGCGCGTCAGGCGCAGGCCAAGGCGGCAGGGCAGTGGCTGTCCGGCGAGATCGAGTCACTACGCAAGAAGGTGTCGGAGGCCGAAGACAAGGTCGAGGACTTCCGCTCCAAGTCGAGCCTGTTCATCGGCACCAACAACACCACGCTGTCGAACCAGCAACTCGGCGACATCAACGCCCAGCTTGCCAACGCCCGTGCGCTGAAGTCCGATGCCGAAGCCAAGTCCCGGCTGATCAAGGAGATGCTGAAGAGTGGCGGCCCGATCGAAGCTTCCGAAGTGCTGAACTCCGAACTGATCCGCCGGCTGTCGGAGCAGCGGGTCACGCTTCGCGCGCAGCTCGCCGAACAGAGCTCGACGTTGCTCGGCGGTCATCCGCGGATCAAAGAACTGAAGGCGCAGCTGTCCGATCTCGACCAGCAGCTCCGCGACGAAGCGGTGAAGCTGTCGCGTTCGTTCGAGAACGATGCACGGATCGCCAGCAGCCGGGTGGAGAATCTGTCGGCCAGTCTCGATCAGCTGAAGAAGCAGGCCTCGGCGACCAACGGCCAGGACGTGCAGCTCCGCGCGCTGGAACGCGAAGCCAAGGCACAGCGCGATCTGCTGGAATCCTATCTGGCGAAGTATCGCGAGGCGACGACGCGCGAGACGATCGACCAATCGCCGTCGGATGGCCGCATCATCTCGCGTGCGATCGTCTCCAACACGCCCGACTATCCGAAGAAGCTGCCGATCGTGCTGATCGCCACGCTGGCGACGCTGCTGTTGACTTCCGGCAGCATCGCGACCGGCGAACTGCTGCGGATGACCCAGCCGCGGGCTCGTGAGGTTGCTGCGCCGGCGGTTGTCGAGCCGGATTTGGTGCCGGTTGCGGCAGCGGCTCCCGTCGTGCGCCCCGCACCCGCAGCACCGCCGACCTTTGCTGCGCCGGCTGCGACCGCGCCGATCGTGGCGACGGCTCCAATCGAAGCTGCTCCGGTTGCTGCGCCTACCGCTGCCGCTGCGCCGGTCGGGGAAATCGAAGCACTGGTGCAACGTTTGCGCACGGCCGGTGAGGGCGGGAGGAAACTCACCGTGCTTGGCACTGGCGACACCGACTCGGTCACCACGACGGCGCTGGTGCTGGCCCGCCGGCTCGCCCAGGACGCCAAGGTTGTGCTGATCGACCTGTCGGAATCCTCCGCGATGCTGAAGGTCGCGTCGATTGATCCGGCTGCCCCCGGTCTTGCCGAATTGATGCTGGGTGAGGCGGCGTTCGGCCAGATCATCACCCGCGACCGCTCCTCGTCGCTGCAATTGGTCAGCGCCGGCAAGCCCGGCTTCGACCGGATGCTGCTGCATTCGCCGCGGCTGTCGCTGGCGATCGATGCACTGATGCGGGTGTATGACCACGTGCTGCTCGATGCCGGCACCGCGTCGGATCTGCCGGCAGAGCTGCTGACGTCGCAAGCGCAGGCCGCCGTCGTGCCGGCGCCCACGATGACCAGCGAGGCGCGCGCCAAAATGGCCGAGCAGCTCGTCGCGGTCGGCTTCTCTGAGGTGACGATGCTGCGCGCCGCCGAGCCAATTGATCCGATCGAGCCGGGACAGCGATCCGCAGCGGCTTAAAGCCATCAAACAGATCAGCGAGAAACGCCCGGGCTTAGTCCCGGGCGTTTTCCTTTGGGCAATCTGAAGGAACGCTGATCTCAGCGCGGCAACACGCTGCGCACGCGTTGCACCAACTGCATCATCGCCGGACTGTGCTTGACCGCGCGCTTGCCGCGGCCGATCGCCGACATCGCCGCCGCGGCGACCTGTCCGCGCGGTGTCAGCGGGATGAAGCTGTCAAAGATCGGCTCAAGGTCCTTGCAGAACATCTTCTTGTAGTCATCTGAGCCGATGCCGAGGTCGATCCAGCGATAGCCGCACGCGGCGTAGTGATCGATGATATGGCGCATCAGGATCAGGCCGGGGCTGTAGCGCGCCGCGTCCGACAGCGTGTAGGTGTTGAACATCATCGAGTAGCGGCTGCCGTCGGCGACGCCCGCATACATCGCGATCATCTCATCGTCGCATTCCAGCGCGTGGATTTCGATCGCGCGGCCGCCGCCGCTCAGCTCCGTGGAGCAGGCTTGGCGGATGAAATCGGCGACGCCGGGTTCGGCGAACACGTTCGGCAGATTCTGCGCCGCCATTCGCACCGGCTTGATCCGGAAGAACGCCTCGAGCAGGCGGTCGACATCGGCTTGCGTGCGCGCCTGGGCATAGCGATAGCCAGGCAGTTCCTGCAGCTTGCGCTCCTTGCCCTTGAGCCGGCGCCGCATCGAGTTGCTGATCAAGTCGCTCGGGGCCGCGCCGGGCGGCAGCACCAGCACCGGGCAATCGTTGACTGACGGCTGGTGGGGAAGGCGGGCCAACGGATTGGCGAGATCGTTCCAGCGCGCCGGCTGCTGTTCGAATGCAAGCAGATCGGCTCCGCCGATATCCCGCATCCGCCTGATCAGCTCGGCGATGTCGGCTTCGCCCGCGCTCGCCGCGAAATCACGCCGCCATAACGGCATGTTGAAGGTCGAGTGTTTACCGCCGAGGAATCCCGCCACGCGGACGCCGAATTTGCGTTCGAGACCCAGCGGCAGAAGCAGCAGCGGCCGGCGCTCGACGTCGCGCGCAATCACGATGAACGGCTGTCGGCCCTCGGCGTGACCGACATGGCGCTGCCAGGCACTGAGGAAATCGAACCGCTGATAGGGCGAACAATGCTGACCGGTCTGCTCGAGCGCGCGCCAGATTGGCTCGGCGGAGTCGATGTCGGGGATGATCTCGACGTCGGCGATCCGGCTCTGCGCGGCCGCCATGCGATCGGCGGTCCGGGCCTCGATCAGCTCGGCCATCATCGTCATCCGGCGATCCAATGAGAATAAACTAGGCGTGACTAGCGCAACGCTGCGGACCTTTACAAACAAATCTCAACAAAGCGTAATGATGACCTGCGAAACCGCTGCCGGTCCCGGCGCCGCAAAGGACTGAACCTTGTCGACGAACGGCTGGTGGACAGCGGCGCGGCTGCAGCTTGCTTATGCGAGCGGCGCTGCGCGCTTTTCGGAATGGAGGGGCGGCGGCTGCGGAGTGATCCTACGATTCGATCGGGTGCGTCCGGCGCGCCGCGACCGGTTTCAGCCGCTGCGCGCTCGCGAAATTACACCGCAGTTTCTCGACCGCCTGTTGCGGGCGCTGAGGCGCTGGAATTGTCCGGTCATCTCGCCCGCCGAAGTTTGCGCCCGGATCGCTCAAGGCGGCACGTCGGGTCGGTTCGTCTGCCTGACGTTCGACGGTGGCTCCCGCGATATCACCACCTTCGCTTATCCGATCCTGGCGCGGCACGCTGTGCCGTTCGCGGTGTATCTGCCGACGGCGTTTCCGGATGGGATCGGCGAAGCCTGGTGGCTGGCGCTGGAGCAGGTGATCGCGCGCACCGAGCGGATCGCGCTGCTGATCGACCACAACGAACGCCGGTTCGACACGGCGACGGTTGCCGACAAGGCGCAGGTGTTCCATTTCCTCGCCAGCTGGCTGCGCACCATGCCGCCCGCGGCACTCACCGCGGCGATCCAGGATCTGTGCAAGCGCTATGCGGTCGATCTCGCGGCAGTCACGCGCGAAGCTGTGATGGACTGGGACGAGATTGGCCGCCTTGCCATCGATCCGAAGGTGACGATCGGCAGCGCAACGGTGAACTATCCGGTGCTGGCCAATCTGCCGGACACGGCGGCACAAAAGGAAATCGCAATGGGCCGCGCGGTGCTGCAGGCGGCGCTCGGCCGCGACGCCTCGCACTTCGCATATCCGTTCGGTGAGCGCAGCAGCTTCGGTCCGCAGCATGTCGCGATGGCCAAGGAGGCGGGGGTCGCCGCGGCGATGACGTCGATCCCCGGCGTGATCGGGGCAGGCCCGATCGATCCGCTGGCCCTGCCGCGGATCGCCTGGGATGGCCGGGAGAGCTCGCTGCGAGATCTGCGCGTGATCCTGTCCGGCCTGATGCCGGATGCGGCACGAGGCATCGGGCGGAGCAGCTAGCGCGCGAGTTCACGGCGCTGGCGCGACGTCCTTGGCATGGTTCTGCAAGTAAGCGCGGAGCAGGGCGACTTCCTCCCCGTCGAGGGCGGTCAGCCGCTTCATGGCGTTGAGATGGCCGATCCAGGCGTCCGCCTTGGCACTGCCCGGCGGCTTCAACGCATGACACAGGGTGCAATTATCGTCCTCGATCCGCGCCGCCAGAGTCCATAGCGGAGCGCGCGAACTGACGAACCGGCCCGGCGCCGCGCCGACCAAGAGCCGCACCTGCGTCCATTGATCACCTGTGTCTTCATCCGTCGCGGTCTCCAGGCTCTCAAGCCGCGCGCGTGCTGCCTCGGTCAGCGTCGCGGCAAGGATGCGTTTGCCGAAGCGCTGATACAGAAGTTCGGGAGAGCCCTCGCGCTGCCAGCCGGTCAACTCAAGCTTCAGTCGCCCTTGATCGACGGCGCGAACTGTGACCGCGGTGCTGGCCGCGAGTTCGCCGGCGCTTTCGTTGGAATCGCCGAGCAGCAGGGGCACGGATCCGATCGCATACAGCGTCGCGCCTGGTGCCGCAGCGAGCACGCCGGCGTCGGCCAGCAGCGCCGCAAACGTCTTGCGGTGACCGGCTGTGACGTCCGGCATCTTGTGGGCGATGCCCTTGTGGCAATCGATGCAGGTCTTGCCGGCCCTGCTGGCCTCCTGCATCGCGGTTGCCGCCTTCGCTGTCTGCTTGTGGAAGTCCATCGCTTCGAAGGCGTGGCAGTTGCGGCATTCGCGGCTGCCGTTGGCGCGCATCCGCTGCCATTCGTGACGCGCGAGTTCGTGGCGCTTCGCCTCGAACTTCTCGCGGGTGTCGATGCTGCCGATCGCCCAGTGATACAGCTCCTTGGTGGCCGTCACCTTGCGGATCAGCATGTGACTCCAGTCGCGCGGAACGTGACAGTCGGCACAGACGGCGCGAACGCCGGTACGGTTGGTGTAGTGCGCGGTGGTCTTATATTCTTGATACACATTGTCGCGCATCGCGTGGCACGACGTACAAAACGCCAGGCTGTTGGTGGCGTGCATCGCGGTGTTGAAACCGCCCCAGGCGACCGCGCCGCCAATGGCGGCCAGCACAAGGGCGAGCGCCAGCGGGCCGGGCCGTGCCAGTCGGCCCCAGATCGACGTCATGAGTTAGTCCCGTCGTGCCAGACTATCGGTGGCGTGCGGACGGCGTGTCAGCTCCGCCGTCCGCAATGCGCCTGGTTGGCCGAGATCAGTCGAACGGCTTCGGAGGAGTGGTCTTGTCGCTCGACGGCGGCAGGATCGGCAGCTTGAAGTTGGGCTGGTCGCCGGTCAGCGTCTTGAGGAAGGCGACGATCTTGGCGTTCTCGTCCGGCGTGAAGGTTTTGCCGAGCTGGATTCGTCCCATGGTCTCGACCGCGTCGGACAGCTTCTGCGCCGCGCCGTCGTGGAAGTAGGGATAGGTCAGTTCGACGTTGCGCAGCGTCGGCACTTTGAAGTTGAAGCGATCGGCTTCCTCCTTGGTGACAGCGAAGCGGCCCTCGGCCGGGTTGTCGGTCTTGTACGGCTCGACGACGCCCATCTTCTGGAAGGTGTTGCCGCCGACCGCTGCGCCATTGTGGCAGCCAGTGCAGCCGGAATCCTTGAACAGCTCGTAGCCGGCGCGCTCGGTCGGCGTCAGCGCCTTCTTGTCGCCCTGCAGCCATTTGTCGAACCGGGAGTTCGGCGTCACCAGCGTCTCTTCGAACGCGGCGATGGCCCGTGTTACCTCGTCGATGTCGACTGTGCTGTTCTGGCCGAACACCGATTTGAACTCGGTGACGTAGCCGGGGATCGACTTCAGCAGGTCGACCGCGAGCGCGTGGGTGAACGCCATCTCACCCGGGTTGGCGATCGGCCCGCCAGCTTGATCCTTTAAGGTCAGCGCGCGGCCGTCCCAGAATTGCGCGACATTGAGGCTGGCGTTGAGCACGGTCGGCGCGTTGATCGGACCCTTCTGCCAGTTGTGGCCGATCGACGTCTTCAGATTGTCCGAGCCGCCCATCGACAGGTTGTGGCACGAGTTGCAGGAGATGAAGCCCGACTTCGACAGCCGCGGATCGAAGAACAGCTTCTTGCCGAGCTCGACCAGGTTCGGATCTTTCACCACGGCCGGCTTGATCGGAGAGATCGGCTCGTCGGTGGCGGCACGGGCCGGGAGCGACAACGAGACGGAGAGCGCCGTCGCCAAGAGCAACACTTGTGCGGTTTTCATGAGAACCCCCAGGGGCAGGATGGCATCGCAGGGGGGACCGACGGTCGCTCCGCGACGATGCGGAAGGGCCTCTAGAGTAATTCTTATTCGCAGCAACGATCTTTGATGCGGGTCAATCGCAAGACTGCAGGATAACCTTCACAGACGACGCAAAGCCACTGCAACACAAGGCTTTTTGAGTTCGGCCGTCGCGCGTTGAGACGAAAGTCGATAGCGGTTCTCACAAGCAAAGGCGGCCCGCAGCGTCGCTGCGAACCGCCCAAGTCGCCTTAGTGGCTGATCAGTCTTCCAACAGGCTGCGCAGCATCCAGGCGGTCTTTTCGTGGACGTCGAGACGCTGAGTCAAAAGGTCGGCCGTCGGCTGGTCATTGGCATCTTCGACCAGAGGGAACAGCTCTCGCGCGGTGCGCGCGGTGGCTTCCTGCGCGGTCACCAGATGCCGCACCATCTCCATCGCCTTGGGCTGGCCTTCGACGTCGGCGATCGAGGCGAGCTTGACGAACTCCTTGTAGGTGCCGGGCGCCGGGAAGCCGAGGGCGCGGATCCGCTCCGCGATCTGGTCGAGCGCGGTCCACTGCTCGGTGTATTGCGTCATGAACATCGCATGCAGGGTGTTGAACATCGGCCCGGTGACGTTCCAATGGAAATTGTGCGTCATCAGATACAGCGTGTAGGAGTCGGCGAGCAGCCGGGACAGGCCGTCGGCGATCTTCTCGCGCTTGTCTTCCGGGATACCGATGTTGATCTTGGCAGGCTTCGTCATGTCCGGTCCTTTGCAGCGTGCCGGCACGGATGCCGGCGGTCGTAGATGAGTACCGCTTCGGCAACATTGCATCGCCGACGTCGCTCAAGGTGCTGATCGTTAGCCGGCTGCGGCGTCCGTCGCGGAACGTTGCCATCTTGCCGCGGTACGCAACTACTAATCATTGTCATCGATCAATTTTCAGACGCCTCGCATTTACAGGGCCTGTAAACAAAAGGCTTTGACCGAGAGGCATTCGCAATTGCAATTAGTTGACCGATGGAATTCATCGGGGGCGACTAATGATTGCGCGTATTGCCGAGTGGCGCGGCCGTTGCGGCCGAATTTGCGAATTTGACAGGCCGCTGGCAGCAGCGATGGCGACGTTGATTGTGGCGGCGCTGGCGACGCCGGCGGCGGCTGCGGAGGAACTGCCGGGCTGGCTGTCCTATACGGCCGCTCCATCCGCAAGGGGTGCGGTATCGGCGTTGGAGCAGGGTGGCGCCGCCAAGGCCGACTATGACGATGTCGATACGGAGCACATCTTCGGCTTCAGCATGGGTTCGGACATCGGGAAGAAGGGCGAGATCGAACTCGAGATCGAGAACGTCGGCCGGTTCGGCCGGCGGTTCGGCTCCTACACCGGCGTCGGCGTGCTGTCGCAGTTCAAGTTCACGCTGACCGACAATTTCCGCGTCGCTCCCGGCGTCAGCTTCGCTTCGACCCAGATCAGCGGCGTGCCCGACATGATCGACAACCGGCGCAACGCGATCGCCGGCGCGTCGATGGAGTTCCGCTACAAGGTGCTCGATCGCGACGAGATGCCGTTCGGGCTGACGCTGCACGCCGCGCCGGGTTGGAACCGGGTCGACGAACTCACCGGTTTCGACGCGCAGATCTACGGCACCGAATTCGCCGCGCTGATGGACAAGGAGCTGATCCGCGGCACGCTGTTCGCGGCGTTCAACCTCTGGTACTCCGGCGGCGCCTCGCGCGATCTCGCCAATTCCTGGTCGCACGATTCCGAATTCGCCGTGCAGGGTGCGCTATCCTACAAGCTCAATCCGACGCTGATCGTCGGCGTCGAGGCGCGCTACGTGCGGGCCTATGAAGGCCTCGGGCTCGACCGGTTCTCCGGCGATGCGGTGTATGTCGGCCCGACATTCTCGGCGCATCTGACCGAGAAGATCGGCCTGTCGGGCACCTGGAGCACGCAGGTCGCCGGCCAGGCCTGCAACGATCCGCGCCACCTCGATCTCGACGATTTCGAGCGCCACCAGGCGATGCTGCGGTTCAACTACCTGTTCTGATCCGAGCTTCTCATCTTTGAAACAACAACGCCGCCACCGTGGCACTGGTGGCGGCGTTTCTGTTTTGAATTGCAGCGGGTCGCTTATTCGGTCGGGTCGGGACGCGACATCCAAGTGACCAGCGGCATCGCCGGCAGCACCCAGCCGAGGCCGGCGACCACGTAGTACACCGCTTGCAGCCATTTCGATTCTGCGATCACCGGCGCCTGCGCGAACGCCATCGCGGTCAGCGACCATACGATCGCCAGCAGCAGCAGGCCGACGGTTCCAATCAATTTGCGGGTTCGAATATTCATGCCTCGCTCACACGCCGTTGATGCGTTCTCGCAACGCCTTGCGCGTAAGAACGGCCGGACTATAGAGTGCGGAAAAATCCGTTCAAGGGATGCTTTATGACCATCGCCGCGGCGCCGCCATCGTCCCGAGTTCGCGCCGTACGGATTTGGCTGACCCTGGTGGCCGCCCTGATCGCCGTCATGGTCCTGGTCGGCGGGGCGACGCGGCTGACGGAATCCGGGCTGTCGATCGTCGAATGGAAGCCGGTCACCGGCACGCTGCCGCCGCTCACCGATGCGCAGTGGCACGCCGCGTTCGACGGCTACAAGCAGATCCCGCAATATCGCGAACTGAACGCCGGCATGACGCTCGATCAGTTCAAGACGATCTTCTGGTGGGAATGGAGCCACCGGCTGCTCGGCCGGCTCATCGGCATCGTCTATTTGCTGCCGTTCCTCTGGTTCCTGTGGCGCGGCGCGATCGGCCCCCAGTGGAAGCGGGCGCTGTGGATCATCTTCGCGCTCGGCGCGCTGCAGGGTGCGGTCGGCTGGTGGATGGTGGCGTCCGGCCTGTCGCAGCGGACCGAAGTGTCGCAGGTGCGGCTCGCCACGCATCTGTCGTTGGCACTGATCATCTATGCCGCAATCGTCTGGACGTTGCGCCGGCTGTCGGACCGGGTGCGCGCGGCCGCCCCGACGCGGCTGAAGGCGACCGCACTGCTGCTGCTCGGGCTGACCTTCGTGCAGCTCTACGCCGGCGCGCTGGTCGCGGGCCTGCGCGCCGGGCGGGTGTACAACACCTGGCCGACGATCGACGGTGCGCTGATCCCGGACGCGGCGCGGCTGTGGTTCGAAAGCCCGTGGTGGAAGAACCTGTTCGACAATCATCTCACCGTGCAGTTCGATCATCGCATGCTGGCCTATGCGCTGTGGACGCTCGCGGCGTTGCACATGATCGACGCGCTGCGCACGCGGGCAGGGTCCGCAGCACGGGGCGCGGTGCTGCTGTTCCTGGCGCTGACCGCACAGGCCGCGCTTGGCATCTTCACTGTGCTGTACGCCGCGCCGATCGACCTCGCCCTCGCACATCAGGCGATGGCGCTGGTGGTGCTGACGCTGGCCGTGCTGCAGGCTGAACGGCTGACGGCGACGAGCGACCATCAAACAGCGCTTGATCGCGGTGCTGCTGAGCGGCTTCCATCCAAGCCAGTCCTATCGGCATAGTCGCGGCGACCGACTACGGCTTGGCGGTCCGGCTCGTTCGTGCAGGCTTTCGCGCGCTGGTCCGACGCGACGATGCGAATTCAGCAGCAATCCGGCTGCGGGCCGTCTTGGTGACGACGCCCAGCAGCAGCAGGCGCGTCGCCAAATGCATCTCCTGGGCGAAGCGCTTCCGGCTCCAATTCACGGCCAGCCAGGCTTCCGTGGTTGAGGCCATCGCGCGCAGCAGCACCTCGGTGAAAGCTTCATCATCGACGACGCGCTCGATTTCGCCGGCGTCCACGGCGGCGCGCACCATCGCGCACCACAATTGCTGCCCTTCGGCGAGCATCATCCCGCGGAGCTCGGCGGCGTGCTCGCCCTGCATCGCGGCGTAAAGACCGCGATAGAACGCTGGCTCTGCACAATAGTGCTTCACCACCAGATCGATCGCCGCTTCGAGTTGGGCGAGCGGCGATCCCGGGGGCCGGGTGGCGAGGCGGGTTTCGAACGCGGCGAACTCGTCGCGCACCACCAGCCGCAACAAGTCGGCCTTTGTCCCGACCAGATTGTAGGGCGTCGCCGGGCTCACTCCCGCACGCTTGGCGAGCTGGATCATCGAAAACCCGGCCCCGCCGGATTCGCGGATCAAGGCGTGCGCGGCTGTGACCAGCCCGCGCCGCCGGGATTCCAGAGTGCTCGTCGATAGCGTCATCTCAGGCCGTATCTGCGGGGATGTTCTCGTAATAGGGGATCAACACGTCGTTGCTGCCTTCCTGAACCTGACCGAGCATCGCCACCGTCACAGGATGCACCACGTCAGCATCCGTCATCACCTCGATAAACGCCGGGCCGCCACTGGCGAAGGCGCGCTCCAGAGCCGGCGCGATGTCGGCAAACCGGGTCACCCGCTCGGCATGACAGCCGAAAGCCTGGGCGATGTTGGCAAAGTGCGTCCCGCCCAGCTTCGAGATCACATGATAGTTGCTGCCGAACATGATTTGCTGCCCGTGGATCGACATTCCCCAGACTTCGTTGTTGAGAACCATGGTGACGATCGGCAAACGGTGCCGGACCATGGTGTCGAGTTCCTGCAGGTGGAAGCCGAGCGCGCCGTCGCCGGTCAGATGGATCACACGCCGCTCCGGAGCGGCGAGCTGGGCGCCGATCGCGAACCCCGGTCCGATCCCCAGGCAGCCGAGATAGCCGTGACTGAGCAGCGCTCCCGGGCGGTCGACGACCGCTGCGGCTGCGCCCCATGACGCCGCTTCCCCGCCGTCGAACACATAGGCCGCCTCCGGCCCTGCCGCGTCAGCCACGGCGCGGGCCGCGTGATACGGATGGATGCCTCGTGTCGTTTCCTGTTCGGGAAACATCGTCGCGAACAGCCCGGTTGCCGAAACGGCCTGTGCCCGCCAAGCCTCCATTTCCTTGAACTGGGCGTCCTTCACGGCAGCGTCGAGCGCGCGCGTTGCCTCGGTGCAGTCCGCCAGGATGGCCAGATCGAGTTCGCGGATCCGGCCCATCTCGGCCGCATCGCCGTGGATCTGAACCAGGGTTGCGCCGTGCGGCACCAGCACGCCCGAACGTCCCCCGAGCAGCAGGCCGAGCTTGCCGCCCAGCAGGATCACCAGATCCGGCCGTTCGATCCCCAGCATCGGGAGCAAGGCGAGGTTGCCGGCGGCACCGCCATTGCAGGGGTGGCCCGGCGGCAGGATGCCGGACGCCAGTGACTTGGTAAAGACCGGCAACGGGACTCTCGTACACAATGCCCGCAGCGCCTCCGCGGTTTCGCGATTAGCTGCGCCATTGCCCGCGATCAGCACGGGACGCTTGGCCGCCCGCAGCAGTTCAACCCATCGCGCGACCTCAGCCGGCGCGGGCGCGGGGCGCGGATTGACGCCGACGCCGGCCGGAGGAGTGGCACGCCCGGCAGCGACGCTCATGTGCAACACGTCGATCGGTACTTCGAGCAGAACGGCGCCGCGCGGCAGCGTCATCGCCTTGCGGATCGCCATTGCGGTGAGATCGGCGATCCGCTCCGTGCTGGGGATCGAGAACGCCCATTTTACAGCCGGCCGCGCGATCGCGACCTGATCGATCCCGCCCTGAAGCGGATTGGTTTCGATCTCGCGGAGCGGCGGCGCGCCGACGATGAACAGCACCGGTGAACCATCGAGCTGCGCATTGGTCATCGCCGACAGCGCGTTGGTGAAGCCGGGCCCGGCGGTAACGATGCAGACCCCGAGCTTGCCGGTCGCACGCGCATACGCATCGGCAGCGTGGCCAGCCGACGACTCGTGACGGAAATCGATCAGGGCGATGTCTTCCTCGATGCATCCCTTGAGCAACGCTTCGAGATGCCCGCCGTGCAGCGCAAACGCCTGGCTGACCCCAGCGGCCTTCAGCGTCTTTGCCAGTAATTGTCCGCCGACCAAGCGATCCTGTTCTGCCATCTCATTCCTCCCTGTTGCAGCGTCTGCCGCGCTGTTATTATAGTGCACTATAATTATAAGCATCAAACAGGGAGGACAAGAGGATGAATGAGCGCACGCGCTTTGGCGGCAAAGCCGCGGTGATCACAGGTGGAGCATCCGGCATCGGCGCTGCGACCGCGCGGCTCCTTCATGCCGAAGGCGCGAGCGTGGTGATCGGCGACCTCGATGCGGCGGCGGGTAATGCCTTGGTGGCTGAACTCGGCGCCGAGCGCACACGGTTCATCACCACCGACGTGTCCGATTTCGCATCGGTGACTGCACTGATCGACGGTGCGGTAGCGGCCTTCAGGCGGATCGATGTGCTGGTCAACAACGCTGGGATTGGCAGCCTGTCGTCGATTGCTGCACTGCCGATCGAAGATTGGAAGAGGGTGCTCGCGATCAATCTCGATGGCGTGTTCTTCGGCTGCAAAGCGGCGCTGCCGGTGATGGTGGCGCAGCGGGCAGGGGCGATCGTCAACACCGCCTCGGCTTCGGGCCTCGCCGGCGACTTCGGATTCGCGGCCTACAACGCTGCGAAGGCCGGCGTGATCAATTTCACCCGCACCGCAGCAATCGATCATGCGCGTGATGGAATACGGGTCAATGCGGTGTGCCCTGGTCCGGTCGATACGCCGATCCTCGCAGGCGTTCAGGGTATCCCGGGTCTGCGCGCCGACTGGGAAGATCGGGTGCCGATCGGGCGGTTCGCGAGCCCAGCGGAGATCGCGCAAGTTATCGCCTTCCTCGCCTCCGATGCCGCGTCATACGTCACCGGCGTTGCCATGCCGGTCGATGGCGGACTGACCGCGCACACTGGGCAACCCAATCTGCCGCGCGTCATGAACGCTCTGGCGGGAGGTGTGCAATGAAGGCTGTCGTCAGGCGTGCCGGCCAGCTGGTCGACACAGACATCGCCGAAGTCACACCGGGCGAGGGCCAGGTGTTGGTGAAGACGCTGGTTTGCGGGATTTGCGGATCGGATCTTCACGCGCTTCATCATCTCGACCACATGATCGCGCTCACCCGCCGCGCCGGCGGACGACCCAGCCTCGATCCATCCCAGGACGTTGTGTTCGGCCATGAGTTCTGCGCCGAAGTGATCGATCACGGTCCTGGCTGCAACAAAACCCTGCCTCCAGGCACCAAGGTGGTTTCAGTGCCGGCCGCATTCGGCCCCGCGGGTAACGAACTCGTCGGCTACTCGAACCGCTTTCCCGGCGGCTTTGCCGAACGAATGGTGCTGCAAGAGGCGCTGCTGCTCGAGGTGCCGAATGGGCTTGACGACGTGCGCGCTGCCCTCACCGAGCCGATGGCGGTCGGCGCACATGCCGTTGCCAGCGCGCCGTTGACACCACGCAGTGTGGCCTTGGTGATCGGCTGCGGACCGGTCGGTCTGTCGGTGATTGCCGCGCTCAAGGCGCGGGGGATCGGTCCGGTCATCGCCAGCGACTTCTCACCGCATCGCCGCGCCGCCGCCGTGGCGCTCGGTGCCGACGTGGTGATCGATCCAGGCGAGCATTCGCCACACGATCGCTGGGAGGCTCTCGACGTTCCCGCCACTTTGGCGAGCTTCAGCGCCGCGACCCTGCAGGGGCGTTCGATCCGCGATGCCGTCGTGTTCGAATGCGTGGGCGTGCCGGGCATGCTGCAGCAGCTGATCGAGAAATCCCCGCCGACGGCGACCATCATTGTGGTCGGCGTCTGCATGGAAAGCGATACGATCGAGCCGTCGCTGGCGATCAACAAACAGCTGTCGTTGCGGTTTGTGTTCGGCTACAGCCCCGCGGAGTTCGCCGACACGCTGCACGCGATCGCGGAGGGACACTGCGACGTCTCTCCCCTGATCTCGGGGACAGTCGGACGCGGGGGCGTGGCTGCGGCCTTTTCGACGCTGTCGAAGGCCGACGCCTGCATCAAGCTCCTGGTCGATCCCGGCCAGGCTTAGTCCCTGAGAGCCTGACCGGAAATGCGGGCAGCAAATTCAACAGCTTTCCTAAGCCGTTCAATCGACGATCAGTTTCGTCATGGCCGGGCTCGTCCCGGCCATCCACGCCTTGCTTGCTGTTTTCGCTGCAAGACGTGGATGCCCGGCACAAGGCCGGGCATGACGGGTTGAAACGAAAGTGCTTGAATTCATTGCCCGCATTTCAAGTGAGGCTCTGAGGATCCTTGGTCAGTCCGTTCCTCAAATGGATCTGCGTCACGATCCTCGGGCCGCCAAGTTACCGCGGCTGCGGCGACTTCGGTCGCCCCAACGAACGCGTCATGCAGAGCCGCTATCGCCGCTTCTCGCTCCACGCGCTGATTGCGGGCGACAGGAACGCCAGTGGCCAGATGAATTTCGGCCAGTGCGGTTCGACCAGACAGACCAATGTCGCGAAGCTGAACAGCACAAACGAAAATGCCGGCGTCGCCAGCTTCCACCAGTCGCCGCGCGGCGCGACCGCCATGGCCCAGAGCGCGGTGTTGAACAGCGCGATCAGCCACAGGTTGAAGCCGTACAGCGTGGTGACGTTGGGCGAGTCGTAGTTGTTGCCGTAAAGGCCGCAGGTCACTGGAAGCAGGATGATCGACAACAGGAAGAACAGATTGCCGATCACCTCGCTGCGGCCGGCGTGTGTGGTGTAGGCCAGCCGCTGCTGGTGGCTGTACCAGAACATCCCGGCGACGATGAAGCTGAGCAGCAGCGTCGAGACGAAGGCGCCGTAGACGTGCCAGATCTCGTGCCACTGCGGATCGCCGCCGGCGAATTTCTCGCGCGGCGCCTGGTAGGCGAGCAGCGTCATCGCGACGCCGAACACGGTGTTGCTGAGCGCTTCCAGCCGCCGCAGTTCGAAATGGCCGCTACTCATCGCCGGCTCCTCGACGACGCTGCTCGAGTGTTTTCCCGGTTAGCCGCCGAGCGCCTGGTCGAGATCGGCGATCAGGTCATCCTTGTCCTCGATGCCGATCGACACCCGCACCATGTTGGGCGCGGCACCGGCCGCGGTCTTCTGGGCGTCGTCGAGCTGGCTGTGGGTGGTCGACGCCGGGTGGATGATCAGCGACCGGGTGTCGCCGACATTGGCCAGATGCGAGAACAGCTTCAGATTGGCGACGAGATCGACGCCGGCCTGATAGCCGCCCTTGAGGCTGAAGGTGAAGACCGCGCCGGCGCCCTTCGGCGCGTATTTGCGGGCGAGGGCGGCGTATTTGCTGGAGGCGAGGCCGGAGTAGTTGACTTCATCGACCGCCTTATGGGTCGAGAGAAATTCAGCGATCGCCTTGGCGTTTTCGCAGTGCTTCTGCATCCGCAGCGGCAGCGTCTCGATACCGGTCAGCAGCATGAAGGCGTTGAACGGCGACAGCGCCGGGCCGAGATCGCGCAGGCCGAGCACGCGGCAGGCGATGGCGAACGAGAAGTTGCCGAACGTCTCCTGGATCTTCAGGCCGTGATATTCGGGGCGCGGCTCGCTCAGCATCGGATACTTGCCGTCCTTCGACCAATCGAAGGTGCCGGCATCGACGATGATGCCGCCGAGCGAGTTGCCATGGCCGCCGAGGAACTTGGTGAGCGAATGCACCACGATGTCCGCGCCATGGTCGATCGGGCGGATCAAATAGGGCGTCGCGAGCGTATTGTCGACGATCAGCGGCACGCCGGCATTGCGCGCGACTTCCGCAATCGCCTCGATGTCGGTGATGCTGCCGCCCGGATTGGCGATCGACTCGATGAAGATCGCCTTGGTCTTCGGCGACACTGCGCGCTGGAAGCTGGCGACATCGTCGGTGTCGGCCCACACCACGTTCCAGCCGAAGCTCTTGAAGGCGTGGGTGAACTGATTGATCGACCCGCCATAGAGTTTCCGCGCGGCGATAAATTCGTCGCCGGGCTGCATCAACTGCTGCAGCGCGACCAGCTGCGCGGCGTGGCCGGACGCCGTGGCGAGCGCGGCGGTGCCGCCTTCCAGCGCGGCAACGCGCTCTTCGAGCACCGAGGTCGTCGGGTTGGTGATGCGGGTGTAGATGTTGCCGAACGCCTGCAGGCCGAACAACGAGGCGGCGTGGTCGGCATCGTTGAACACGTAAGACGTGGTCTGATAGATCGGCGTCGCGCGCGCACCGGTGGTGGGATCGGGCTGGGCGCCGGCATGGACCGCGAGCGTCGCGAATCCCGGGTTGCGTTCGGTCATGGTCGATCCCTCCGTACTCTGGCTGATGGTTGAGCTATCTGATCGGAACCCCGGATCAGGTCAAGCGCGGGCGGGGCAGCCGCGCTGCGGCGTTCAGCCCGCCTCGTTGCGGCTTTTCACGGCGCGGTCGGACGCGGCGGTATTGGCACCGGCGACGCTCTGACGATCGAGCGACAGCCGCATTCCCTTGACCGGAATCGGCGCGCGCTTGGCGCTGAGGGTGCGCGAATTCACCCCCATCCAGGAAATCTCTGACGACAGCCGGCCGTATTCGATCTTCGGGCAGCGGTCCATCACCACCTTGAGGCCGGCAGCCTCGGCCTTTGCGGCGGCTTCGTCGTTGCGCACCCCGATCTGCATCCAGATCACTTTCGGCAGCGGCGACAGCGACAGCACCTCGTCGACGACCGGCATCACATGGGCGGAGCCGCGAAACACGTCGACCATGTCGATCGGCCGGTCGATCTCCTTCAGCGACGCCACGAACGGCTTGCCGAGCAGGCTCTTGCCGACCTGTCCGGGATTGATCGGAATGACGTCGTAGCCGCGCTCGGTGAGATATTTGAACACGAAGTAGCTCGGCCGCACGTTGAGCGGCGATGCCCCGACCATCGCAATCGTCTTCACACCATTCAGGATCGCGCGGATGTAGTTGTCGGAGTAGCTGTCGTGGTTCATCTTACAAGTCCGTCATTGCGAGGAGCGAAGCGACGAAGCAATCCAGCTTCCGGTGCTTGGCCCTGGATTGCTTCGCTTCGCTCGCAATGACGGGGCATGGTCGAAGGGCGGATCAACGATCCTTCCATTCCGGCTGGCGCTTTTCCAGGAAGGCGCAAATGCCTTCTTCGGCATCGGCGGCCATCATGTTCTCGGCCATCACCTGGGATGCGTAGTGATAGGCGTCGGCCAAGTTGAGCTCGGCCTGGCGGTAGAACGCTTCCTTGCCGATCTTGATGGTGTGGGCCGACTTGCCGGCGATCTGCTCGGCCAGCGCGACCGCGGCCGCGCGCTCGGTGCCGTGCGGCACCACGCGATTGATCAGGCCGATCTGGCGCGCTTCTTCCGCGCCGACCGGTTCGCCGGTCAGCAGCATGTGCATCGCGTTTTTGCGCGGCACGTTGCGGGACAGCGCCACCATCGGGGTGGAGCAGAACAGTCCGATATCGACGCCGGGCGTCGCGAAGGTCGCCTGCTCGGACGCAATCGCGAGATCGCAGCTCGCAACCAGCTGACAGCCCGCCGCGGTGGCGACGCCCTGCACCGCCGCGATCACCGGCTTGGGCAGCTTGACGATCGCCTGCATCATCGCGCTGCAGGCAGTCATGATCCGGGTGAAGCTGGCGCGCCCGCGATCGGCGTCGTTGCGATGCGCGGTCAGCTCCTTGAGGTCGTGGCCGGCGCAGAACGCGGGTCCATTGGCGGCGATCACCACGACACGCACGCCGTCATCGCGGCCGATCAGATCCAGCGCCGCGTGCAGATCGTCGATCATCTCCAGCGACAGGCTGTTGCGCGCCGCAGGGCGGTTCAACGTCAGCACTGCAACACCGCCGTCGACGGTCTCACGCAACAGAATCGGTGAAGGCTGGGTCGCAGCGAAAGCGGGCAACACGGTCATGGCGACGTCCGGGAACAAAATGAAGCGCTGGGAACGAGCGTCACCTTATTGTAACAAGCCGAACGAAGCGAGAGCAGGGGCGGGAACGACATGACACATGCGAGGATGGGCGTAGCCGAACTCGAAGAATTTCTGCAGCGCGAGTTCCCGCAGGCGTTCAGCCACGGTGACATTTCGATCGAGACCGCCGATGGTCGCACATCTCTATTACGGCAGCGCTACAGCGACCGGATGCTGCGCCCAGGCGGAACCGTCTCGGGGCCGACCCTGATGGCGTTGGCGGACTTCGCCATGTACGTCGTGCTGCTGTCGGCGATCGGCCCGGTCGCGCTCGCCGTCACGACCAATCTCAACATCAACTTCCTGCGGAAGGGCCAGCCCGGCCAGGATGTCGTCGCGGTCGCCAAGCTGTTGAAGCTCGGCCGGCGGCTGGCGGTCGGGGAGGTGACGCTGCTGTCCGGCACCTCGCCGGATCCGATCGCCCATGTGACGTCGACCTATTCCATTCCAGTCGCTTGATGTTTTAGACGGTATTATTGCACCATATTTGTAACCCTCTGGTGCGACACGGGAAATTCAGGCTGAGAGGGATTGACGCGAAAGCGGTGCTTCTCTACAAGCGCCCGCAGTCCGGTGCTTCGTGCACCGAATTCCCCCTGTCATGGATTATTCTCATGAAGACGTTTTCGGCCAAGCCCGCCGAAGTCACGAAGAAGTGGGTCATTATTGACGCCACCGGTCTCGTGGTCGGCCGGCTCGCCACGCTGGTCGCGATGCGCCTGCGCGGCAAGCACCTCCCGACCTACACCCCGCACGTCGACTGCGGCGACAATGTCATCATCATCAACGCCTCGAAGGTGGTGCTGACCGGTCGCAAGCGCGACAACAAGGTTTACTACCATCACACCGGCTTCATCGGCGGCATCAAGGAGCGCTCTGCGAAGGCGATCCTCGAAGGTCGTTTCCCGGAGCGCGTGGTTGAGAAGGCGATCGAGCGCATGATCCCGCGCGGTCCGCTCGGCCGTGTCCAGATGGGCAACCTGCGCGTCTATCCCGGCGCCGAACACCCGCACGAAGCTCAGCAGCCCGAGAAGCTCGACATCGGTGCGATGAACCGCAAGAACATGAGGGCCGCATAAGATGTCCGAGACCATGCAGTCTCTCGACCAGCTCGCCGCGCTGAAGACCACCGTCGCTGCCGCGGACGCGCCGACCTACACCAAGAAGGTCGACAAGTTCGGTCGCGCCTACGCCACCGGCAAGCGCAAAGACGCGGTTGCCCGCGTCTGGATCAAGCCGGGCGCCGGCAAGATCACCGTCAACAGCCGTGAGGTCGAAACCTACTTCGCCCGTCCGGTGCTGCGCATGATGATCCAGCAGCCGCTGGTCGCCGCGGCCCGTGCCGGCCAGTACGACGTGATCTGCACCGTCGCCGGCGGCGGTCTGTCCGGCCAGGCCGGTGCGGTTCGTCACGGCATCTCCAAGGCGCTCACCAATTTCGAGCCGGAGCTGCGCAGCGTGCTGAAGAAGGGCGGCTTCCTGACCCGCGACAGCCGCGTCGTCGAGCGTAAGAAGTACGGCAAGGCCAAAGCCCGCCGCTCCTTCCAGTTCTCGAAGCGCTGATCTTTCCCGGTCTCACCGGTCGATCCAAAGGGCGCCCTGCGGGGCGCCCTTTTTTATTGCCGTTTGGAATGGTGCAAGCGGCAGGGGCCAAGCTTACCGGCGACCGTGGCTTTGCACGCAAATTGTCGGCAATTTCCAGCGAGTTATCGGACAAATCGGACCTGTCGAACAAACGCGATTTCAATTCACCCGGAGTCAAATCGCCTGCATGAGGGGATCAGCGCCGCGCCCGCGGTGTTGAAATGCCATCACCGGAAGCCACCACCGAGTACCCCACCATGTCGCTCGATATCTCGACACTGTTCCTTGTTGCGACTCTGATCTGCGCGCTGCTCGGTGTGATGCTGCACTATTTCGGCCGCCAGGAGAAAATCCCGGCCCTGAACTGGTGGGGAAACGCCTACCTGCTCGGAGCCATCACGGTGGCGCTGTGGACCATCCTCACGCCGGTGTTCGGCGAGGTGATCACGCTGGCGATGGCCAGCCTCGGCTTTATCGCCTGCGGCATGATGTGGAATGCGGCCCGAGTGTTCCATGGTCTGAAGCCGAACTGGCCGGGGCTGTTCCTCGGCGCGATTGCCTGGCTTGCCGCCGTCACCAGCCTGCCGCCCGAGCAGGACGCGCTGCGGATGACGATCGGCGCCGCGATCGTCGCCGCCTATGCCGGCCTGACCGCCAGCCAGCTCGCTGCCGAGCGTCGCAAAGCGATGCATCGGCGCTGGCCGACGATGGTGGTGCCGCTGTTGCACGGCGCCGTGCTGATGCTGCCGATCGTGCTGGCCGATCTGTGGCCATCGCCGCATTCCGGCTTCGCCGGCAACGTCTGGGTGGTGCTGTTTGCTGTTGAACTGGTGCTGTACGCGATCGGCACCGTGTTCGTGATCTTTATGCTGGTGTCCGAGCGCTCGGTCAGCTTGCACAAGACCGCCGCGTCGCTGGACCCGCTGACCGGCATGCTCAACCGCCGCGGTTTCTCCGAAGCGTGCGCCCGGATGATCGAACGCGAAGCGATAGCCGGCCGGCCGGTGTCGGCGCTGATCTTCGACATCGACCACTTCAAGTCGATCAACGACCGGTTCGGTCATCCGGCCGGCGACGAAGTGCTGAAGCTGTTTGCTGCCATCGTTACCAATTCGCTACGGATTTCGGACCTGTCGGGTCGGATCGGCGGCGAGGAGTTCGCCGCGCTGCTGCCGTGCCCGATCGACGAGGCGGTGACCGCCGCCGACCGCGTCCGCGAAGCGTTCCAGAATTGCGGAATCGAGGTCGACGAAGCGCCGGTGGCGACCACGGTCTCGATCGGCGTCGCCGGCGGGCCGGCGGGTGTCGAGCTCGAGGTGCTGCTCGCTGCGGCCGACACCGCGCTCTATCAAGCCAAGCGCGGCGGCCGGAACCGCGTGGTCGCGACCGTGGAGCAGCCGGTGTCGCTCGAGGAGAGCCGGCGCAAGGCAGCACAGGCACGCGAGCATCAGGTTGTCGCACGAGGCGGCGAGGTCGGGCAGGCGGTGGCCTAAGCCGCCGCTTCCGACCGCTTCAATTGCGCCGCCCGGTGCGTTAAGACGCTCGTCCCATCACGGACGAGGCGCACGCGCATGATCACCGAAATCGCACAGATCGACGTTAAACCCGGCAGCGAGGCCGACTTCGAAGCCGCGGTCGCCAAGGCGCGCGAGGCGTTCGGCCGCTCCAAAGGATTCTGCGGCTTCGAGCTGCACAAGTCGATCGAGAAGCCGCAGCGCTACCGCCTGATGGTGAAGTGGCAGACGCTGGAGAACCACACCGTCGACTTCCGCGGCTCGGAGAACTTCACCGAGTGGCGCGGCCTCGTCGGCGGCTTCTTCGCCGCGCCGCCGGATGTCGAGCACACCGAGACGGTGCTTACGTCTCAGGGGTAATCGCCAGAGGTGCGGCGCCGGCCGGAGCGATCAGCTCGGCCGGTTCCTCGCCGCGCAGATGGTCGAGCACGACCCGGCCGATCGCCATCAGCGGCAACGCCAGCGCCAGCCCCCACAGCCCGAACACGATGCCGAGCAGGATCTGCATTGCGAACAGCGTGGCCGGCGGGATGTCGATCGCCTGACGCTGGATCAACGGCGTCAGGATGTAGCTTTCGAGCGCGTGGACGCCGAGGAACAGCACGAAGGCGCTGACTACGGCGATCCAGCCGGAGCCGATCGCGGCGAGCACGATGATCAGCCCGCCTAGAATCGCGCCCACGGTCGGGATGAAGGCGAGCAGGCCGGCCTGGATGCCGAGAATGAACGCTCCAGGAATGCCGATCAGCGATAGACCGGTCGCGGTCACGGCGAATACCGCCATCATGGTGATCAGCTGCGCCAGCAGCCAGCGCTTCAACATCTCGCCGGTGTCGGTGACGATGACGTCGGCTTGCGCCCGATAGCGCCGCGGCACCATCCGCACCAATCCGTTGCGATACACCGACGGCTGCGCAGCGAAGGCCAGCCCAAGAAACATCACGATGAAGAAGTTGCCGACGGCACCGATGGTGCCGAGGATCAGCTTCAGGGTCTGGCTGACGATCGCGCCGCCGCCGGAAGCGATCTCGCCGGCGCTCGGCAGGTTGCGTGGCTGAACGGGCGTCGTGGTTTCGGGGTGCGCTGCGCTTGGCGTGGTGTTGAGCTCGAGGAAGCCGGTGTCGACGCCATTGCGCTCGAGGAACGCCTTCACGTTGACGATCTGAGTCTTGATCGTGCCGGACAGCGCCTTGGCCTGCTGACTGATGGTGTTGCCGCCGAGAAACGCCACGCCGATCGTGAGGCTGGTCAGCACCAGGCAAATCAGTGCCAGACGTAGGCCATGTGGCCCGCCGACCAGCTTGCCCGTAAGCTCGGTCAGCGCATTGAGGAAGACGCCGAACAGCACGCCCGCAAAAATCAGGAATAGCGTGCCGGCGAACTGCCACGAAGCATAGAGCAGCGCCGCGAACGACACGGTTGCAATGCCCCCGAGGGCGATCGCCCAGGCGAGATCTGTACGGGACGGAGTGCGATCGAGAAGGGGGGCGGTCACAGGCGGTCCTTTCACTCTGCGGCGCAGTGTTCCGCGAATCGGCGTGCGGGGGCAAGCGTGCGATGAAGAGCGATGAGTAGGCAGCTGGTGGACCGAAAAAGCCTTAACCATCAATCGATCAAGTTTGACCGGTCCCATTTTCGCCGTGTTCGCTGTGCGATATGGTCCCAACCGATGCCGGAATGGGCGTGCATCGGTCGTGGCTGGGGAAGCGCCGAGTTGGGCGCGGGCTGCGGGAATGGTATTCGGGGACTCATGGGGATTCGCGAGCGAGATTCCAAAGGCCGTGCCGCGCGTGTCGTGGTCGCTGCGGGTGCCTGCCTTGTCCTTGCCAATTGTGCCCAGAACGGCCAATTCAGCCGGCTTGATCCGAAATACGGCGTGTCGTCGAGCCCGCGCGTGGTCGCCTTTGGCGAGCCCGTGCCGAAGGGCGGCGGCACCTATCGGGTCGGCAAGCCTTACGTCGTTGCCGGCCGCACCTACGTTCCTGAAGAGAATCCGCATTACCGCGCCGAAGGCTTGGCCTCCTGGTACGGCGATGACTTCCATGGCCGGCTGACGGCCAACGGCGAAGTGTTCGACATGGCGTCGCTGTCGGCGGCGCATCCGACCCTGCCGATCCCGAGCTACGCCCGGGTGACCAATATGGCCAACGGCCGGTCGCTGATCGTGCGCATAAACGATCGCGGCCCGTATCACGGCAATCGGCTCATCGATGTTTCGAACAAAGCCGCCGAACTGCTTGAATTCAAACACAGAGGCACCGCGAAGGTGCGGGTCGAATATGTCGGCCGGGCGCCGCTCGAAGGCTCCGACGATCGGCAGTTGATCGCGACGCTGCGTCAGGGCGAACCGGCCCCGGCGCCCACCGGCGTCCGCATCGCGTCGGCCAAGCCGTTCGTGCCGGACTTCGGCAGCGCGAGCGCCAGCAGCGGAGGCGGCCGGATCCGCGGCGACATTCCGCTGCCGGAAGGGCGCCCATACTCGCTCGGCAACACCTCGATGGACGTCGCCTCGGTCGGCGCCACCACCGAAGTCTCGGCCTCGCGCAGCAGCCGCTCGAACCGGCAGGCGCTGGCGCCGAACCCACGTGCTGTCTCCTACAACGTCGGCTCCGAAGAAGCCGATGCCGAACCGGCCAGCGCGCCGGTCCGCCGCAACGACGAGATCGGCAACCTGCTGTCGGCCCGCGGCCTGTACTGAGCGGCTCGATCCAGCCGCTCCAATCGTCTCAGTAATTCTCCTTCAGAAACGCGATCAGCGCCGCATTCACTTCGGCGGGCTTTTCCTGCTGTATCCAGTGTCCGGCGCCGTCGATGATCAGCTTGTGTTTCAGATTCGGCAGCACCCGCTCGATCGCGGCGAGATGCTTCCCGCTCATCTTGTCGGAAATCACCGGGTCGTTGCTGCCGGCAATGAACGCGGCGGGCTGGCGAATCTGAGCGCCTTGCCAGGGCGCGGTCAGCTCCCAGTTGCGATCGATATTGCGGTACCAGTTGAGGCCCCCGCGGAAGCCGCTCTCTTTGTATTGCTCGGTGAAGAAGGCGAGTTCGGCCTCGGTCAGCCAGCTTGGCAGCGGCAACGTGGCGGCAGACCGGCCGATGAAACCGCGGCCTTCGGGCACGAACAGCGAGCGGGCCGGATCGGCGAAGCCGCCGCACAGCATGCCGCGCATCGTTCCGGCGACATCGCGCTCGAACTCGGCCTCGGCAACGCCGGGTTTCTGGAAATACTGCCAATAGAAGTTGGTGATGCCGGAGGCGCGCAATAGGTCCAGCGGCCGGCCTTTACCGCGCCACGGCGGCGGCACGCTGAGGCCCGCGACCGCCGCAAACAGATCTGGCCTAAACTGCGCCGCGTGCCAGGCGACCGGTGCGCCCCAATCATGGCCGATGATCGCGGCGCGAGTTTCGCCGAGCTCGGCCACCAACGCCACCATGTCGCCCACCAGATCGAAGATGCTGTAGGCCTCGACCGCTTGGGGGGCCGAGGAACGGCCGAAGCCGCGCATGTCCGGCGCCACCACGTGATAGCCCGCGTCCGCGAGCGCGCCGATCTGGTGCCGCCACGAATACGACAGCTCCGGCCAGCCGTGGCATAGGACCACCAGCGGACCTTCACCCTGTTCACGCAGGAACAGCTCGATGCCATTGACGGTGACAGTGCGTGTGGAAGCCATGGTGTATCCGCCCTGATTGTTATTGAGTTTGTGTGGAAGCGAGCTTGCGCTCACGGTAGGATTGATCGTCCGTCACCACAATCGAAAACGGCCGCGCCGGTTGCACGGCCGGCGGTCGTAACGCTGCCCTGGAAATCCCGTCGATGGCCGTCCTGACTTCGCTGCTTTCTCCGCGCTCGTCCCTTTGGCGCGGCCTGTTGGCGGGCCTGATCGCCGTGGCGGTTGGGGCAGGGCCGGTGACCGCCGCCAATCAGAGCGTGCAGGGCGCCAAGAAGGACGATTCCGGTTTCGAGGCTCAGGCGCCGAGCGCCATCCTGGTGGATGCCGAAAGTGGCAGCGTGCTGTTCGAGAAGAACGCCGACGAATTGCGCGCGCCGTCCAGCATGATGAAGCTGATGACGGTCGAAACCGTGTTTCATCTGCTCAAGACCGGCGAACTTCAACTCACCCAGGAATACCGGGTGAGCGAGAATGCGTGGCGCAATGGCGGCGCGCCGGCCGGCGGCTCGACGATGTTCGCCGAGATCCACAGCATCATCTCGGTCGACAATCTGCTGCACGGCGCGATCATCCAGAGCGGCAACGACTCTTGCATGGTGCTGGCCGAGGGCATCGCCGGCAGCGAAGCGGCGTTCGTCGAGCAGATGACCAAGCGGGCGCGCGAAATCGGGCTGACGCAATCGACCTTCGCCAACTCCACCGGGCTGCCGAACCCCGACAACAAGATGAGCGTGCGCGAACTGGCGAAGCTCGCCCGCCACATCATCCTGACCTATCCCGAATACTACCCGCTGTTCGGTGAGAAGGAGTTTACCTGGAACAAGATCCGCCAGACCAATCGCAATCCGCTGCTGAATGCGATGCCTGGCGCCGACGGCTTCAAGACCGGCTACACCAAGGAGGGCGGCTACGGCATGGTCGGCTCGGCGGTGCAGAACGGGATGCGGCTGATCGTGGTGGTGAACGGTCTCGAGGATGCCGACGACCGTGCCAGCGAAGCGAAGAAGCTGCTGGAATGGGGCTTCCGCAATTTCGAGTCGCGGTCGCTGTTCGCCAATGACGCGACGATCGGGTACGCGCGGGTGTTCGGCGGCGAGAAGCGCTACGTCCCGCTGACGCCGGCCGAGCCGGTCCGCGTGATGGTGCGCAAGAACGGCAGCGACAAACTGATCGCCCGGATCGTGTATCAGGGGCCGGTGCCGGCTCCGGTCGAGTCCGGGCAGCGGGTCGGAATGGTCCGGGTGTGGCGAGGCCCCAATCTGGCAGTCGAGGTGCCGCTGAAGGCGGCCGAGGCCGATCCGGTCGGCTCGACCATGCGGCGCGCGCTCGACGGCGCCAGCGAGCTGGCGATCGGCCTGGTGCGGGCCGGCATGGCAAAGCTCTGACCATGGTTCAAAAGAAGCCGACAAATCGTTCATTGCGCGGGCGCTTCATCACCTTTGAAGGTGGAGAGGGGGCCGGCAAGTCGACCCAAATCAGACTGCTGGCGAAGCGGCTGGAGAAGGCGCGGCTGCGCGCGCTGGTGACCCGCGAACCCGGCGGTTCGCCCGGCGCGGAGGCGATCCGCAGCGCGCTGCTGGCCGGGATCGGCAAGCTGATCGGCGGCGCCGATGCCGAGGCGCTGCTGTTCGCCGCTGCCCGCGACGACCATGTCCGCACCCTGATCGAGCCGGCGCTGGCGCGCGGCGAATGGGTGCTGTGCGACCGCTTCTACGATTCAACCCGGGCGTATCAGGGCAAGCTCGGCGCCGTCAGCCTGGATCTGCTCAACGCGCTGCAGCAGGTGACGATTGGCGACATGAAGCCTGACCTCACCGTGATCCTCGATATTCCGGTCGAGATCGGGCTGGCGCGCGCCGCGGTGCGCCGCGGCAGCGAGACGCCGGACCGGTTCGAATCCGAGGCGATCGATTTCCACCGTGGCCTGCGCGAGGTATTTCGCCAGATCGCCGCGCAGGAGCCGGAACGCTGCGTGCTGATCGATGCCAACGCCGAGCCGGAGGAGGTCGCCGACCGGATTTGGCAGGCGGTACGGCTGCGTCTGCTGGAGCCAGCCGGCAGCGGGGCGAAATCGGCATGAGCGCCCGCAAGGCCGCCTCGAAGGCAGCGGCGCCGGAGAACGCAGTCCGGCATCCGCGCGAGACCACGGAGCTGTACGGTCACGCCGCCGCAGAGCAGGCGCTGCTCGACGCCTATCGCGGCGGCCGGATTGCGCATGCCTGGTTGATCGGTGGCGCGCAGGGGATCGGCAAGGCGACGCTGGCGTACCGGATGGCGCGGTTCGTACTGACGCATCGCGAGCCGCAATCGGATGCGGTGCAGAGCGCAGCCTCGCTGGCGATCGACCCCGATCATCCGGTGGCGCGCCATATCGCGGCCGAGGCCCATGGCGGGCTGCTGACGCTGGAGCGTTCGGTCAACGACAAAGGCGTGCTGCGCAACGTCATCACCGTCGATGAGTCGCGCGAGACGATCTCGTTCTTTGGCGCCACCGCGGCGATCGACGGCTGGCGGGTGTGCATCGTCGACACCGTCGACGACCTGAATGCCAATTCGGCGAACGCGCTGCTCAAGGTGATCGAGGAGCCGCCGCAGCGCTCGCTGTTCCTGCTGCTGTCGAATGCGCCGGCGCGCGTGCTGCCGACCATCCAGTCGCGATGCCGCAAGCTGATGCTGCGCCCGCTCGCGACCGCTGACGTGATCGCCGCAGCGGCGGATGCGGCCGGTCTCGAGCGCGATGATCCGCAGCTCGGCGAAGCGGCCGCGGCCTCCGAAGGCAGCGTCGCGCGGGCGCTGATGCTGATGGGCGGCGGCGCGTTGTCGCTGCAGCAGACCACGACCGCGCTGCTCGACAGCCTGCCGAATGTCGATCCCCGCGCGTTGCACGCGCTCGGCGATGCGATCGGCGGGACCGATCGCGCGACTCTGCAGGCCTTCGTCGATGGTGTCGACCGCTGGGTCGCGGCGCGGCTGCGCACGCCCGATCCGAACGCGGAACTGCCGCGCCTTGCACGGCTGGCGGAGGTATGGGAAAAGATCGGCCGCGCCGCACGCGACACCGAAGCCTACAATCTCGAGCGGAAACCGCTGGTATTTTCGGTGTTCGGGCTTCTCGCGGAGGCGGTGCGCTGACGCCGATCCGGCGATCGATCGCCCGGCATGGTCAGCGCCGCCGCGCTCAACCGATCCAGATTTGAAAGGCGTCCGCGCAGATGGCGCAGCGAAATTCATTCTACATCACCACGGCGATCTCCTATCCGAACGGCGCGCCGCATATCGGCCACGCCTATGAGGCGATCGCGACCGACGCGCTGGCCCGGTTCCAGCGGCTCGACGGCAAGGACGTGTTCTTCCTGACCGGCACCGACGAGCACGGCCTGAAGATGATCCAGACCGCGCAGCGCGAGGGGATGACGCCGGCTGAGCTTGCCGCCCGCAATGCCGGCCGCTTCCGCGACATGGATGATCGCTTCGGCATCTCCTACGACCGTTTCATCCGCACCTCCGAAGAGCAGCATCACGCGTCCGTCCAGGAAATCTGGAAGCGGATGCAGGCCAGCGGCGACATCTATCTCGACAGCTATTCCGGCTGGTACTCGGTCCGGGACGAAGCCTATTACGCCGAAGATGAAACCGTTGTCGGCGAGGACGGCGTTCGCCGCGGCCCGCAAGGCACGCCGGTCGAGTGGGTCGAGGAGAAGAGCTACTTCTTCAAACTGTCGTCCTATCAGGACAGACTGCTGAAGCTCTACGAGGAGCAGCCGGATTTCATCGGCCCCGACGCGCGCCGCAACGAGGTGGTCAGCTTCGTCAAGGGCGGACTGAAGGATCTGTCGGTGTCGCGCACCACTTTCGACTGGGGCGTCAAGGTGCCGGGCGATCCCGAGCACGTGATGTATGTCTGGGTCGACGCGCTGACCAACTACATCACCGGCGTCGGCTTCCCGGATGAATCCGACAAGAACTGGCATTACTGGCCGGCCGACGTTCACGTCATCGGCAAGGACATCATCCGCTTCCATGCGGTGTACTGGCCGGCGTTCCTGATGTCGGCGGGCATCCCGATCCAGAAGCGCGTCTACGCCCACGGCTTCCTGTTCAACAAGGGCGAGAAGATGTCGAAGTCGGTCGGCAACATCGTCGACCCGTTCAATCTGGCCGACCAGTACGGCGTCGATCAGGTGCGCTACTTCTTCCTGCGCGAGGTGCCGTTCGGTTCTGACGGCAGCTACAATCACGAGGCGATCGTCAACCGCATCAACGCCGATCTAGCCAACGATCTCGGCAATCTGGCGCAGCGTTCGCTCACCATGATCGCCAAGCAGTGCGACGGCAAAGTGCCCGAGCATGGCGCGTTCAGCGAGACCGACAGCGCCATCCTGGCGATGGCCGACGCCATGATTGCGCAAGCGCGGACCGCGATGGCGACACAGCAGATCCATCAAGCGCTGAACGCGGTGTGGGCGGTGGTGGCGGAAGCCAACCGTTACTTCGCCGGTGAAGCGCCGTGGGCGCTCGCCAAGACCGACCCGGCGCGGCAGAAGACGGTGCTGTACGTCACCGCCGAAGTGTTGCGGCAGATCGCGATCCTGGCGCAGCCGGCGATCCCGACCTCGGCGGCGAAACTGCTCGACATCCTCGGCGTTGCGGAAGGTTCGCGTAACTTCGCGGCGCTGCCGACCCGGATCGTGCCGGGCACGCCGCTGCCGGCCCCTGCGCCGATCTTCCCGCGCTACGTCGAGCCGGCGGCAAGCTGACGCCATGCTGGTCGACAGCCACTGCCATCTCGACTTCCCCGACTTTGCCGACGATCTTGCCGGCATCGTCGCCCGCGCCGAGGCGAGCGGAGTGGGGCGGATGGTGACGATCTCGACGCGCGTCAAGAAGCTGCCCGACCTGGTGGCGATCGCCGAGCGATTTCCCAACGTGTACTGCTCGGTCGGTACCCATCCGCATCATGCCGACGAGGAAGACGGCATCACCGCCGATGAGCTGGTGAAGCTGGCACAGCACCCGAAGGTGGTGGCGTTCGGCGAGGCCGGGCTCGATTACTTCTACGAAATGGGCTCGCGGCCTGCGCAGGAGCGCGGCTTCCGCGCCCATATCGCGGCGGCGCGCGAGACCGGACTGCCGCTGGTGATCCACACCCGCGAGGCGGACGAGGATTGCGGCAAGATCCTCGAAGACGAAATGGGGAAGGGAGCTTTTCGCGCGGTGCTGCATTGCTACACCGGCGGTCGCGATCTCGCGATGAAGGCCATCGACCTCGGACTGATGATCTCCTTCACCGGCATTCTCACCTTCAAGAAGTCGCAGACGCTGAGGGATCTCGCCGCCGAACTGCCGGCCGACCGTGTCATGGTCGAGACCGACTCGCCGTATCTGGCGCCGGGCAAATATCGCGGCAAGCGTAACGAACCGGCCTATGTGGTCGAGACCGCCAAGGTGCTGGCCGAGGTCCGCGGCGTGTCGCTCGACGAGATCGCCCGCCAGACGACCGAGAACTTCTTCCGCCTGTTCGGCAAGGTGCCGGCGCCCGCCGCCGCATGACGCCTTTGACAATCGGGGTCGCCGCATGACGCTGACGCTCACCATCCTCGGCTCGGGCTCCTCCGCCGGCGTGCCGCGCCCCGCGCTCGGCTGGGGCGCCGCGGACCCGTCCAACCCGAAGAACCGGCGGCTGCGCTGCTCGCTGCTGGCGGAGCGCATCACGCCGGACGGGGGCATCACCCGCGTGCTGATCGACACCTCGCCAGACCTGCGCGAGCAACTGATCAGCGCCGACGTCGATCATCTCGACGCGGTGTTCCTCACCCATGAGCACGCCGACCAGACCCACGGCATCGACGATCTGCGCTCCGTGGTGATGGCGATGAAGCGCCGCATCCCGGTGTACCTCAACCAATCGACCGGAGAGCACGTGCTGTACCGTTTCGCCTACTGCTTCAAGCAGGCGCCGGGCAGCTCATA
Source organism: Rhodopseudomonas sp. BR0G17 (assembly GCF_010907025.1). NCBI lineage: Bacteria > Pseudomonadati > Pseudomonadota > Alphaproteobacteria > Hyphomicrobiales > Nitrobacteraceae > Rhodopseudomonas > Rhodopseudomonas sp. BR0G17. Next base: position 107,385 of record NZ_QUML01000001.1, on the reverse strand, counting down.
TCCGGCGATCCTGGAGTCGCGGGAGATCGAGGCCGGCGACAGCAAGACGATCGCAGGCGCCGGCGGCGACCTGACGCTGACTGCGTTTCTGCTGAAGCATGGCGATATCCCAGCGCTCGGCTATCGCATCGCCGGCGCGGCCTACACGCCCGACGTCCACGACATCCCCGAACAGAGCTTCGGCGCCCTTGAAGGCCTCGACCTCTGGATCATCGACGGCCTGCGTTACAAGCACCACGCCAGCCACTTCAACATCGAAACCGCGCTGAAATGGATCGCCCGCTTCAAACCGAAGCGCGCCGTGATCACCAATATGCACGCCGATATCGACTACGAGACCCTGCGGAAAGAACTGCCGGAGGGCGTGGTGCCCGGGTTCGACGGGATGCGGTTGGAGATAGACGGCTGACCTCTCAACCGGTCATTCCGGGGCGCTCGCGACAGCGAGCGAACCCGGAATCTGAAACATGCACGGCCTTACTCAACACCTCGGGATTCCGGGTTCGCGCTGCGCGCGCCCCGGAATGAAGAACGAGAGTGGGGCGTCCTTGGCGGTCGCCCCCGCAATGACACTGGGGCGAAGTAACTACTCCAAAATCGCCTTCGCCGACTTCACCTGATCGCGCAGCATGAATTTTTGGATCTTGCCGGTCGAGGTCTTGGGGATCGACGAGAACACGATGCTCTTCGGCGTCTTGAAGCCGGGGAGGTGTTCGCGGCAATAGGCGATGATCTCTGCTTCGGTGGCGGTGGCGCCGTCCTTCAGTTCGACGAAGGCGCAGGGGACTTCGCCCCATTTTGGATCGGGTTTGGCTACGACGGCGGCGAACAGGATCGCCGGGTGCTTGTAGAGGACGTCCTCGACCTCGACCGACGACACGTTCTCGCCGCCCGAGATGATGATGTCCTTGGAGCGGTCCTTGATGATGACGTAGCCGTCGGCGTCGAGCACGCCGAGATCGCCGGTGTGGAACCAGCCGCCGGCGAGCGCTTCCTTGGTGGCCTTCTCGTTTTTCAGATAGCCCTTCATCACGATGTTGCCGCGGAACATCACCTCGCCGATGGTCTCGCCGTCGCGCGGCACCTCCTGCATCGTCTCCGGATCGAGCACGGTGACGGCTTCCTGCATCGGGTAGGGCACCCCCTGCCGGCGCTTCAGCTTGGCGCGCTCGGCGACCGGCAGATCGTCCCAGCCGGGTTGTTCGGCGCAGACCGAGGCGGGGCCGTATACTTCAGTGAGGCCGTATACATGCGTCAGCTTGATGCCGATGGTCTCGGCGCCCGCCAACACCGCCATCGGCGGCGCCGCGCCGGCGATTAGGCCGATGACCGGCTTCGTCGCAGGCCCCTTCGGCGCCTCCGGTGCATTGATCAGGGCGTTGTAGACGATCGGCGCGCCGCACATGTGGGTGACGCCGTGCTTCGGGATCAGCTCAAAGATCTTGGCCGGATCGACCTTGCGCAGGCAGACGTTGATACCGGCCGCGGCTGCGATCGTCCACGGGAAGCACCAGCCGTTGCAGTGGAACATCGGCAGCGTCCACAGATACACCGGATGCTGGCCGAGATTGCCGGCGAGAATGTTGCTGACGGCGTTGAGATACGCGCCGCGATGATGCGTGACGACGCCCTTCGGATTGCCGGTGGTGCCGGAGGTGTAGCCGAGCGAGATCGCGTCCCACTCATCCTCGGGCCGATGGCCGACAAAGGTCGGATCGCCGGACGCGACGGCATATTCGTATTCGAGTTCGCCGATACGGTGGCTGCCGGGAAACATCTTGTCGTCGACGTCGATCACCAGCGGCTTCGGCTTGGTCATCAGCTTCAGCGCTTCGGCGACGACGCTGGAAAACTCCGGATCGACCAGGATGATCTTGGCGCCGCCGTGATCGAGTTGGAACGCGATCGCCGCGGCATCGAGCCGGATGTTCAGCGCGTTCAGCACCGCGCCAGCCATCGGCACCGCGAAGTGCACTTCGACCATCGCCGGCACGTTGGGCAGCATCACCGCCACGGTGTCGCCCCGGCCGATGCCGCTCCGGGTCAGCCAGGAGGCGAAGCGGCGGCAGCGCGCGCGGGTTTCTTTCCAGGTGTAGTGCCGGCCTTCGTACACCACGGAGGTCAGCTCCGGATAGACGTTGGCGGTGCGCTCCAGGAAGCTCAGCGGTGACAGCGGCACGAAGTTGGCCGGGGTCTTGTCCAGACCGATGCTGTAATGACCTTGCGGGGTGCTCATGACGACCTGCCTCTCACTTCACGACGGCGCCGCTGCGTTCTCCCCGCAGCGCCTCTACAAGAATCCAATCGAGATCCACGGGATCGCCGCGACCACGATCAAGCCGATCAGCAGCGCCAGCATATATCCCCAGATCGGGCGCATGCCTTCGGCGGGATCGACGCGGCCGATCGCACAGGCGGCATAATAGCCGACGCCGAACGGCGGCGCGAACAATCCGATGCCCATCGCCAGGATCACCACCATGGCGTAGTGCACCTCGTGGATGCCGACGGCGCGGGCGATCGGAAACAGCAGCGGCCCGAACAGCACGATCGCCGGGATGCCTTCCAGCACGCTGCCCAGGATGACGAAGGCAACGATCGACACCGCCAGGAACGTGGCGGAGCCACCGGGCAGGCCGGTCATCGCCGCAGCGAGCGCCCGCGAGAAGCCGGACTGCGTAAGGCCCCAGGCCATGCCGGTGGCGGTGCCGATGATCAGCAGAATGGCCCCCGACAGCGCCGCGGTCTCGACCAGCATCGGCCGCAGCCGGCGCCAATCGAACTTGCGGTACACCAGGATGCCGACCACCACGGCATAGACGATGCCGATGGTCGAAACTTCGGTGGCGGTAGCGACGCCTTCGACCACGGCGGCGCGGATCACGAACGGCAGCGCCAGCGCGGGTAGGGCGACGATGAAGGCCTTACCGATCTCGCTGCCGCGCGCGCGTTTGACATGGCTGAGGTCTTCGCCGCGATAGCGCCACCACACCAGGCCGCACAGCATGATCGCCAGCACAACGCCGGGCAGCAGGCCGCCGGTGAACAGCGCGGAGATCGAAACGCCGGTGACCGAGCCGATGGTGATCAGCACCAGGCTCGGCGGAATGGTCTCGGTCTGGGCGCCGGTGGCGGAGAGCAGGGCGACCAGATCGCCCGGCTTCGCGCCGCGCTCCTTCATCTCGGGAAACAGCACCGGCGCCACCGCGGCCATGTCGGCGGCCTTGGAGCCGGAGATGCCGGACACCAGATACATCGCGCCGACCAGCACGTAATGCAGGCCGCCGCGGACGTGGCCGAGCAGGCTGGCGAGAAACGCCACCATCGCCCGCGCCATGCCGGTCATCTCGATCAGCAGGCCAAGGAAGACGAACAGCGGCACCGACAGCAGGATGAGGTGGCTCATGCCCTCGTCCATCCGCCCGACCAGGATCAGCAGCGGCGTCGTGGTGGTCAGCGCCAGGTAGCCGTAGATCGCCAGGCCGAAACCGAACGCGATCGGCACGCCGGCGAACACGCAAGTGGCCACCACGCCGACGAAGAAGATCACCAGATTGAGGTTGCCGAGCGGCTTGAACAGCGGCTGCGCCAGCCAGAACGCACCGATCAGCAGCGCGACGGTCAGCGCCGCGCCGAACACCAGCTTGAGATCACCGAACCGGATCAGCCGCAGAGCTGCGAACAGCGCCATCAGCGCGATGCCGACCGGCAGCGCCGCGGCGCGCCAGCTGTTGGCGAGCGATAGCGCCGGCGTGGTGATGTAGCTTTCTTCGTAGGCGTATTCGTAGGCCGGCGCGGCGATCAGCAGCAGGAACGCCAGTGCCGCGCAGATGCCGACCAGATCGAGCCAAGCGCGCAGGCGCGGGGAGGCCCCCGCCACCATCGCTGTCATCCGCATGTGTTCGCCGCGACGGAATGCGACCGCCGCGCCGAACATCGCCAGCCACAGAAACAGGATCGACGCCATCTCGTCGGACCAGATCAGCGGACTGTGGAAGACGTAGCGAGATACCACGCCGGCGAACAGCACGACGACCTCGACGACGACCAGGATCGCCGCCGGAATCTCGACCAACAGGCCGAGCCCAGCCTCCAGCGCGCCGATCAGCGTCTTACGCTGCGGCGCGTGGAGCCGTTCACCGGCGGTGAGCTGGGAAGCGTCGGCGCTCGCCATATCGGCCAGCCGTTACGCCAGCTTGCCGACGGACTTCTCGAGCAGCGACCACGCCTGATCGCCGTATTTGCCTTTCCACTCGGCGTAGAAGCCGGCGCTGCGCAGCTTGTCGCGGAACGGCATCACCGGCGGCTGATTGAACAGCAGGCCCTTGGCGGTCAGCTCTTCCTTGACCGTGGCATTGAGCTTGGCGGTGTCTTCGCGTTCTTTCACCGCGGCGGCATTGATGTGCTTGGCAACGATCGTGCGCACGTCCGGCGGCAGCTTCTCCCAGGCGCGACGGTTGGCCAGGAACCAGAAGCCGTCCCACATGTGGTTGGTCAGCGAGCAGTACTTCTGCACTTCGTACAGCTTGGCGGTCGAGATCAGCGCCAGCGGGTTTTCCTGGCCTTCGACCACCTTGGTCTGCAGCGCCGAATAGACTTCGCTGAAATTGATCGAGGCGGGGGCTGCATCGAACGCCTTGAACATCGAGGTCCACAGCGGCGACACCGGCACGCGAATCTTGAAGCCCTTGAAGTCGTCCGGGCCGTTGATCGGCTTGGTCGAGGACGTGGTCTGGCGGAAGCCGTTGTCCCAGATCTTGTCCATCACCATCAGTCCGGCCTTTTGGATCTCGCCGCGGACGTAGCCGCCGAGCTCGCCATCCATGGCCTTCCAGACGGTCTCATAGTCCGGGAACGCGAAGCCGATGCCGTTGATCGATGCCGCCGGCACCAGGGTCGACAGGATCAGGCCCGACAGCGTGAAGAACTCGACGCCGCCGGCGCGAATCTGGCTCAGCATGTCGGTGTCGGAGCCGAGCTGATTGTTCGGGAAAACGTCGATCTGGACCTTGCCGTCGGTCTCGGCCTTGATCGCTGCCGACATCTCGCGGGCGCGAACATTGAGCGGATGGGTGTCGGGCAGGTTGTTGGCGTATTTGTACTTGAATTCGGCCTCAGCGGCCCGTGCCACCCAAGGCGCACCGATGCCACCGATCGCGGCTGCCGCCGCCGACGCCTTCAACAAGCTCCTGCGTGAAAAACTCATCTCGCTTCCTCCTGCCCGCGTGGTCTTTTTGTGAGAACGCACCCGAAATGTCGACGCGCCCTTGGTCATCATTTCGGCTGGTCCGGTCAAGCGATTTTGAGCCGCCGGTGGATGGCCGGGCCATCGACCGGACCAAGGTTGTGGCCGGACGGCCTGGCGCGCTGGGACCGAGACGGACCGGTCGGCACCGGAGCCTGCAAGAAGCACCAGGTCCGAGCGATGCACGACCGGCAGACGGCTTGGGACGACCGTCGCGCAGGCTTCCGGAGGCGCGGCTGAGCCTGCCAAGGCCGCGTCATGACCGAGCCGCACGCATGACCGCGCGCTGTAACTTGGCCGCGGCGTCGATGCTGCAGCGATCATTCGGAGACCAAGGTCTAGATGTTCGCGGCTTCGAGGCGTCGACTAAACGGAAACCCAGAGCCAAGAAGCGTTGCGCACGCAGAACTTTGTGTATGCCAGACAAGCATCTGGCAAATCTCATGTATCGATATATTCCATAATATACCTTATGCGAATTACGGATTGGGGAATACGACCAGCCGGACGCTGCAATGTGTTGCTGCTGCCCGATCAAATCGCGCCTTCAAGCTCCGCCAGTCTCGACGTCCGAACCTGCAGCATGCGGCGTCGCCGGCCGGATCCGGTTGTCGCGAACGACGTCCGGCAGCTGCGGCGGCCCAGCCATCAGGTCCACGCCGGACCATGCCGGACCAGAGCGACGACGGAAGCTGCTCCGTCGATCGGCGGCCGGTAGCCCAGACGCGCGGACCGCTTGGAGGCCCCTCGCCGGATTTCCCCGGGCTTGGCTCACGGCAGTGCAACCGCTTTGGGCTGGAAGCCGATCGAGGCTGGCTCACCGAGCCATAAGCGCAAACACGCCCCAGCCCAGGTAGTCGCGGCCGTACCGCGTGTAGCGTTCCGGCGACGTGGTCAGCTCGGCACGAACTTCGGGCGCGAACTCGTCGTCGGGATTGGCATCGAGCCATCGGCGCATGGTGAGCCACTTGGCGGCCTCGTACCGGTCCCAGCTGTCCTGACTGGCCAGCATCATTTCGACGACGTCGTAATTCAGCGCGTCGAACGACGCGATCAGATCCGGAAGCAGCAGGAAGTCCGAGCTCGCCTGGGCACGGCAACCCTGGGCGACCTCCTCGGTCGGCGGCAATCGCAGCCAGTAGGGCTCGCCGATCAGGATGAGGCCGCCGTCCTGTAGGCTCTTCGCGAGCAGCTCGATCGTGCCCCCGACGCCTCCGCCGACCCAGGTGGCACCGACGCAGGCCGCCACGCCGACTTTCGCATCGGCGACATAGCCGGCGGCATCGCCATGAACAAACGTAACCCGATCGGCGACGCCGAGTTCGCGGGCGCGGAGCTGGGCTTGCGCGGTGAACAATGGACTCATGTCGATCCCGGTGCCGCTGATCCCGTGATCGCGGGCCCAGGTGCACAGCATCTCGCCCGACCCGCTGCCGAGATCGAGCACGCGGGTCCCCGGCTCCATCCGCAGCGAAGCGCCGAGCGCCGCGAGCTTCTCGGCCGTGAACGGATTGTGGATGCGATGCGCGCTTTCGCTGACGGTAAAGATCCGCGGAATGTCCACTCGAGAAGCTCCTTCATTCACTCGTTCGTCGCCTGCGGCGCCCTCGCCGCTGCCGACAATCCACACCGACTCGCGGTGCGGTCTCACTGTGCAGCGATCGCCTGCGGACGTCTTTGCGCCGACCGTCGCGAGCCTGCCGCTGGACCGGCGAAACGTGGGGTAAAACGTCGCACCGACGTCGGACCGACGAATGTCCGCGCCGTCACCAAACTACGAATCCTCAAGAGCACGGGCCCCGTCAGGACGGGCGCACCGCGGTATCAGTCCACGCAGGCTTGGTGCGACGTTTCGGACCGCCAGCGGCGGGCCTGAATGGTCATCGCGGCCAGCCAATCTGGCTCATTGGTCTTGCTCCGGGCGCCTTCGAACCCCATAAAATGAATCGTGACCAAGAACGTTGCCGAAAGGGCTGCGGAGCGACGAACAGGATTGGAAGGACCGAGGAATGCCGCAGAACGTCTTTCTTCTCGCGGTGATCCTTCTCCCGTTCGCCGGCAGCCTGCTTGCGGCGCTGCTGCCTGCCAACGCGCGTAATGCCGAGGCGTGGCTCGCGGCGGCCGTCGCGCTTGGCTGTCTGTTCCTGTTGGTGCCGCTGTATCCCGGTGCCGATGCTGCGCCGATCCGCTATCAGCTCGACTGGCTGCCGCAGTTCGGCCTGAACTTCACGCTGCGGCTGGACGGCTTCGCCTGGGCGTTCGCCTGCCTGATCACAGCGATCGGCGCCCTCGTCGTGCTGTACGCGCGCTACTACATGTCGCCGTCGGACCCGGTGCCGCGGTTCTTCTCCTTCCTGCAGGGCTTCATGGGCGCGATGCTGGGCATCGTGCTGTCCGGCAATCTGATCCAGCTGGTGTTCTTCTGGGAGCTCACCAGCCTGTTCTCGTTTCTGCTGATCGGCTACTGGCACCACAACGCCGCGGCGCGTGAAGGCGCCCGCGTCGCGCTGACCATCACCGGCACCGGCGGGCTGTGCCTGTTCGCCGGCGTCGTGGTGCTCGGCCATATTGTCGGCAGCTACGACCTCGACGCCGTGCTGGCAGCCGGCACCGAAGTCCGAGCCCACGCGCTGTACGTGCCGACGCTGATCCTGATCCTGCTCGGCGCGCTGACCAAGAGCGCACAGTTTCCGTTCCACTTCTGGCTGCCGCGGGCGATGACGGCGCCGACGCCGGTCTCCGCCTATCTGCACTCCGCCACCATGGTGAAAGCCGGCGTGTTCCTGCTGGTGCGGCTGTGGCCGGTGCTCGGCGGCACCAATGAATGGCTGTGGATCGTTGGCACCACCGGCCTCGCCACCTTCATCGTCGGCGCCTACCTCGCAGTGTTCCAGCGCGACCTGAAGGGCTTGCTCGCCTACTCGACCATCAGCCATCTCGGCCTGATCACGCTGCTGATCGGCCTCGACCGTCCGCTGGCGCTGGTGGCCGCGATCTTCCACGTCTTCAACCACGCAACCTTCAAGGCGTCGCTGTTCATGGCGGCGGGCATCATCGACCACGAGACCGGCACACGCGATCTGCGCCGGCTCAGCGGTCTCTGGAAGTTCATGCCGAAGACCGGCGCGCTGGCGATTGTCGCCGCTTCGGCGATGGCCGGCGTACCGCTGCTGAACGGCTTCCTGTCCAAGGAGATGTTCTTCGCCGAAACGATCGAGACCCATGACGGTTCGCTGCTCGACGACGCCCTGCCCTATATCGTCACTCTCGCCAGCATGTTCACGGTGGCGTATTCGCTGCGCTTCATCCGCGAAGTGTTCTTCGGCCCGCCGCCGGTCGACCTGCCCCGCACGCCGCACGAGCCGCCGCGCTGGATGCGGTTTCCGGTCGAACTGCTGGTGCTGACTTGTCTGGTGGTCGGCATCGTGCCGTCGCTGACGATCGGACCGTTCCTGCAGCTCGCGGTGCATGCGGTCCTCGGCGCGGCGACGCCGTATTACAGCCTCGCGGTCTGGCACGGCTTCAACTGGCCGCTGCTGATGAGCGTGATCGCGCTGATCGGCGGCGTTCTGTTGTACGTGATGTTGCGCGAGCCCTTGCAGCAGGGGCTGACGAGCTCGCTGTTCGCCGGCCGCTTCAAGACCCAGCGGGTGTTCGACCTCGTGCTGGTGACGGTGTCGTGGCGCTGGGCCCGTGCAATTGAACGGGTGTTCGGCACCCGCCGGCTGCAGCCGCAATTGCTTCTGCTGGTTTGCGTCGCGTTGATTGCAGCTGCAGGACCAGTGCTGATGCGCGGTCTCGGCATCGCGCCGGTCGCGTTCAACGATCTCGATCCGGCGCTCGCCGTGGTGTGGACGGTCGGCATTGCCTGTGCACTCGGCGGCACGGCCGTGGCCAAATTCCACCGGCTGGCGGCGCTGATCCTGATCGGGGGATCGGGACTGACCACCTGCCTCACCTTCGTGTGGTTCTCTGCGCCGGACCTGGCGCTGACCCAGATCGGCGTCGAGATCGTCACCACGGTGTTGTTGCTCCTCGGGCTGCGCTGGCTGCCGAAGCAGCTCGAGACCGGCGAGATCACCGCCAACCGCAGCGTGCTCAAGCGTGTGCAGCGGATCCGCGACCTCGCGATTGCAGCGGCCGCCGGCATCGGCGTCGCGCTGCTGGCCTATGCGGTGATGACCCGCGCCGCGCCGGATAGCATCGCGCAGTTCTTCATGCGCCATGCCTACGCGGACGGCGGCGGCACCAACGTCGTCAACGTCATCCTGGTCGACTTCCGCGGCTTCGATACGCTCGGCGAAATCACCGTGCTGGCGGTGGTGGCGCTGACGGTGTTCGCCCTGCTCCGCCGCTTCCGCCCCGCCGCCGACAGCATCGACATCCCCGAGCAGCAACGGCTGCAGGACGAGCACGACGACGCCGACGCCGATCGCCGCAAGGGCGACACCATCGCCGATTATCTCGCAGTGCCGGCGATGATCATGCAGCTGTTGTTTCCGTTCATTTTCATCACTGCGATGTATCTATTGCTGCGCGGTCATGATCAGCCCGGCGGAGGCTTCGTTGCCGGCATCGCGATGGCGGCCGCTCTGATCCTGCAATACATGGCGGGCGGCGCCCGCTGGATTGAAGCGCGGCTACGCATCCATCCGCTGCGTTGGATCGCCATCGGTCTGCTGCTGGCGCTGTTCACCGGCGCCGCGGCGCTGCCGCTGGCACGTCCGTTCCTCACATCCGCCTTTGCCTACGCCGAGATCCCGTTGATCGGCAAGGTGCCGCTCGCCAGCGCGGCGCTGTTCGACCTCGGCGTATTCTCGCTGGTGGTCGGCGCGACCGCGCTGATGCTGCTCGCCTTGGCCCACCAATCGATCCGCGGCCATCGCCGTCCTTCCGGCGGCCGCGCCGCAACGCCCGAGGCCAGCCGATGGAACTGATCGTCTCATTGGCCATCGCCGTGCTGACCGGCTGCGGGGTCTGGCTGCTGCTGCGGCCGCGCACCTTCCAGGTGATCATCGGCCTGGCGCTGCTGTCCTACGCGGTGAATTTGTTCATCTTCAGCATGGGACGCCTCAAGGTCGGCGCCGCCGCCGTGCTGGAGAAGGGACAGATCGCGGATCCTCAGGCGTTCGCCGATCCGCTGCCGCAGGCGCTGGTGCTCACCGCCATCGTCATCAGCTTCGCCACCACGGCGCTGTTCCTGGTGGTGCTGCTGGCGTCGCGCGGCCTGACCGGAAATGACCACGTCGACGGCCGGGACCACGAATGACAAGCTGGACCGACCATCTGATCATCCTGCCGATCCTACTGCCGCTGTTCGTCGGCGCGGCGATGCTGCTGATCGACGAGCGCTATCAGCAGATCAAGGCGTTCGCCAATCTCGCCTCGATCGTGATCATGGGCATCATCGCGCTGCTCTTGATGCGCGCCGCGGATCTTCCGACCGCGACCGGCGCGGCGCCGATCGCGGTGTACCGTCTCGGCGACTGGCCGGCGCCGTTCGCGATCGTGCTGGTGGCGGACCGGCTGTCAGCGCTGATGCTGGCGCTCACCAGCGTGCTCGCCTTCGCGTCGACGATCTTCGCGACAGCGCGGTGGCATCGGGTCGGCGCACATTTCCATTCGCTGATGCAGTTCCTGCTGATGGGGCTGAACGGCGCCTTCCTGACCGGCGATCTGTTCAACCTGTTCGTGTTCTTCGAGCTGCTGCTGGCCGCGTCCTACGGCCTGGTGCTGCACGGCTCCGGACAAGCGCGGGTGCGGGCCGGCCTGCAATACATCGCCATCAACCTAACGGCTTCTGTGCTGTTCCTGATCGGTGTCAGCCTGATCTACGCGGTCACCGGCACGCTCAACATGGCCGATCTGGCGATCCGGATTCCGCAGGTGCCGGCGGAGGATCGGGCGCTGCTCGAAGCCGGCGCCGCCGTGCTCGGCGTCGCCTTCATGGTGAAGGCCGGGATGTGGCCGCTGTGCTTCTGGCTGCCGACCACCTATGCGGCCGCAGCGGCGCCGGTCGCGGCGATCTTCGCGATCATGAGCAAGGTCGGCATCTACATCCTGCTGCGACTGTCGCTGCTGTTCTTCGGCGCCGGCAGCGGCGCTTCGGCGCTGTTCGGCAGCGAGTGGCTGATCGCCGCCGGTATCGCTACCATTCTGTTCGGATTGATCGGCGCGCTGGCATCGCAGGAAATCTCGCGGCTCGCCGGCTACGCGGTGCTGGTGTCGTCCGGCACCGTGCTGGCGGTCGCGGCCGCATCCGGCAAGCCTGCGGTCACAGCCTCGGCGCTGTTCTATCTGGTGAGTTCGACACTCGCGATCGCCGCGTTCTTCATGCTGATCGAGCTTTTGGAACGCGGCCGCGATCCCGGTGCCGACATGCTGGCGGTGACGCGCGAAGCCTACGGCGAAGACATGCCTGACGATCCGGACGCTGAGGAAGTCGGGATGGTGATCCCCGCCTCGATGGCGATCCTCGGCTGGTGCTTCGTGGGTTGCGCCGCAGTGATCGCCGGCCTGCCGCCTGTGTCGGGCTTCATCGCCAAATTCGCGATGCTGACAGCGCTGCTCGGCGAAGACACCGGCAGCAGCATCTCGCCGCTGCACTGGACGCTGCTGGCTCTGCTGATGGCGTCCGGTCTCACCATGCTGATCGCGATGACCCGCGCCGGCATCCGCACGCTGTGGACGCCCAGCGAGCGGGCCGATCCGCGGGTGCGGCTTGCGGAGATCGTCCCGATCGCACTCCTGCTCCTCGGCTGTGCGGCGATGACCGTGCAGCCGCAGGCAGCGATGACCTACATGCAGGGCGCGGCCAATTCGCTGCATGCGCCGGCCGCCTATACCGACAGTGTGCTGGCGCCGGTTGCGACGCGGGTGAAGACCGGAGGCGGCTCATGAACAGGGTGCTGCCCTTCCCGCTGATTTCGCTGTGCCTGCTGGCGATGTGGCTGTGGCTGAGCCAGAGCATCGCGCTCGGACCGATCCTGCTCGGCAGCCTGTTCGCGTTGATCGGCGGCTGGCTGCTCAGCCTGCTGCAATCTGACTCCGACCGTGTCCGCAATCCAGGCGCGATCATCCGGCTGACCGGTTTGGTCCTGATCGACGTGGTGCGGTCCAATATCGCGGTCGCCAGCATCATCCTCGGCGGCCAGCGCGACAACATCACCTCCGGCTTCGTCGATATCCCGCTCGATCTTCGCAGCCGTCAGGGGCTCGCGGTGCTGGCTTGCATCATCACCTCGACGCCCGGCACGCTGTGGGTGAACTTCACCCGGGAGACCGGCGTGCTGCAGCTTCACGTGCTGGATCTGGTCGACGAGAGCGAGTGGGTCGAGCGCATTAAGGGACGCTACGAGCGTCTGCTGTTGGAGATCTTCGAATGAGCAGTCTGGTGCTGACCTGGTCGGTCGTGATTGCGCAGGTGATGCTCGCCCTCGCCATGGCCTGCGCTGCCTATCGGATGCTGGTTGGCCCCCGCGCGCAGGACCGCGTGCTTGGGCTGGACACGCTATACGTCAACGCCATGCTGCTGATGCTGACCGTCGGCATCCGCACCGGCACCGACGTGTATTTCGAAGCGGCGCTGATCATCGCCCTGCTCGGCTTCGTCGGCACCGTGGCCCTGTCGAAATTCCTGATGCGCGGCGAGGTGATCGAATGACCCACGCGGCGGATCTTCCAGCCTGGGCGGCATGGATCGTAGCGCTGCTGCTGCTGTTCGGCGCCGGCATCACGCTGATCGGATCGATCGGACTGCTGCGGCTGCGCGGCTTCTACCAGCGCGCCCACGCGCCGACCCTTGGCACCACGCTCGGTACCGCTTTCATCGTCGCCGCGTCGATGCTGTGCTTCTCCCTGCTGCAGATGCGGCCGCTGCTGCACGAGGTGCTGATCCTGGGCTTCGTCACCATCACCACGCCGGTGACGCTGATGCTGCTGGTCCGCGCCGCCCTGTTCCGCGACACCGCCGAAGGACGCATCGACGACGTCCGGCAACGCGCCAAGCGCAAGCCGCGCAAAGAAGAACCGCGCTGAGGTTCGGTCTGCCGAACTACCGATCGAAGTTTGCCTGCGGCCAATAGAACCTGTCGGTAGTCGGCCGCGCGCCAAAGATCGCCTGCCCGACCCGCACCACGGTCGCCCCCTCCTCGATCGCGACCTCGAAATCGCCGGACATCCCCATCGACAGTTGCGTCAGGTCGGGATGGATCTTCACGATGCGATCCCGCAGATCGCGCAGCAGCCGGAAGCAGCCGCGGACACGTTCTACGTCGGCGCTGAAGACCGCCAGCGTCATCAGGCCGCGTGGCTTGAGCCGCGGATAGTCGGACAGACGCTCGACAAACAGGCCGAGCTCACCGGGTGCAAGGCCGTATTTGCTTGCCTCGCCGGAGGTGTTCACCTGCACGAACACGTCGAGATCCCGCCCCTCCGCATCAAGGCGACGATTGAGTTCGTCGGCCAGCCGCAGACTATCGAGCGCGTGGAATTCGGAAGCGAACCGGACGAGATACTTCACCTTGTTAGTCTGAAGGTGGCCGATGATCGACCAGCGGATCGGCAGATCCGCAAGCACAGCGCGCTTGTCACGGGCCTCCTGCAGCTTGTTTTCACCAAACTCTGAGATTCCGGCCGCATAGGCCAGGCGAAGCACATTCGCCGGCACCGTCTTGGTGACGGGCAAAAGACGAACATCCGCGAGGCTGCGTCCACAGCGATCGCAAGCGGCCGCGATGCGCTCGCGGACCACCGTCAGATTGGCGGCAAAGACAGCGGCGGGATCCGCGCCGAAGCGTGCGATCTCGTCCGGTGAAAGCTCGAGGTTGGTAGGCATCGTATCCATCCGCCTCCGATCGATGAGGCTGGCCGGCAGTCTTCCAATGTTGGTCCGCGGTTACACCGGTGATCAATATTTAGCACGGGCGCGGTCTGGTTCTTCCCGCCATTTCCGGTGGCGACAGCCGACCAATTCCTGGCAGAGCCACGCGCCGCGCAGTTAGGGTTTGATCGCCGCCCGAAGCGCTTTGGCGAGCTTCTTCACGGCGCCTTCGATTTCCAGCGGCGTGTACGCAGCAAAGCCCATCAGGAAGCCGGCCTCGCCGTCGCGGGCATGATGCAGCCCCGACAGCCCGAGCACCTCAATCCCGACGCTGTGTGCGGCTGCGACCGCAGTTCGCTCCGTCAAGTCAGACGTCAGCACGCAGGGGAGTTGCAGGCCGCCGACCGGAACGCGCGGCTCGACAAGGCCGGACAGATGTTTGCGGACGAGGCGGACGAGGACGTCCAGGCGCGTCGCATAGACACCGCGCATGGTGCGGACATGCGCGCCGAAATGGCCGCCCTCCATGAACCGCGCGAGCGTCAGCTGCGCCATCGTGGCACTGTGACCATCCAGCAGCGTGCGCGCAACCGTCATCGGCTTGACGAGCTGCGGCGGCAACACGACGTATCCAATCCGCAGGCCCGGAAACAGCGATTTGGTGAAGGTGCCGATGTAAATGGTCCGGTCGTGAGGATCGAGACCTTGCACGCACGCCGTCGGCTTGCCGGCGTAATGGAATTCGCTGTCGTAGTCGTCTTCGATGATCCACGCCTGGTGCCGCGCCGCCCATTCGATCAGTGCGATGCGGCGGTCCAGCGCCAGCGTCGCGCCGGTCGGAAACTGGTGGGACGGCGTAAGGAACACCGCCTTGGCCCGGCGCGGCTGGGCCGTGATCTGGTCGACGCTGAGACCCTGACGGTCGACCGGAATCGGAACGCACTCCACGCCTGCGGCATCGAATGCTTTGCGCGCGCCGTAATAGGCCGGATCTTCGATGAAGATCCGGTCGCCGGGATCGAGCAGCATATTCGCGCACAGCGACAGCGCCTGCTGCGAACTGGTGAGCACCAGGACGCGATCCGCCGAGGCGCGAGCACCGCGTTCGAGGTTGACATAGTCGGCGATGGCGCGGCGCAGCGGCTCGCTGCCCTGCGGATCGCAATGAAGCAGGGTCTGCGCCCCCAGCTCTTTGCGGACCTGGCGCTCTAGCCGCTCCCAGAGCTGAAGTGGAAATGTCCGCGTTTCCGGCACGCCATGGACGAACGGCCTCGGCAACAGCTGCTCACGAATGCCGCCGCTGCCGAACATCGCGGCTCCGCGCTTGCTGAGCTTCGGCGCTTGGTTGCCGAGTAGCGCGTCCCGCTGCGCGAGACGGCGGCCCGGCGTGAATTCCGTCATCTCCGCAACGAAGCTACCGCTGCCCACCCGCCGCTCGATGAAGCCCTCGGCGTGAAGCTGGCCATAGGCGATTTCGATCGTATCGCGCGACACTCCGAGCGAATGAGCAAGCGCGCGCGATGCCGGCAACGGCTTGCCTGCGCCCAGCGCCCCATCGACGATCAGCTGGCGGATGGCTCGCTGCACTCGCGCGTGCAGCGGCATCGCGGCATGAGCCGGATGCGCGACCCACGCTTTGACGGATTCGAGCTGGGAGTGCTTGAACAATTGGTCTGCCCTTGTGACGGAGAATGGCCGGGCACATCAGGCCACCTGATGGCTAGATGTCAATCCATCCAGCTCGCCTCGCTTCCAGCAGAGGATTGTCGACCGCATGCCATCCCGCCCCCCGCCTTCTCCGATCCGCCTCGGCGACCTCACCCACCCGGTTATCGCCGGCATGATCTCGGTGATCGTCAACTACGGTGGCACGTTCATCCTGGTGTTTCAGGCTGCCAAGATAGCTGGCCTCAGCCCCGAGCTGACGGCATCCTGGGTCTGGTCGATTTCGATCGGCGTTGGACTAACCGGATTGTTGCTGAGCCTGCACTATCGTGAGCCAATCATCACCGCGTGGTCGACGCCGGCGGCGGCATTTCTGGTGACCGCGCTGGCGACGACGCCTTATGCCGAGGCGATCGGCGCCTACATGATCTCAGCGGCGGCGTTCGTCGTGCTCGGCCTGTCCGGCTATTTCGAAAAGGTGATCCGTCTGATTCCGCCCGGGATCGCCTCGGGCCTGCTTGCCGGCATTCTGCTGCAGTTCGGGATTGGAGCTTTCGGCGGCGCCAGCGTCGATCCGTGGCTGGTCGGCTTGCTGATTGCCGCTTACGTCGCGTTCAAGCGCTTCTCCGCGCGCTACGCCGTGGTCGGCATTCTGCTGCTCGGCCTTACGTTCTTGCTGACGCAAGGTCGCGTCGATCTGTCCGGGCTCAAACTCGTCTTTGCGGCGCCGGTGTTCAGCATGCCGGAGTTTTCGCTGAATGCGCTGCTGTCGGTCGCATTGCCGCTGTTCCTGATCACGCTCACCGGTCAATACATGCCGGGGATGCTGGTGCTGCGGAACGACGGGTTCAAGACCAGCGCCAATCCGATCGTCACCGTCACCGGTCTCGGCTCGCTGATCATGGCGCCGTTCGGTTCGCACGCCTTCAATATCGCGGCGATCACGGCTGCGATCGCCACCGGCCGGGAGGCCCACGAAGACCCGTCCAAGAGATGGATTGCCGGCATCGCGGCGGGCTGTTTCTATGTGCTAGTCGGCGTATTCGGCGTGACGCTTGCTGCGGTGTTCATGGCGTTTCCCGCCACCTTCATCACCACCCTCGCCGGTCTGGCTCTGCTCGGCACCATCGGCGGCAGCCTTGCCGGGGCGATGGCAGACCCGACCTCACGCGAGGCGGCATTGATCACGTTCCTGGCCTCGGCCGCGAACCTCAAGCTGCTCGGCATCGGCGGCGCATTCTGGGGCTTGCTGATCGGCGGACTCGCCTATGTTGTGCTCAACGGCCGCATGCCTTATCGCGCGACAGCCGATCGCTCCGCCACCGAGGCGGCGGTGAAATGAACCACGGAACGACGCCGATGACGACGTCCATCATCTCGATCCAGAGCCAGGTTGCGCACGGCCACGTCGGCAACAGCGCCGCTGTCCTACCGATGCAAGCGCATGGATTGAACGTGGCGGCGGTGCCGACGACGCTGCTCTCCAATCATCCGGGCCTCGGAAGCACGCGCGGCCGGGTGCTGGACGCCGAGCTGGTCAGCGAACTGCTGCGCGGGATCGAAGAACGCGGGCTGATCGAAACCAGCCGCTACATCGTGTCCGGCTACCTCGGCTCGCGCGCCAACGGCGAGGTGGTGGCGGCCTTCGTCAAACGCGCCCGACAACTCAATCCCGCCATCACCTACATCTGCGATCCGGTGATGGGAGATTCCCATGTCGGGGTGTTCGTGCCCGATGACGTTGCCGCTTGCATCTGCAACGAACTCGTCCCGCTCGCCGATCTGCTGACGCCCAACCAGTTCGAGGCCGGACTGATCGCCGGCCACCCGCTGGCGACATGGTCAGAGCTCAAGGTCACGGTCGATAAGATGCAGGCCTGGCGGGGAGCCCGTGTCGTCGTGACCAGTTGCAGGCTGGTGGATACGCCCGACGGCGCGCTGGAGAACATCGTGTTCGAAGGCATAAACTCCACGCGACTGCCGTCGCCGCGCCTGGAGCTGGCGGCGGCGGGCACAGGCGACCTCTACACCGGCCTTCTGATTGCGGGCCTCGCCCGCAATCTCAGCCTGGTCGATGCCGCCCGCCGCGCCGCCGCCATCGTGCTCGACGTGCTGAAACGCACCATCGCCGCTGGTGAACGCGAGATGCAGCTTGCCAGCGTCATCGATGCACTGAACCCCGCCTGCGGCGAACCTCTTCAATAACTCCGGAAGATCCCTCATCGAGCACTTGGAGTGCCGCCGCTTCGAGCACTAGAGCCCCGGCGCGACCCATGCGGTCGAAATCGCGCCGCGGCCATCGAAGCCGATCCGCCAGTACAGCGGCCGCCGCTCGTGCTGCACCAGATAGACATCAACACCGCCATTGCCGACGCCGACGAACTCGACGGTCCGAACCGCGCCGGCCTCGCCGATCTCCTCGTGCAACTTTGCCAGTTGCTGTCTGGTGGCGTTGGCCAGCGCCTCGGTCATCTCATCGTAGTTGGGCTGACCGGTGTAGATTCCGTCGATCAGTCGGCGCAGCGCAGCTTCCGTGCCGGGGCTCGGGCGGTTACTCGTCAGTTTCTGGGCGAGCTGCTGTTCGATCCGCCGAGCCTCTTCGGCGTCGATGCGCGGCATCGGGATATCGAGACCGTTCTGATGCAGCACCAGCGATTGTGCCACGCCTGAAGAGTCAGTCACGAAGCTGATCTGCGCGTCGACGACCTTGGCAAAGAACTGTGTGCGGCTCTCGGCGAACAGCGGCACGCCTGGCTGCCCGGTCAGCCGCGACACCAGCCGGCGGCCCTCTCGGCTGATCGTCATGACGCCCTGATTGGCGAGCTCGTAGAAACCGACGTAGCGATCCAGGATCGCCGGATCGAGCCGAACTTCCTCGCGCTCCGGGCTTCGCGTCGGCTGCCCGGCGGACTGGACGGCCGCCGACAGCACATTCCAGTTCTGGCAGCCCAGAACCTTGGCAATCAGCTCCAGACTCTCACTTCGGGTGAGTTCGGCTTTCGGCTTGATGGCCTCGCGCAGTGTCTGCGCCATGGCCTTTGCGTCGCGGAAATCGCGCATCATAAACCCTCTGCAGGGCGAACTGATCAGGTCAGATGCTTGCGTTACTGACTCCGTTCGCCTCGGCAAAGGGGGCACGGGTCGCTCTGATACGTTCACCATGCCCCTGACGGGGCGCAAGCGGCGGGTCGTATCCACCCGCAGAGACACTGGCGCGCGCCGGACTCGATGTCAAACGCTGGCGTGCCGCACAGTGCGGCCGCGCGGAGCGATGCCGCGCAGCCGGATCGCATGCAAGCTCGATCAGTTCTTCGGCGCCGCTTCGCCGGCTTCACCCTTCGGGCCGGCAGGGCCAACGGCGCCTGAGGGACCAGCTGGTCCTGCAGGTCCCGCGGGACCGGCAGGACCAGCATCTCCCTTCGGCCCGGCGGGACCCGCCGGGCCTGCAGGACCAGCGGGGCCGGCCGGACCTGGAGCGCCGGCGGCGCCCGCTTCGCCCTTCGGACCGCGCGGTCCGCAATTGGCGACCAGCAGGCCGGTCAGGGTTTCGGTGCCCGACTTCAGGTCGAGCTTGCAGGTCTCGGGGGCGTCCGACAGCGAGAATTTGAAACGGCGCGACGACGAGCTCTTGGCCTTGTCGCCGGTACCGACGACCTCGACCTCCTGGCCGGCCTTGGTGGTCTTGCCGGTGATCACCAGCTTGCCGCTCTCGATCGCCAGCGTGTCGATCTCCAGCGCCGAGGCCGCGCCGGAGGTCATCGCCAGGATCGCGGCTCCGACCAGAATGGATCGTCTTGCCATCAACTTCTCCCCACCTGTTGCAGTGACGCTTGCGCGTCGTGTCCATCGCCAAGGCGGCCGCCCGCGGTCGCCACAACCGAGGATAGCCGAATGGATGGCCGAGCATAGCCGGGGCAGCGCGACATTTTTGCTACGGACCGCACAGTTCACCGTGGACACCGGTGTGTGACACCTACGCCATACCGGGATTGCGAACAAAGCAGGAATCTGGGACCGTCCATCCTTCACCCGACAGGCGCTGATTCGTGTCCTTGCCCGCTCCGATCCTCGACGGCCTCAATCCCGAGCAGCGCTCCGCCGTCGAGCACGGCGCGGGGGCAGCCGCCTGCCCGCCACTTCTGGTGATCGCGGGCGCCGGCAGCGGCAAGACCAACACGCTGGCTCACCGGGTCGCGCATCTCGTTGTCGGCGGCGCCGATCCGTATCGCATCCTGCTGATGACGTTCTCGCGCCGCGCCGCCGCCGAGATGACCCGCCGGGTCGAACGGATCGCCCGCAAGGTGCTCGGCGACCGCGCCTCGGCGTTGAACGGCGGGCTGCATTGGGCCGGCACCTTCCACGGCATCGGCGCCCGGCTGCTGCGCGACTATGCCGAGCGGATCGGGCTCGATCCGGGCTTCACCATCCACGACCGCGAAGACTCCGCCGACCTGATGAACCTGGTCCGCCACGACCTCGGCTTCTCAAAGACCGACAGCCGGTTTCCGGCCAAGGCGACGTGCCTGTCGATCTACTCGCGCTGCGTCAACGCCGGCCAGCCGCTCGATGTCGTGCTCGGCGCCAACTATCCATGGTGCGCCGGCTGGGCCGCCGAGCTGAAGCAACTGTTCGCGGCTTATGTCGAAGCCAAACAGCGCCACAACGTGCTCGATTACGACGACTTGTTGCTGTACTGGGCGCAGGTGATGGAGGAGCCGGCCTTCGCCGCAGAGATCGGCGGCCGGTTCGATCACGTGCTGGTCGACGAGTATCAGGACACGAACGCGCTGCAGGCTCGGGTGCTGCTCGCACTCAAACCAAATGGCGCCGGCCTCACCGTGGTCGGCGACGATGCCCAGGCGATCTACTCGTTCCGCGCCGCCACGGTGCGCAACATCCTCGACTTCCCGAAGGCCTTCAATCCGCCTGCTCGCGTGGTCACGCTCGACCGCAACTATCGCTCGACCCAGGCAATCCTGTCGGCCGCCAATGGCGTGATCGATCTGGCGCGCGAGCGTTTCACCAAGAACCTATGGACCGATCGGGCCGAAGGTTCACGGCCGCTGCTGGTCGGCGTCCGCGACGAAGCCGATCAGGCGCGTTACATCGTCGAGCGCGTGCTCGACGCCCGCGAAGGCGGCGCGACGCTGAAGCAGCAGGCGGTGCTATTCCGCACCTCGTCGCATTCCGCGCCGCTGGAGCTCGAGCTGACCCGGCGCAACATCCCGTTCGTCAAATTCGGCGGGCTGAAGTTTCTCGATGCCGCGCACGTCAAGGACATGCTGGCGCTGCTGCGCTTCGTGCAGAACCCGCGCGACCGTGTCGCCGGCTTCCGGGTGATGCTGCTGATGCAGGGCGTCGGCCCGGCGTCGGCGCAGAAGGCGCTGGATGCAATGACGGCCGCGGCCGATCCGCTCGGCACGCTGACCGCCCTGCCCGCGCCGCCGCGCGCCGGCGCCGACTGGCGCGGCTTCGTCGAGGCGGTCCAGGAGCTGCGCAGCGGCGATGCGGGTTGGCCGGCCGAGATCGAGCGGGCGCTGATCTGGTACGCGCCGCATCTCGATCGCCTTCACGAGGATGCTGAAACCCGCAGGGCCGATCTGGTGCAACTGGCGCAGATCGCCTCGGGCTATCCGTCGCGCGAGCGCTTCCTCACCGAGCTGACGCTCGATCCGCCGGACGCAACCTCCGATCAGGCCGGTGTGCCGACGCTCGACGACGACTATCTGATCTTGTCGACAATCCATTCCGCCAAGGGCCAGGAATGGAAGCAGGTGTTCGTGCTCAACGTCGTGGATGGCTGCATGCCGTCTGACCTCGGCACCGGCACCTCGGCCGAAATCGAGGAAGAGCGCCGCCTGCTCTATGTGGCGATGACCCGGGCGAAGGACGATTTGCACCTCGTGGTGCCGCAGCGTTTCTTCACCCACGGCCAGAACGCCCAAGGCGATCGCCACGTTTATGCGTCACGCACCCGGTTCATCCCCGAGCGGCTGCTGCCACTGTTCGAACGCACCAGCTGGCCGCGCGTCACGCCTGAAGCCGCAGCAGCGGCATCGCAGCGCGGCCCACGTATCGATATCAATTCGCGAATGCGGCGGATGTGGACCTGAGCGCGATTACGCCGCCGCGCTGGTGGTGATGGTACCGCCGTCGGCGTTGTCGACGATCACCGGGCTGTCGAACCAGCTCATCACCGGCTCGGCGCCGTACAAGGCGGCGACGCGGGCGCGCCATTCGCCGCTATAGACGGCTTCTGCAGCCTCGCGGCTCTCCCACAGGTAGATGCCTCCGGCGGTCGCGCCGTCCTCGGAGCGAATGTAATATTTGCGGATCAGGCCCGGCAGCTTCTGGTATTTCGGCGCGCTGCTCTCGAACCGCTTCTTTGCCTCCTCCAGGCTGATCGGCGTCGCCATGTGAAACTGCACGACGGTGGTGATCATCGGAACCTCCTCGGATTTTTCCGGCATCTTAGCGCAATCGGCGCCACGCTGTCTCTGCCTGCCGCGGGCCGGCTATTTGAACGCTTCTGGAAATCGCACCGTGGTGCCAAGCGTAATCCAGCGGGCATTTTCTCCGGTGATGTTGTGGCCGACGATCAGGTCCATCGAGAAAATCTCATTGGGCCGCCAGCGCACGCCCGCCTGCGCGCGGGGCCGGATCTTGCCGGCGCTGTCGTCGGGCGCGCCTGAGAGGCCGAACCCCTCCAGCGTCAGTTGCAGCGTGTCGGTGAACTTCCAGTCGAAGCCGACGCCGTAGCTGAGATAGTGCTGGTCGATCGTCCGATCCCACAGCCAGCCGGCGTTGAGGTTGACCCGCATCGTCTCGGACAGCCGGTAGGTCGCCGGCAGCGTCACGAACGCGACCGTGTTGTTGCCGCTGGCTGCATCGTAGGAGCCGCCCGCCTCGATCGCGAGACCGAACCGGCCGATCGCGGTCGGCACCAGGACGGTCTTGAGCTTCGGGGACAGTGTCGTGCTCCAGTCGCCGTCGGCGCGCGCTCGGCTCGCCTGCAGCGTCAGCTCGAAAGGACGACCGAGGTCCACCACGCAGGACGGGTTCGCCACTGCCGAAAAGTCGGCGTTGGTGGCTCGCGACCACCAGCTTTCCAGCTTGCACGAACCGAGTTCAGAAATGTCGGTGGCATCGACCGCATAGGCGCCGTTCGCCGCCCAGGCTTCGCCCGACAGCAGCAGGGCAAGCCCGATCACGGCGAGCAGCAGAACGGTCAGGGCGCGGGTCAGCGGAAGCATGGAACCAGCCTTAGCAGACGGCCGGCTCGACAGCTTCCGCGACTTCCGCCTATCCTCAACTTCATGGCCGACCATGAGCATCATCATCACCACGATCACGACCATTCCGAATTGTCGGAGACCGAGCTGCGGGTGCGCGCGCTCGAAACCATCCTGACCGAAAAGGGCTATGTCGATCCCGCGGCACTCGATGAGCTGATCGAAACTTACGAGACCAAGGTCGGCCCGCGCAACGGCGCCCGCGTGGTCGCCAAGGCCTGGAGCGACCCGGCGTATCGCGAGCGGCTGCTGCACGACGCCACCGCAGCGATTGCCGAGCTCGGCTACACAGGCCGCCAAGGCGAACACATCGTCGCGGTCGAGAACACGCCGGCCACCCACAACATGGTCGTGTGCACGCTGTGCTCCTGCTACCCGTGGCCGGTGCTCGGCCTGCCGCCGGTCTGGTACAAATCGGCGCCGTATCGTTCGCGTGTGGTCAAAGAACCCCGCGCGGTACTGGCCGAATTCGGCGTGAAACTGCCGCAGGACACGTCGATCCGGGTGTGGGATTCCACTGCGGAAATCCGTTACCTGGTCATTCCCATGCGTCCGGTCGGCAGCGACGATCTCGGCGAAGATCAGCTCGCCGACCTCGTCACCCGCGACAGCATGATCGGCACAGGCCTTGCTCGCACGCCTGCGGAGATCACGCAATGAACGGCGCGCACGACATGGGCGGCATGGACGGGTTCGGGCCGGTGATGCCCGAGAGCGATGAGCCGCTGTTTCATGCCGCGTGGGAGCGCCGTGCCTTCGCGCTGACGCTGGCGATGGGACGTCCCGGCGGCTGGAACATCGACATGTCTCGGTTCGCCCGCGAGAACCGCGCACCGATCGATTATCTGTCGAAGAGCTACTATCAGCTCTGGCTCGCGGGCCTCGAAACACTGATGGCCGAACGCGGCCTCGTCACCGCAGATGAAATCGATGCGGGCCGCTCGCTGCATCCGGCCAAGAATGTCCCAGTGCTGTTGGCCCCGGACGTCGCCCCGATGCTGACGCGCGGTGCGCCGACCGAACGTGACGCCGCGGTCCCTGCCCGGTTCGGCGTCGGCGATCGGGTCCGCGCCAAGGAACTGCATCCACGAACCCATATCCGGCTGCCGCGCTACGTCCGCGGCCGGGTCGGCACGATCGAACTGGTGCACGGCGCGCATGTATTTCCCGACAGCCACGCGCATGGCGGCGGCGAGCAGCCGCAATGGCTGTACACGGTGGCATTCGAAGCACGGGAGTTGTGGGGCGACGATGCCGACCCGACATCACGGGTCTCGGTCGATGCCTGGGATTCGTATCTGGAGCCGGCGTGATGAGCGGCTATTCCGAGGCTGCGGCGATCGCGGCGCGCAGCGTGCCGGGTCTGCCCCGCGACGATGACGGCCCAGTGTTCCGGGAGCCCTGGGAAGCCCACGCCTTTGCGATGGCGGTGACGCTGCACAGCCGCGGCCTGTTCACCTGGCCGGAATGGGCGGCGGCGTTGTCCGCCGAGATCCGCCGAGCCCAAGCTGAAGGCGATCCCGACTGCGGCGACACCTACTACCGCCATTGGCTCGCGACGCTGGAACAGATGGTCGCAGCCAAGGGCGTCGCCAGCCTCGCGACCCAGCATCAATACCGCGACGCCTGGGACCGCGCCGCCGATCGCACCCCGCACGGCCATCCGATCGAGCTGCAGCCCGGCGATTTTCCACAGTCAGAAGCGTTTTCGGCGGCTGAGTCACCGCCCCGTTAACGCTGATGCGACAAGTTTGGTCTGTGCGTCACTGACGTCAACGAGAACCGAACCGATCGGAGCTAATCTGCAGCCTGCCGACAGATCGCGGATGGCGAGGCTGCGGCGGCAGCGAGTTGGGTGATGGCGCAGATCGATTTTGATCGACCGATGCGATGGGCGGCAAATGCCGCCGGCCGCTATCTCGCCGAAGCCACCTGCAACTCCGAACTGTTCCTGCAGCGCGCCGCGGCGCTCGGCCCTTCCGCGGCGATCACCCCGTTTCAGTCTCCCGACTGGCTGAACGCTTGGTTGAGACTGCTCGGGCCTTCCGCGTCCGCCGAGCCGCTGCTGATCACCGTCCGCGACAGCTTCCGCGACGAGATAGCGATGCTGCTGCCGCTGGTGATCCGCCGGGTGTGCGGCGTGGCGCTGGTCGAATTCGCCGACCTCTCGGTGTCGGACTACAACGTGCCGCTGCTCGGCCCCGCCGCCCCCTCGACGCCGGAAGCGGCTGCCGCGGCTTTCGCAGCCGCGTTGGCGGCGATGCCCGACGTCGACGTGGTGCGACTGTGCAACCTGCCGCTGACCGCGGGCGGCAAGGTCAATCCTCTGGCGCTACTCGCATCCACGCCCTCTTCGACAGTGCGCAACGTCACCACGCTGCCGCGCTCATGGGACGACTATCTCGAGTCGCGTCCGCGTAAATTCCGCAAGGCGCTACGCCAGCATCATCGCACTCTCGACGCGCTTGGCGGCGTGCGGGTTCGGATGATCACCTCACCCGGCGACGACACCGCAAAGCTGTTCGGCAAGCTCGATCAGTTTCAACGCGCGCGCATCGCCGCGCTCGGCAAGCGCTACGTACTCGACCGGCCGGCTTATGCGCGGTTCTATCGCGAGGTGTTTTCGCGCGGACAGGCGATGCTGTCGGTGATGGAGTCCGGCGACTCCGTCGTCGCGGTCGCCTACAGCCTGCTGCATCGGCAGAGCTGCACGACGGTGCGGCTCGCGAACGCCGGCGCAGAATGGAGCCGTGGATCGCCCGGCATTGTGCTCGCGAGCGAGATCATCCGTTGGCTGATCGACAACGGCATCGAGCAGTTCGATCTCGGCGCCGGAGGCTACGACTACAAGAAGCAGCTCGGCTGCGAACCGCAGCCGCTGCTGGTACTGGAGAAGGCGCTGACGCTGAAAGGCCGAATGGCGCTGTCGGCGTGGTCGACCTATACGGGTGGCCGCTCGCTGGTTCAGTCGCTGACGGCGAAGGCGTCGTAAACCAGCTTCTTGAACATCGGCACTACCCGGCCGCGTTCAGTCTCGGTCTGCTGCATCAGGATGTAGACCATGTCGAGCGACGGATCGATGCCGAAATAGGTGCCACTGCCGCTGTCCCATTTCAGCTCGCCGATCGATCCTGGCGCAGGCGGATTGGTCTCACCCGGCTCAACCCGCACGGCCAGACCGTAGCCGTAGCCAAAGCCGTCGCCGGGAAAATAGAAGTAGTCGCGTTCGACGCCGGAGCCGGGACCGATCTGATCGGTGGTCATCATCTTGAACGCCGCAGGGCTCAGATAGCGGCGGCCGCCGAGCTCGCCGCCTTCCAGCAGCATTTGGGCGAACCGCGCGTAGTCCGTGACCGTCGACAGCAATCCGCCGCCACCAGACTGCCATTCCGGATGCGCGCGGCGCTGCCGCTCGGCATCGGCCAGCACGGTATCGGTGGGAAACACCGCGGCCATCCGCTCCTGCTCCGCCTCGGTTCGCAGCACAAAGATGGTGCTGGTCATGCCGAGCGGATCGAACAGCCGATGCTTGAGGAAATCGTACAGCGGCTCGCCCGACGCGATCTCGATGACGCGGCCGAGCACATCGGTCGAATGGCCGTAGCGCCACAGCGTGCCGGGCTGGCGCGCCAGCGGCAGCCGGGCCATCCGCTCCGCGAACTCGGCGTTGTCGAACCGGCCGGCGAACAGGTTCGCCCGCTGATACGCCGCCACAATCAGTTCGCCGCCGATATATTCGTACGTCATTCCCGAGGTGTGACGCAGCAGATCTTCGATCGTCACCGGCCGATCCGGATCGACCAGCTTCAGCGCCGGCTTGCCGTCTTCGACGGTCTCGATCCCGACCTGCACGTGCGCGAACGATGGAACGTACTTCGAAAGCGGATCCTGCAGTCCGAGGCGCCCTTCATCGATCAGCATCATCGCCGCGACACTGGTGATCGGCTTGGTCATCGAATGCAGCGCAAAGATCGTATCCGGCGTCATCCGGTGACGCCGCGCGGCGGTACGCCAGCCGAAGCACTGCAGATACACCGGTTTGCCGTGCTGCTGGATCAGCACCACGGCCCCCGGCAGCTTTCCGGACGAAACTTCCTGATCGAAGAAGGCGCTGAGCCGCGCCAGCTTCTCAGGCTTGGGAGCTGCCGCGGCGCTACCGGGCGCGGCTGCGAGCCGCACCGTCCCAGCAGGCATGGTCAGCGCCGCGCCGATCGCTTGGAGAATCTGGCGGCGGCGGATCGAAACGAAGGAGCGCGGCATGGCGAGCCTGTCCGTAGCGTCGAGACGCCAGCATTAGCACGCGCACCGTTGCGGCTCGATGATACGAAAGAGTACGGATCAGATGCCGGAGGCGTACTCGATCCAGCCCTTGGCGCGCAGCCGGCATGCCGGACATTCGCCGCAGCCATAGCCCCAATCGTGACGCGCCCCACGCTCGCCGAGATAGCAGGTGTGCGAGTCTTCGCGGATCAGATCGACCAGCGCATCGCCGCCGAGCTCTTGCGCGAGCTGCCACGTGGCGGCCTTGTCGCGCCACATCAGCGGTGTATGCAGCGTGATGTCGCGCGCCATGCCAAGCGATAGCGCCGTCTGCAACGCCTGGATGGTATCGTTGCGGCAGTCCGGATAGCCGGAGTAATCAGTCTCGCACATCCCGCCGACGATGTCGGTGATGCCGCGCCGATACGCCAGCGCTGCGGCGAAATTCAGGAAGATCAGATTGCGACCGGGC
Source organism: Rhodopseudomonas sp. BR0G17 (assembly GCF_010907025.1). NCBI lineage: Bacteria > Pseudomonadati > Pseudomonadota > Alphaproteobacteria > Hyphomicrobiales > Nitrobacteraceae > Rhodopseudomonas > Rhodopseudomonas sp. BR0G17. The sequence continues at coordinate 79,630 of NZ_QUML01000001.1, read as the reverse complement.
ACGAATGTGTTCGGCAGGCCATCGGCGCCCATCGCGATCGCGACGTCGCGGGTCAGCGCGGTGTCGGAGATCTGCGCTAACGTCGGGATCGTCAGGGTGTGATTGTCGCCGAGCTTGGCGGCCCAGTCGTTGCTGATGGCGCGGAAGCCGTCGAGCAGCCGCGCGCGGCACTCCAGTTCGATCAGATGCCGCTGGCCGTAATCGAAGCCGATGGTCTCGACGCGGGCGAAGCGCGCCAGCGCCCAGGCCAGACAGGTCGCGGAGTCCTGCCCGCCGGAGAACAGCACCAGCGCGGTCTTGTCGGATGAATGGTCGGTCATGCGGATCGCTGTAGCACCGTGCGGCGGGCGCGCCAAATCCTGCGCGATTTTCGCTGGGATGGCGGCGCCGGTTGCGGCATAGGAGACAAAACCTCCTTCTGCCCCGGACCAGCGCCATGACCCCTTCCCGCGATATCGCCCGCCTGATCGAGATCATGGCCGCGCTCCGGACCCCGGTGACCGGCTGTCCGTGGGATCTCGAGCAGGATTTCGCGACGATCGCGCCCTACACCATCGAGGAAGCGTTCGAGGTCGCCGAAGCGATCGCCCGCCACGATCTCGACGATCTCCGCGAAGAACTCGGTGACCTGCTGTTGCAGGTGGTGTTCCACTCACGGATCGCCGAAGAGCGCGGCGCCTTTGCGTTCGGCGACGTGGTCGAGGCCATCACCCGCAAGATGATCCGCCGCCATCCGCATGTGTTTGCCGATGCCGAGGGCAATCTGACGCCGTCTCATGTCGAGGGTGTCTGGGACCGGATCAAGGCGGAGGAAAAGGCCGAGCGCGCCGCCCGCCGCGGCCTCACTGAGCAGCCGTCGAGCTCGGTGTTGGCCGGCGTCAAATCCGGCCAGCCGGCGCTGTCGCGGGCGATGGATCTGCAGCGCAAGGCCGCCAAGGTCGGGTTCGACTGGAACGATCCGCGCGCGGTGCTGGCGAAGATCCGCGAGGAGACCGACGAGATCGAGGCGGCGCTGGACCGCGGCGATCAGGCGCACATTACCGAAGAGACCGGCGATCTGTTGTTCGCGCTGGTCAACCTCGCCCGCCACGCCAAGGCTGATCCGGAAATCGCGCTGCGCGGCGCCAACGCCAAATTCGAGCGCCGTTTCGCCTATATCGAGCAGGCGCTGGCGGCCCAGGGCCGCTCGCCCGACGACGCCACGCTCGCCGAGATGGACGCGCTGTGGAACGAGGCCAAGGCGACCGAAGCGACGAAATAACGCCGCCCGGTTCCGATTCCGGCCGCGACTTCCTATCTATGCTTGCACGAAAACAATGCAGGGGGTCGCGCGAGCATCATGCTCTCGGTGGAATTGGCAATCGTTGTCGTCCTGATCGTCGTCAACGGTCTGCTGTCGATGTCCGAACTGGCGATCGTTTCCTCTCGCCCGGCGCGGCTTTCAATCCTGGCGCAGCGCGGCGTTCGCGGAGCCCGGCAGGCGCTCAAGCTGAGCGAAGATCCGGGCCGGTTTCTTTCGACCGTCCAGATCGGCATCACCTTAGTCGGCGTAGCGTCCGGCGCGTTCTCCGGCGCGACGCTGGGCCAGCGCCTGAGCGACTGGCTGGCGGCAACCGGCGTGCCGTTCGCCGATATCATCGGCGTCGGCCTGGTGGTGACGCTGATCACCTACGCGACGCTGATCGTCGGCGAGCTGGTGCCGAAGCAGCTTGCGCTGCGCGACCCCGAAGCCGTCGCGGTGAAGGTCGCGCCAGCCATGGCGCTGCTCGCCAAGATTTCGCTGCCGGTGGTGGTTGTGCTCGACGTCTCCGGCAAGGCCATGCTGGCGCTGCTCGGCCAGAGCGGCGAGCCCGAGGACAAGATCTCCGAAGAGGAGATCCATAGCCTGGTGCTGGAGGCCGAGACCGCCGGCGTTCTCGAACCGGGCGAGCGGCAGATGATCGCCGGTGTGATGCGGCTCGGCGACCGCCCGGTCGGCGCGGTGATGACGCCACGGCCGGAGGTCGACATGATCGACGTGTCCGATCCACCGGAGGTCATCCGCGCCGCCTTTGTCGAGAGCCCGCATTCGCGGCTGCCCGCGACCGACGGAGATCGCGACGACCCGATCGGCATCATCCAGGCCAAGGATGTGCTGGAGATCTATCTGCGCGGCGACACGCCGGATTTCCGCACGCTGGTCCGCGACGCGCCGGTGATCCCCGCCTCGGCCGACGCCCGCGACGCCCTGCTGATGCTGCGCAACGCCTCGGTGCATATGGGGCTGGTGTACGATGAATTCGGCGGCTTCGAGGGCGTGGTCAGCACCGCGGATATCCTGGAATCGATCGTCGGTGCGTTCAGCTCGGAAGACGGTCCGCCGGAGCCGGCGGCGGTGCGCCGCGAGGACGGCTCATATCTGATCGCCGGCTGGATGCCGGTCGACGAGTTCGGCGATTTGCTCGGCATTCTGGTGCCGACGCCGCGCGATTATCACACCGTTGCCGGTCTCGTGCTGTCGCATCTCGGCGCGCTGCCGGCCGTCGGCGACAAGTTCGACTTCCAAGGGTGGCGGTTCGAAATCCTCGACCTCGATCACCGCCGGATCGACAAGATCCTGGCAAGCCGCCTGCCCGACGACGAAGCCTCGCTATGACGCCACCGGTCGCACGCGGACGAGGCGATGCCCGCGCCCTCGCCGCCGTGCGGCTGCTGCACACCGCGATCTGGGCGTTCTTTGCCTCCTCGATCTTGGCGATCCCGGTGACGGTCTGGGTTGGGCAGCTCGTGGCCGCGCTGTGGCTCAGCGTCTTTGTGTGGGGTGAAGTGGTGGTGCTGGTGTTGAACCGGATGCGCTGTCCGCTGACGACGCTGGCGGCGCGCTACACCGACGACCGCGCCGACAATTTCGATATCTGCCTGCCGCGCTGGCTCGCCCGCTATAACCAGCGGCTGTTCGGCACGCTGTTCGCCCTCAGCCAATTCCAGCTCGGCTGGGCGTTGCTGACAGGCTGAGCGGGTCTCTCTCGGTCCACAAACGACGACGGCCGCCGCGATCGGGGCGCGGCGGCCGTCGGCTTGTATCCCATCCCCGCCGGGCGCGGCCGGAACGGAATGGCAGAGCATTATCGGCTCAGAACGGAATGTCGTCGTCCATGTCGCTGCGGCCGCCGCCGCTGCTGACCGGCATCGGCCGGCGTCCGCCGCCACCACCCGACGGGCCACTGGAGCCGAAATCACCGCCGGAATTGTCGTCGCCATAGCCGCCGCCACCTCCACCGCCGCCGCTGCGGCCGTCGAGCATGGTCAGGTTCGAGTTGAAATTCTGCAGCACAACCTCAGTGCTGTAGCGCTCAGCGCCGCTCTGGTCGGTCCATTTGCGTGTTTGCAGCTGGCCTTCGATGTAAACCTTCGCGCCTTTTCTCAGGTACTGCTCGGCGACTTTACACAACCCTTCGTTGAAAATCACGACGCGGTGCCACTCGGTCTTTTCCTTGCGCTCGCCAGTGGCGCGATCGCGCCAGGACTCGGAAGTGGCAATCCGCAGGTTGGCAATCGGACGCCCGTCCTGGGTCCGCTTGATCTCCGGATCGGCACCGAGATTCCCGACCAGGATCACCTTGTTCACGCTACCCGCCATCGACGTCTCCTCTCAAAACCATACTGACTGCGCGGCTCCGCAACCGGCCGCCGACCGCCCGCCGTCCTGCTCCGCCGCTGCGGTCGCGCCAAAGCTGGCGCGAGCCGTCCCAGCCTCAGCGATTACGCTGTCGCCGCCGCTACGCCCATACGTCCACCAGCGAAAACGCCCGTCGGACGGGATTTATCCACCGGCACGATCTCGGCCAGCTTGTTCTATTTTTGTTCCAAAGTGAAGTGCAAAGTTCAACAGCGCTGGAGCGTCCGCCTTTCACTCGGCCTTTGGCGGAAGCCGGGAGATGAAGTCTCAGCGGTAACCCGCCGTTGAGCGCAACGTTTTCGGCGATCTATCCATGGTTTTAGGAATCACATTTCACTCGCGAGTGTTGCATTTCCGCGACGGCGCGTTGCTCGCATTGCGTGTATGGTCGTCACGTGGAATTTCGAGGGGCGCTCGCGCTTCTCGCTCTGCGGCGGGGACACCGCGGACCGAGAGCCGGTGAAGCACAGACGAACCGGGGGGATTGCGATGAAGAAATTTCTGTTGGGGACTATCGGTTTGATTGCGTTGGGCGCTGCGCCGGCGATGGCTGCCGATCTCGCGGCTCGTCCTTACACCAAGGCACCGCCGATCATTGCGGCGGCTTACGACTGGTCGGGCTTCTACGTCGGCGCCAACGGCGGTTGGGGCACCAGCAGGAAGTGCTGGGATTATCAAGGCACCACGGCTACGCCGTTCCCGGCGTTCGGCGAAGGGTGTCACGACGCTTCCGGCGGCACCGTTGGTGGTCAGATCGGCTATAATTGGCAGGTCGGCACTTGGGTGTTCGGTGTTGAAGCTCAGGGCAACTGGGCCGATTTCAAGGGCTCAAACTCAAGCCTTCGATTCACAAACACGACTGATCAAAGCAAAGTCGATGCGTTCGGCCTGTTCACCGCCCGCGTTGGCTACGCCTGGAGTAATGCTCTGCTTTACGTGAAGGGCGGCGCGGCGGTCACGAGCGACAAGTACACGACTTATCGGACCTTGGCGGGCACGACCATCGACGATGCCAGTGAGACGCGCTGGGGCGCAGCGGTCGGCGGCGGCCTCGAATACGGCTTCACCCCGAACTGGTCGTTCGCCGTCGAATACGATCACCTGTTCATGGGTGGCCGCGACATCACCTTCGCGCCAACCACCAATGTTGACCACATCAAGCAGGACGTCGACGTCGTCACCGCCCGCATCAACTATCGCTGGGGCGGCCCGATCGTGGCGCGCTACTGAGCTTCGCGGCGGCTGATTTCAATCGCGCTTGCGGAAGGCCGGCCTCGCGCCGGCCTTTTTGCGTTCGGACAAATGCAGCGGCCTCGCCGTCGGCCGCGGCAGACCGCGGAGAAGCGATCGTCCTGGCTCGGCCCCAGCGGAACCAGCGGCCCACGCCCTTATCGTCAACAATCCGGTTGATGGACGCCCGCAACCTCTGGCAATCGCGTCGCGTTCTTCCTATGTTCCAGGCTCAGCCCTAACCGGCGCCAGCCCCGGACGCTCCGGCGCGCGCCCCAACCGGCGCGTTGTCGCGCGTCTGGACACCCGCATGGACGAAGTGATCAAGGCCAAGCGTCAGACCCCCGCGGCCTCGAGCCGGACCGCCATCACCATTCGCGGCGCCCGCGAGCACAATCTCAAGAACGTCGACGTCACCATCCCGCGCGACAAGCTGGTGGTGTTCACCGGTCTGTCGGGCTCCGGCAAGTCGTCGCTGGCGTTCGACACCATCTACGCCGAGGGCCAGCGCCGCTACGTCGAGTCGCTGTCGGCCTATGCGCGGCAATTCCTTGAGATGATGCAGAAGCCGGACGTCGACCAGATCGACGGCCTGTCGCCGGCGATCTCGATCGAACAGAAGACCACCTCGAAGAACCCGCGCTCGACTGTCGGCACAGTCACCGAGATCTACGACTACATGCGCCTGCTGTGGGCGCGCGTCGGCGTGCCCTACTCGCCCGCGACCGGCCTGCCGATCGAAAGCCAGACCGTGTCGCAGATGGTCGACCGCGTGCTGGCGCTGCCGGAAGGAACGCGGCTGTATCTGCTGGCGCCGGTGGTTCGCGGCCGCAAGGGCGAGTACCGCAAGGAGCTGGCCGACTGGCTGAAGAAGGGCTTCCAGCGCGTCAAGATCGACGGCGCGTTCCACGAGCTCGCCGAGGCGCCGACGCTCGACAAGAAATTCCCGCACGACATAGACGTCGTGGTCGACCGCATCGTCGTCCGCCCCGACATCGGCCAGCGCCTCGCCGAGAGTTTCGAGACCGCGCTGAAGCTCGCCGAGGGGCTGGCGGTGATCGAGTTTGCGGACGCGCCCGCCGCGCCGCCGGCGGCTGAGCCCGGCAATGACGACGTCGAAGGCAAAAAGAAAAAGGCCGACAAGAAGGTCGCGAAAATCCACGACAAGAGCGGTGCCGAGCGCATCCTGTTCTCGGAGAAGTTCGCCTGCCCGGTGTCCGGCTTCACCATTCCGGAGATCGAGCCCAGGCTGTTCTCGTTCAACAACCCGTACGGCGCCTGCCCCGAATGCGGCGGCCTCGGCATCGAACAGCACATCGACGCCGACCTCGTGGTGCCCGACAAGGAGCTCAGCTTGCGCAAGGGCGCGATAGCGCCGTGGGCAAAGTCGTCCTCGCCGTACTACCTGCAGACGCTGACCGCGCTCGGCAAGCACTACAAGTTCACGCTCGACACCAAGTGGAAGGACCTGTCCAAGAAGGTCCAGAACGTGCTGCTGCACGGCTCCGGCGACGACGAGATCAAGTTCTCCTACGAAGACGGCGTCCGCTCCTACGACACCAAGAAGCCGTTCGAGGGCGTCGTCACCAATATCGAGCGCCGCTTCCGCGAGACCGAGAGCGAGTGGGCGCGCGAGGAGCTCGGCAAGTATTTCTCCGATGTGCCGTGCGACGCCTGCCACGGCCATCGCCTCAAACCCGAGGCGCTGTGCGTCAAGATCGGCGGCAAGCACATCGGCGAAGTCTCCGAGCTGTCGGTGAAGGCGGCCGGCGACTGGTTCGCCAAGGTGCCGGACGTGCTCAACAAGCAGCAGAGCGAGATAGCCGTCCGCATCCTCAAAGAGATCCGCGACCGCCTCAGCTTCCTGCTCGACGTCGGCCTCAATTATCTGACGCTGTCGCGCTCGTCCGGCACGCTGTCGGGCGGCGAAAGCCAGCGCATCCGCCTCGCCTCGCAAATCGGCAGCGGCCTCACCGGCGTGCTCTACGTGCTCGACGAGCCGTCGATCGGCCTGCACCAGCGTGACAACGCCCGGCTGCTCGACACCCTCAAGCGGCTGCGCGACCTCGGCAATACCGTGATCGTCGTCGAGCACGACGAGGATGCCATCCGCCTCGCCGACTACGTGCTCGACATCGGTCCCGGCGCCGGCGTCCATGGCGGCCACATCGTCGCGCAGGGCACGCCCGCCGAGATCATGCGCAATCCGAAGTCGCTGACCGGCAAGTACCTCACCGGAGAACTCGACGTGCCGGTGCCGGAGCGGCGGCCACCGAACCATCGCCGCACCATCAAGCTGGTCAATGCTCGCGGCAACAATCTGAAGAACGTCACCGCCGAGATTCCGCTCGGCCTGTTCACCTGCGTCACCGGCGTCTCCGGCGGCGGCAAGTCGACGCTACTGATCGACACGCTGTATCGCGCGATCGCGCGCAAGCTGAACAACGCCTCCGAGCCGCCGGCGCCGCACGACCGCATCGAGGGTCTCGAGCACATCGACAAGATCATCGACATCGATCAGTCGCCGATCGGCCGCACCCCGCGCTCAAACCCCGCGACCTACACCGGCGCGTTCACGCCGATCCGCGAGTGGTTCGCCGGCCTGCCGGAATCCAAGGCGCGCGGCTATGAGCCCGGCCGGTTCTCATTCAACGTCAAGGGCGGCCGCTGCGAGGCCTGCCAGGGCGATGGCGTCATCAAGATCGAGATGCACTTCCTGCCCGACGTCTACGTCACTTGCGACGTCTGCAAGGGCAAGCGCTACAATCGCGAAACGCTCGACGTGCTCTTCAAGGGCAAGTCGATCGCCGACGTGCTCGACATGACGGTCGAGGAAGCCGCCGAGTTCTTCAAGGCGGTGCCGCGCGTCCGCGAGACCTTCAAGACGCTGCAGCGCGTCGGCCTCGACTACATCCATGTCGGCCAGCAGGCGACGACGCTCTCCGGCGGTGAAGCCCAGCGCGTCAAACTCGCCAAGGAGCTCAGCAAGCGCGCGACGGGGCGCACGCTCTACATTCTCGACGAGCCGACGACAGGCCTGCACTTCCACGATGTGGCCAAGTTGTTAGAGGTGCTGCACGAGCTTGTCGCCCAGGGCAACACTGTAGTGGTGATCGAGCACAATCTCGAAGTCATCAAGACCGCCGACTGGGTCATCGACCTCGGCCCCGAAGGCGGCGACGGCGGCGGCGAAATCGTCGCCTGGGGCCCGCCGGAAGACATCGTCAAAGCGCCGAGGAGCTACACGGGGAAGTTCTTGAAGCCGGTGCTGGAGAAGAAGGGGCCGACGGCGGCGCGGAAGAGGAAGACGGACGAGGCGGCGGAGTGAGGTTGGCGCAATAAACAACACCCTGACCAAGGCAAGACCGTCGAATGGCCGATCAACCTCGGCAACGAGGGCTGCGACGACGGAATCGGATTCAGCAACGTCTTTGGATTCTCAGATGCTAGTGCCAGGCAGTCTCTGCAAGCTGATAGAGCGATAAGGGGCGTATTATTGAACTGAAATCGAGAGGAGTCGGGCCGTGAGGCCTGACAACGATGCGTCGGTGCGCAGCTTTAGGACGCGAGCCTGAACAAAGGCGATTGCTTCGCCGACAGAAGACAAACTACTCACGGGGAGCTTGCATGCTGCGGCCGAATATTTGACAATGAGGTGATATAGCATCCCGTCGTAGACGTTTGCGGATTCGTTTGAATCAATGCCTTACCTGCCCCGGGAGTATCGCCCCGACATTGATGGGCTTCGCGCAATCGCCGTTCTGGGAGTTCTAATATTTCATGCTTTCCCAGCATTGTTACCGGGCGGATTCACCGGCGTTGACGTATTCTTCGTAATCTCCGGATTTTTAATCTCTCGGATCATATTCCGCGAACTCTCGGCCGGACATTTTACCATAGGTTATTTCTACACGCGACGAATTCGCCGTATCTTCCCGGCTCTGCTCATCATATTACTGCTATGCTTATTTGCTGGCTGGTTCATGCTTCTACCAGATGAGTTTGAGCAGGTCGGCAAGCACGTTCTGGCAGGTGCCAGCTTCATTTCTAATTTCCTTAATCTCTCCGAGGCAGGCTATTTCGATGCCGCGGCGGAAAAGAAACCGTTGCTGCATCTATGGTCTCTGGGTGTTGAAGAGCAATTCTACATCGTCTGGCCGCTGCTGTTGATGCTGGTTTGGCGCTTCAGGCGTCTCTTAGTCCCTCTTCTAGTTCTGTCGTTCGCTGGATCGCTGGCTCTCAGCATCTCGTTGTCGCCAACGCATCCAACCGCCGCCTTCTATTTGCCCGTCACGCGTGTATGGGAGCTGAGTATAGGGGGCGTGCTCGCCTATCTCAGCCATTCGTCAAAATGGGGCGAGTTCAGTGACGCGCCGGTCAACCATTGCATTGGACGTCTGGGATGTGAAGCAGCCATTGCCGGTGGGCTCATGCTGATCGTCGCTGGAATGATATTGACAGATCGCCGCGACGTTTTCCCTGGCTGGCGTGCTTTGATTCCGACCACGGGTGCCGCGATAGTTATCGCGTTTGCGCCGGGGTCTCGCTATGTGGTCAGACTACTTTCGAACCCGCTGGCGGTCGGCGTCGGTTTGATCAGCTATCCGTTGTATCTAGTTCACTGGCCCATTCTGTCATTCATCGCACTCGTCTCTCCTGGACGGCCTCCGACAGAATGGATCCTCTTTGCGCTGTTCACTAGCTTCGCAGCGGCGTGGCTGATCTATCAGTGTGTCGAACTCAATGTTCGCCGTTACAAACTCTCGCCGCTGATTCTGCTGGCCACGATGGTAGTCACGGCGATCATGGCGCTTTCAGCGTATCGCGGATTATTGGTCAGCCGGCTGACTACAGCACTCCCAGCGCAGTTTGGCACGTTGGAAACTGAGTTCGTGTGGCCTCCAACCGGATGGCACAATCCAGAGCAGCACGTCTATCGCACAGGCTCGCCCACCGGGCGGCGGGTCGTATTCCTTGGTGACAGTAATCTTATTCAGTATTGGCCCCGAATCTCCACACTGGATCTGCGCGAGATTGAGGTCTTATTCATTGCGATTCCCGGCTGCCCCCCGGTCCGCGGACTGACCAATTCCGGGAAGCTGGAATGTCCGTCGATGTTCGATATCTTGGAGCATTGGTTGACCCCCCAAACCAGTCTTGTCGTTGGCGCGTGCTGGCATTGCTACCTCGCTCCACAACGTGACAATATCGTTCTGGACGGAAAACCGATCTCCACGGCGGCTGACGTCGACCGCGGTCTCGCTGCGCTTGAGAGCTATCTTTCCGAGCTTCGGTCGCGACTTGCCCACCTGACGCTTATCCTCCAGATTCCACTCGATCGCCGATTCACACCGAAGCTCGACCGAAACCCGTTCACGACCAGCGACCAACTCCGCGCGGCATTCGATGCTGCAACACAACCTATCCCGCGCCAGGATGCGATATCGGACATTCGTTCTCTCAACAACCAGCTCAGTTCCCTCGCGAAAAGACTTGAAATCGACGCGATCGACCCCGCCGACTGGATTTGCAGTTCATCATGCCAGATCATTGATGGAAATCGCTTCGTTTACCTTCCCGACGGAAGTCACCTGACAAATAGCTATGTGCGACGCCGGGCGACGTTCATTGATGAGCTCGTTGTCGACCGTCACTAACGAGCAAGCTAGCCCCGGGTGGGCGAAACGGCACCGGGGCTTTGGTGGCAGTCCGCGTATCGCCTGGCTCATGCGGGCCACACTCCGACCGGAATTTCAATCGCCCTTCCGCCCCAGCGCGTTTAAACTCCCCCCATGTTCCGCCTCACCTCCCTCGCACTCGCCGCCGCCCTCGCACTGCTCCCCGCCGCCGCCTCGGCGGCTTCGCACAAGAAGCACGCCAAGCGCGCGCAGAGCAGCGGCCTGCCCGGCTACGTGCAGCCGCCGAGCAATTCGGTGCCGCTGTTCATGCAGAAGCTGTCGCCGGCGCAGCGGGCGATGCTGCGGCCAAAGCGGCCATGGTACATCGACCCGATACCGGACTATTATCGCTGGAACGGCCCATGGAGCGGCGAGTGGCGCTATCTCGGCCGCGCCGGCTTCTATCGCGGCCGTTACAACGGCGGCAGCTTCGGGCCGTGCTGGACACAGACGCCGATCGGGCCGGTCTGGAATTGCGGGAAGTAGAGCTGTCCGTCGTCCTCATCCTGCACGCAATGTAACTGGCCGTCGCCACCTCCGCGCCCCATTGCCTCCGCTGCCCCTCCCAGGCCAATAATCGGCCATGACGCTGCACGATGTCCGACTCGCCGTTCGGCGGCTGTACGACGGCGCGACGCCGCGTGGGGTGGCGTTCCGCTACGGCCTGCTGGCGTTCGATGTCGTCACCATCCTGTTCATTGTCGGCACGTCATTTCTGCCGCCCAATCCGATCGTCGAGGCGCTCGATACCGGGTTCGGCGTGCTGATCCTGGTCGATTTCCTGGCGCGGCTCTATGCCAGCCGCAGGCCGATGCGGGAATTCGGCCGGCTCGCGACCTGGACCGATCTGGTGGCGATCGGCTCGTTCCTGGCGCCGTTGCCCGGCGAGGGGGCCGGCTTCCTGCGGATCCTGCGCACGCTGCGCGCGTTCCAGGACTATCAGATGCTAACCCGGCTGCGCAGCGACAGCGCCTTCTTCCGCCACCACGAGGAGGTCGTGATCGCAGTGGCGCGGCTGGCGGTGTTCATCTTCGTGATGACGGCGATAGTGTTCGAGACCCAACGTTTCAGCAATCCGCAGATCGCCAACTACGCGGACGCGATGTACTTCACCGTCACCGCGCTGACGACGACCGGGTTCGGCGACATCACCCTGCCCGGCACCCTGGGGCGGATGATCAGCGTGGTGATCATGATCTTCGGCGTCACGCTGTTCTTCAATCTTGCGCGGGCGCTGATCAGCCCGAACAAGGTGCGCTTCCCCTGCCCGGTGTGCGGGCTGCAGCGCCACGATGCCGATGCGGTGCATTGCAAGGCGTGCGGCACCGTGCTGAATATTCCGGATGAGGGCCGCGACTGAGCCGGTGCCGCGATCCTCGCTGCCGACAGGATCCGCCATGCTCACCCGCCGCTCCGCCTTCGCTGCACTCGCCTGCCTCGCCGCCGCTATGGCCCTGCCCGCTGCCGCGCTTGCGCAGGCCCTGGCGCAGCCGCCCGCCGCATCTGCAGCCAAACCGGCCACGGCCGATCCCGCGGCCCTGCTGACGCGGCTCTACAAGGCGGCCGCCAAGGACAATGCCGGCGGCGCCTTCGTCAACAACGCCAAGGAGCGCGGCAAGTATCTGTCGAAGTCTCTGGCCGCGATGTGGACCAAGGCCGAGGCCAAGGTGCCGCAAGGCGAGATGGGGCCGATCGATTTCGATCCGGTGAGCAATTCGCAGGACCCGGACATCAAATCGTTCGTCATCAAGGCCGAGAGCCAGGATGAGGCCCGCGCGACGCTGGCCGTGGCGCTGATCGGCAGTCAGTCGCGCAAGGTCGCCGCCGACGGCGTGATCCGTTACGAGCTGGTGCGCGACGGCACGTCATGGCGGATCGACGACATCCGCGGCAGCGTCGACGGTCAGGCGTGGTCGGTGCGACAGATGCTCGAGGCATCGTTGAAGAACTAATCGAAGCTGCCGGCGTTGCCGCTCGGCGCCATGACAATTGTGGTGCGGTGGCGCACGCGCTTCACCGCCGCCTCCGGGATTGTCCGGGTTGCGCGGCGCAGCGCGGTGTGGCCTTACCCTGCGCACCATCCATCGTGGCCTGCGTCGCAACGACGCCGCGCTCGCCACCTCGCCGTCCCCTTGATTTCAACGGGGCCGGCATCACCTTGACAGCCAACGGCACACGGCTCCTGCCGCGCGCCGGACATTGAACACGAGGAGACGCTATGAGCGGGACCACAGCCGCGGCCAACGTGCGCGACAACAAGGCGCTGAACCGCTTCGAACTCGACGCCCATGGCGAGATTGCATTCGCGAATTATCGCCGCACCGGCGGCCGCGTCGTCATCACCCACACCGAGACTCCGCCGCCACTGCGCGGCCGCGGCATCGCCTCCAATCTGGTGCGCGGCGCGCTCGATCTGATCCGTGCAGAAGGTGCCAAGGTCAGCGCCGGCTGCGGCTTCGTCGCAGACTATCTCGACGCTCACCCGGAATACGCCGACCTCACCGCGTGAGGACTTGGCCGGACCGTTTGCGACGGTCCGGCGATTGCCCGCCGCCGCGCGCTGTGGCATCGGTTCCACCGCGCGCGGTCCGCCGGTCCAATCCTGTGATCTCCTGCGGCCGCGCTCCGCGCAGGAGCCGCCAATGACCGTGTCACCGCCGCCGGGCTTTCAACCGTTCGCCGTTCAGGACGGCTATATCGGCACCAACGGCCCGTATTACTGGCGGCAGAGCGGCGACAGCCAGCCGGAGTTTGGCTTCCTCAGCGACGATCGCCACGGCAATCCCAACGGCGTGCTGCACGGCGGCGCGCTGCTCGGCTTCCTCGATACCATTCTGGGATTCTCGGTGGTGCTGGCGGGGCAGCGGCGCTGCGCAACGGTGTCGCTCGACAGCCGCTTCATCGCCACGATCGAGCCGGGCGGCTGGATCACCGGCCGCACCACCATGAAGAAGCTGTCGCGCAGCCTCGCCTTCATCGACGCCGAAGCACTCGCCGGCGACAAGCTGCTGGTGACCACCAGCGCGGTGTTCAGGATCTTCGAGGCGTAGCGCATCCGGCGCGGCCATGTCGTGCCGCAAGCGAGCGGCACGGCCGACCATCCAAGATGCCGTGTGGATCAGTGCTTTATCTCGGGCGGCAGCTTGCCGCCGTTGGCGACCAGCTTGCTCATCACCTGCTTGTGCAGCCAGATGTTCATCGACGCCGAGTCATTCATGTCGCCGCTATAGCCGAGCTCCTTGGCGAGCTCCTTGCGGGCCGACAGGCTGGAGTCGATATCGAGCGCCTTCATCAGATCGACGATCGACGTGCGCCATTCCAGCTTCTCGCCTTTGGCTTTGACCGCCTTGTCGAGGATCGGCGCAACGTCGACCGACGGTGCGGCCGTCGGCTGCGGTGCAGTCGGCGCCGGCGCGGTGCCTGCGCCAGCGGTCGTCGCCGGTGCCGGCGCTGGCGCGGCTGCGCCACCTGGCGCCGCAGCGGCGCTGTCGCCGAAAATCGCGCTCATGATCTTGCCGAAAATGCTCATGCTGTCTCCCCCTGTTGCGATGCCACGCATCGTCGACATCAACAGCGCTGACACCATCTGGGTTCCGCGCGCGGATCACTGCAGAGCGTACCAACAGAATTGAGCGAACGTGTAGTGACTAAATTTCCTCGCACTGCAGCATCGAGAGCTCACCAAAGCTTGAGCAACGACTGCTGATAAGCGGCGTTAGGATACCTTCACAGGTCGCGGCAAGCTCGGGTCACAGGACCAGTTCATTCGTTGCTCTCGCGTCTGGCTCCTTCTGATCGTTCGTCTCCGCGCAAGAAGCGCCCGGCCCGCCGTTTTGGCGTAACGGCCGGTGATCACCACTGTCGAACATGGGAGGACGCTACGCATGGCTACGACCTATTCTTCTGCTCCGTCCGCCATCGCTGCGGACGAGGCCGCCCCCGCAGTCCACCGCATCGGCTTTGCCGATCTCGGCGCCGCGCTCCGGCAAGGCTGGGAGGACTTCAAGGCGGTGCCGAGCCACGCCGTGATGCTGGTACTGATCTATCCGGTGCTGGGCCTGGTGCTGGCGCGGCTGGTGCAAGGCTACGCGGTGCTGCCGCTGCTGTTTCCGCTCGCTGCCGGCTTCGCGCTGCTCGGCCCGTTCGCCGCGCTCGGTCTGTATGAGCTGAGCCGGCGCCGCGAACTTGGTGAACCGGCCTTCGCATCGGATGCCCTGGCGGTGCTGCGGTCACCATCGCTCGGCGCAATGCTCGGCTTCGGCGCGATCCTGCTGGCACTGTTTCTGGTGTGGCTGGCGGCGGCGCAGGCAATCTACGTCGCGCTGTTCGGCTATGCCCCGGCGGCTGCGATCCCCGACTTCGCCCGGCGGGTGCTGACCACGCCGGAGGGCTGGAGCCTGATCCTGGTCGGCTGCGCCGTCGGATTCCTGTTCGCGCTGGCGGCGCTGTGCCTCAGCGTGGTGGCGTTCCCGATGATGCTGGACCGGCATGCGGGGATCGGCGATGCCATGGCCACTTCCCTCCGGGTGGTCGCGGTCAACCCGCTGCCGATCGCCGCCTGGGGCATCATCGTCGCGCTGCTGCTGGTGGCGGGCTCGGTGCCTGCTTTCCTCGGGCTCGCGGTGGTGATCCCGCTGCTCGGCCATGCCACCTGGCATCTGTACCGCAAGGCGGTCGAACCGAACCCCAATCCGCCGCGATTGCCGCCGCCCAGCCCGCTCAAGCGGTCGGCCGCTGATTTCCCGGCCAACCTGCTGCAATGGAAGCGCAACGGGACCTGAGCCGACTCGTCGGCAAGCTCCCCACCTCGGCCGCCGATCGTTCTCAGAGGTCGGCGGCCGTTTTGTGCATTGCGGCAGATCAAATTGCTCGATTCGCCATGAATACTCATTCACGACCTCCGTATTTATGCGTATAGTGCATGGGAACGGACCAGATTGTCCGAAGGTCTTAACCCGGACGGCGGAGCTGACCGGCACTAGATTTCCGGTGAGACATCCTAAGCGGCGGAGATCAGAGTAAGATTGCGCTGAAAATGCACTATATTTCAGCTCGAAAGCCCCCGAGGCGCGAGATCGGCAGGTCCTCGCCCCAAGCTGCAAGCAGATCTCGGAGGCCGGGCCAGCGCAGAAGGGTTAATCATTCCTTCCCGGCGGTATGCATCCACGGATTAGCTGCGGTGCAGCATTTACGCTGCTGGATTCCCGACTCGTCGCCTATATTCCTTTCGACGCTTCGGTTCTTCCGAAGAACTGAATCGTGGACAAGGAGACCATCCCATGCTGCTTTCGCTCATCCGCGCGATCCGCGCGTTCCGGGACTACCAGCGCAACGTCGCTGAGCTGTCCCAGCTCAGCGATCGCGAACTGGCCGACATCGGACTTGACCGTTCGGACATCCCGCGCGTCGCTTCGGGTCACTACAACGGCTGACCCGACCGCCTGTTTCTGCCTTCTACGGCCAACGCCCGCCTCCTGGCGGGCGTTGTCGTTTGTGGAGAAGAGTCGAGCAGTTTCGCAGCGTCGCAAACGGGATTTGACCCGCGACCGAAACAAGCTAGCTGTAGCCGATGACCAGCAGCATCCCCTCCGCCTCACCCGTCGTTCACGTCATCGGCGCCGGCCTCGCCGGCTCGGAAGCCGCTTGGCAAATCGCCCGCGCAGGGGTGCGTGTGGTGCTGCATGAGATGCGGCCCGTCCGTACCACTGAGGCGCACAAGACCGATGGCCTTGCCGAGCTGGTGTGCTCGAATTCGTTCCGCTCCGACGATGCCGCCAACAACGCGGTCGGGCTGCTGCATGCCGAGATGCGCAAGCTCGGCTCGTTGATCATGCAGGCGGCCGACGCAAACCAGGTTCCGGCCGGCGGCGCGCTGGCGGTCGACCGCGATGGCTTTTCGGCCGCGGTCACCAAGGCGCTGGCGGAGCATCCGCTGATCGAGATCTGCCGCGAAGAGATCGATGGTCTGCCGCCGCAGGAATGGGCCAGCGTTGTGGTCGCGACCGGCCCGCTGACCTCGGCGCCGCTCGCCGACGCCATCCGCAGCCTCACCGACGAGAGTGCGCTGGCGTTCTTCGATGCGATCGCGCCGATCGTGCACCGCGACTCGATCGATATGTCGGTGGCGTGGTTCCAGTCCCGCTACGACAAGGTCGGCCCCGGCGGCACCGGCGCCGACTATCTGAATTGCCCGATGACCCGCGAGCAGTACGACGCCTTCGTCGACGCATTGATCGAGGGTGAGAAGGTCGACTTCAAGGATTGGGAAAAGGACACGCCATATTTCGACGGCTGCCTGCCGATCGAGGTGATGGCCGAGCGCGGCCGCGAGACGCTGCGCCACGGCCCGATGAAGCCGGTCGGCCTGACCAACCCGCACAACCCGACGGTCAAGCCTTACGCCATCGTGCAGCTCCGCCAGGACAACAAGCTGGGCACGCTGTACAACATGGTCGGCTTCCAAACCAAGTTGAAGCACGGCGCGCAACTGCGTGTTTTCCGTACCATCCCGGGGCTTGAAAATGCTGAGTTCGCAAGGCTTGGCGGCCTTCACCGCAACACGTTTCTGAACTCGCCGAAATTGCTCGACGAAAGCCTCCGGCTGCGCGCGGCGCCCCGGCTGCGGTTCGCCGGTCAGATGACCGGCTGCGAGGGCTACGTCGAATCCGCCAGCGTCGGGTTGTTCGCCGGCCTGGCCGCAGCGGCCGACGTGCTCGGAGCGCCGCTTGCTCCGCCGCCGCCGACCACGGCGCTCGGCGCCCTGCTCGGCCACATCACCGGCGGCCACATCGAGACCATCGATGCCGGCCCGCGCTCGTTTCAGCCGATGAACATCAACTTCGGCCTATTCCCGCCGCTCGCCAACCCGCCGACCAAAGGCCCGGATGGCAAGCGCCTGCGAGGTCCGGAGAAGTCGGTCGCCAAGAAGCAGGCCCTCAGCGCCCGCGCCCTCGCCGACATCGACAGCTGGATCACCGCGCATCTGAAGTTGCCGAAGGCGGCGTAGTCGTTCGTCGCGCGTCGCTGTCTGAAGGCGCACCAGTCTTCTCCGTCATTGCGAGCGGAGCGAAGCAATCCAGAGCTTCATGCACAGCGCTGGATTGCTTCGTCGCTTCGCTCCTCGCAATGACGGGGAGAGGTCTGTAGCTTGTACTTGGTCGGAGAGCGGTCCGTTACATACGAAACAGCTTGCTCCGGCTCGCTCGCCATAGCGTCCATAACGTCGCCAGGCGCGAACGCTCGAACGGTGTGAACGGATCGCGTTCCGGGGACGCCAGCCGGTCGAGATCTCCGCGCGCAAGCGCCAGCGGCAGGAAGGCGGGGCGCACCGAAGCCGGCAGCTCGGTCAGCTCCTGCATCGCCTGATCGAGATGCTTGCGGGCGTCCGCAAAGACATCGGCGAGCGCGGCTTTCAGCGCGGGGGCCGATTGGCCGCCGAACACCTGCTCCAAGTCGCAGCCGTGCCGCTGCAGCACATCGTTCGGCAGATAGAGTTGGCGACGCGCGGAATCATAAGGCAGCCGCGCCACGATGCGCGCGACTCCGACCACGACGCCGGCGTGCCGTGCAATGTGATCGATCGCTTCTACTTGCGCGGCGGCGTGGCCAAGAACGCGGGCGCCGAGCGCAAGAAGCGCCCCGTCGGTCTCCGCCAGATGCGGCTCGAGCACCGTCCAGTCCGGCATCGGGTCGTTATACAGGTCGAAGATGTGCGCCTCGATCAGCCGCGTCAGCGGTTCGATCGGCAGCCTGTGCTCGGCGATCGCCCGGGTCAGCTCGGCCGCGACCGGATTGCCTTCGGCGCCGCCATGTGCCGACCCGGCAAGCAGATCGGTCCACCACTGCAGCCGGACCTCGCCGGGCAGCGGCTGGCTGACCTGACTGCGAACCCGCACGATCTCGGCGTTAAAGGCAGCGAGCGCCAGCAGCGACCGGCGTTTCTCGGATGGGACGAACAGCGTCGCCGCATAGCGGTCGAAATCGGCCTCGCGCACCAAATTGGCGCAGAACGCCGCAGCGCCGGTGTCGGCCGTCTCACTCATGGCACCGCGATCAGCGCAGCGGCGACCCGCCGCCGCTCGCCGATCATGATGTTGTAGGTGCGGATCGCTGGACCGGTCTGCATGGTGTCGAGCACGACGTTGACGCTGCGCAGCGCCTCACGCAGCTGCCGCGGCGCGATCCAGACATCGGCGCCGGTACCGACGATCAGCGTGTCGATCGCGTTGGCGTTGTCGAACACCCGCTGCAGACTGTAGCGGTCGATCTGTTCCGGCTTGGTCACGTCCCAGCCCCACACCGCATCGGGCAGAAACAGCAGCGATCCCTGATGCGACATGTCGGCGAAATAGAACCCGCCTTTGCCGTAGGCGTCGACCGCAGCCATGCGGGGAAAGTGCGGAGACTCGGAGCGCTGCGCCACGAGCTAGCGTCCTACGTCGAGCGTTGGCGTCATGGCGGCACCCTACAGGTTTGCGCCGCTCGGCAGCGAGCGGCGACAGCGCGTCAATGCGGTGGCACGGCAACGGTTCAAACAAGCCGGCCGGGGCTGCCTCTTACCAGCAGCCCTGCCCGCCTGACTTACCGCTTCTTCGGCTTACCGGCCTTGGCCGGGTTGGCGGCCGGTGCGGTCGGCTCCGGATCGACAAACCGCGCCGGAACCTCTTCGGCCGCGGGCGGCGCGACCGGCTCGGGCTTCGCCGGCTTTTCAGCCGGCTCGTCGAGCCGATGGGTGCCGACGCCGAGATAGATCAGGATCGGTGCCGCGATGAAGATCGAGGTGTAGGTGCCGACCAGCACCACGCCGAACATCATCACCGCCGTGAACGAGTGGATCGCATGGCCGCCGAACAACAGCAGCGCGAGCAGAGCCAGCGTCACGGTGACGTGGGTGATGATCGAGCGCGACAGCGTCGAGTTGATCGACTCGTTGAGCAGTTGCGGCATCGGCATCTTCTTGTAGCGCCGCAGCATCTCGCGGATACGGTCGTAGATCACGACGGTGTCGTTCAGCGAGTAGCCGAGAATCGTCAGCAGCGCCGCGATCGAGGTCAGGTCGAAGTCGACCTGACTGATCGACATGAAGCCGATCGTCAGCACGATATCGTGCACGTTGGCGATCATCGCGCCGAGCGCGAACTGCCATTCGAACCGGAACCAGAGATAGACCAGGATTCCCAGGATCGCGACCATCAGGCCGAGCATGCCGAACGCGAGCAGCTCGCTCGAGACACGCGGGCCGACCACTTCGACGCGGCGATAGTCGACCGAGTCGCCGAGCGCGGCGCGCACCTTCTGCACCGCCGCCTGCTGGGCCTGGTCGCCGCCGGGCTGCTCGGCGATACGGATCAACACTTCGGCCGGACCGCCGAACTGCTGCAGCTGCACGTCGCCGAGGTTGAGCTTGCTCAGCGTGTCGCGCATGCCCGCGATATCGGCCGCACCGGAATGGGCGCGGACTTCGAGCAGCGTGCCGCCGCGGAAGTCGATGCCGAAATTCAGCCCGTGGGTGAAGAACAGCGTGATCGCGGCGATCGACAGCACCGCCGAGATCGGGAAGCTGATGCGGCGGAAGCGGGTGAAGTCGAAGTGGGTGTTGTCGGGAACGATGCGCAGCGACGGCAGCCAGCCGAAGATGCTGACGACCGTCAGCACCGCAATCAGAACGCCCAGCCCGACCAAAATCCAGTGTGTCACGTGTGGCTCTCTCGGATTCGATGCGTCAGATCGGCACGTGGTGCGGCCGCTTCCAGCGCACCCAGGTCGCGACGATCAGTCGGGTCAAAGTGAAGGCGGTGAACACCGTGGTGATGATGCCGATACCAAGCGTCACCGCGAAACCGCGCACCGGACCGGTGCCGATATAGAACAGCACGGCGGCGGCGATGAAGGTGGTGATGTTGGAGTCGAGAATCGTCGCCAGCGCGCGTTTGAAGCCGGCGTCGATCGCCGAGATCGCGTTTCGGCCTGCGCGAATCTCCTCGCGGATGCGCTCGTAGATCAGCACGTTACTGTCGACCGCGATGCCGACCGTGAGCACGATGCCGGCGATGCCGGGCAGCGTCAGGGTGGCGTTGAGCAACGACAGAATGCCGAAGATCATCGCGACGTTGACCGCCACCGCGAGGTTGGCGAACACGCCGAACAGCCGGTAGGTGAGTAGCATAAACACGATGACGAGGATCGAGCCGACATAGGCGGCGCGTTCGCCCTTCTCGATCGAGTCCTGGCCAAGGCCCGGACCGACGGTGCGTTCTTCGATGATGGTCAGCGGTGCCGGCAGCGCGCCGGCGCGCAGCAGGATCGCCAGGTCGTTGGCACCCTGCACCGTGAAGCTGCCGGAGATCTGACCGGAGCCGCCGGTGATCGGCTCGCGGATCACCGGAGCAGAAATCACCTCGTTATCGAGCACGATGGCAAACGGCAGGCCGACGTTCTCGGTGGTGGCGCGGGCGAATTTGCGGGCGCCGTTGGTGTTGAAGCGGAACGAGACGATCGGCTCGCCGGTGCGCTGGTCGAAGCCGGGCTGCGCGTCGGTGAGATCGGCGCCCGACACCAGCACCTGCTTCTTGATCACGTAAGGCTGCTTCGGCGACGACGCGCTCATCAGCAGCTCCGAATCCGGCGGGACGTTGCCACCCATTGCCTGGTCGCCCGAGACCGAGCTGTCGACCATACGGAAGTCGAGCTTGGCGGTCTTGCCGAGCAGCTCCTTCAGCCGGGTCGGATCCTGTAGACCGGGCACCTGCACCAGAATGCGGTCGGCGCCCTGGCGCTGGATCAATGGCTCGACGGTACCGAGTTCGTTGACGCGGCGTTCGACGATCTGAATCGACTGGTCGACCGACTGACGGACACGGTCGGCGATCGCGGCCTGCGGCACCGTCAGGCGGATCAGGCCGCCGCCGGCGTCGGAGACTTCGAGGCTGCGCTGGCCATTGGAGCCGAGCAGACCGCCGAGCGGCTGCGACAGCTCGCGCAGCTTGGCGAGCGCGGCCGGAACGTCCGTGTCCTTGCTGATCCGGACCTCGACCGAGTCCCCCTTGGTCGCAAGACCGGTGTAGGCGATCCGGGCTTCGCGCAGCACCCGGCGGGCGTCGTCGCGAACCGAATCGAGCTTGTCCTTCTTCACCGAATTGGCGTCGACCTCGAGCAGGATGTGCGAGCCACCCTGCAGGTCGAGGCCGAGCACCAGATGTCGCTGCGCCCATTTCGGCCAGCTCTTGACGGTGCTCTCGGGGAAGAAATTGGGAACGGCGCAAAGGCACACTGCCAGCGCCGTCAGGATGATCGCCAGCGCCTTCCACCGTGAGATATAAAGCATCGAGTTGTCCCGTCAGAAACCGAAATAGGCGGCGCGTCCAAGCATCAGCTCGACGCCGTGTCGTCCTTCGCCGGCTCGGTCTTGTCGCCCTCGGTCTTGGCCGGAGCGTCCTTGTCCTTCTTGCCCTTAGCCTTGCCGTTGGCTTCGGGAGCATCCTTGACCGGTTCGCCCTTGCTGCGGACGCCGGTGATCATCTGGCGCATCTGGCGTGCGCGAATCCCATCCGCGAGTTCGAACTCGACGGTATCATCGTCGATCACCTTGGTGACCTTGCCGACCAGACCACCCGAGGTGATGATGGTGTCGCCGCGGCGAATGTTCTTCACCATCTCGGCGTGCTCTTTGACCTTCTTCTGCTGCGGGCGCAGGATCAGGAAATACATGATGACAAAGATCAGCGCGAACGGCAGCAGCGACATGATCATGCTGTTGGCGTCGCCGCCGGCGGCAGCAGCCTGGGCGTAAGCGGGCGTAACGAACATTCGGATTCCCCGTGAAAGCAAGCGAGCCGGCCCGGCGCGGAAGCGTCGGCCGGGGGGCGCAAATTCGCGCGGACTATAACCGCCGCGGTCCCAATTGCAACGCTGCCACCCGCCTCATAGCGCTCCCATTTCCGTGGGTTGCCGGGGGTGACATGGCCCGATATGGCTGCGACATCAGGAAGTGCAAGCATGGCCAAAAAGACAAAATCCCGCCCCGCCAAAGCCGCCCCGAAGTCCGCCACCCGCAAGCCCGCCCGTGCAGCGGCGACAAAGCGCCGCCCGTCGGGGACATCCCCCGGCGCGCCCCTGGACGGCGCATTGCTGGAGCGGATCGCCAAGGCCCTGGAGGGCATTTCCGCCCACCTGGCGGGCACTTCCGCCGCCCCGGCCGATGCCGCGCTGAATTCGGCGGATGCGTTCATCTGGCAGCCCGAGGGGCGTCTCGCACCGGTTCCCCGGGTCAGCCGGGTCGATCTGTCGCTGCTGCAGGGCGTCGACCGGATGCGCGACACGCTGATCGAAAATACCGAGCGGTTCGCGACCGGCCTGCCCGCCAACAACGCGCTGTTGTGGGGCGCGCGCGGGATGGGCAAATCGTCGCTGGTCAAAGCCGCTCACGCGCATGTCAACGCGCGGCCCGACGTCGCCGGCCGGCTGAAGCTGATCGAAATTCACCGCGAGGACATTGAGAGCCTGCCGGCGCTGATGACGCTACTGCGCGCCTCCGACTTCCGATTCATCGTGTTCTGCGACGATCTGTCGTTCGACGGCAACGACGCCTCGTACAAATCGCTCAAGGCCGTGCTCGAAGGCGGCATCGAGGGCCGTCCCGACAACGTCATTCTGTACGCGACCTCGAACCGGCGGCATCTGCTGCCGCGCGACATGATGGAGAACGAGCGCTCGACCGCGATCAATCCGGGCGAAGCGGTCGAGGAAAAGGTGTCGCTGTCCGACCGGTTCGGCCTCTGGCTCGGCTTCCACAAATGCAGCCAGGATGAATTCCTGGCGATGGTGCGCGGCTACTGCGCGCACTACGACATCGCGATCGACGACGAGCAGCTCGAGCGCGAAGCGCTGGAATGGTCGACGACGCGCGGCTCCCGATCCGGCCGCGTCGCCTGGCAGTTCGTGCAGGATCTCGCCGGCCGTCTCAAAGTGCGACTCGGAACCAAGTAACTGCCTTCACGAGTTCGGTTCGATCAACAGGCGAACCGAACTCGGAGCTTACCGAGTTCGCAAACCCAACATCTCGTCCCTAAACTGCAGTCTCGATTCGCGGACACGCGCCGCCGCGCTGGCGGTCGTGTTACCGCGTCGATCATGCGACCTTGGGGGCAAAGGCCGTGCGCACGTCCATCATCTGTGTTTCTGCCGTGCTCGCCGCATCCTGCGGCGCTGCGCAAGCTGCGGATCTGTCGCGGCCTCCGGCCGTCAAAGCCATTCCGACCTGGAGCTGGACCGGCTTCTATCTCGGCGGCCATCTCGGCGCCGGATTTGGAACCGCGAAGGTCGACAACCCGTTTGGACCGTCGATCTACGGCGACACCGTGCGCGCCCCCAAAGCCCTGGCCGGTCTGCAGGCCGGCTACAACTGGCAGGCTCCCGGCTCGCCCTGGGTGTTTGGTGTCGAAGTCGATGCGTCGGCGATCGACGCCGACGGCACCGACACCTGCCTTGCGTATTCCGGTCAGTTCGTCTCGGCTAACTGCCGCGTGCGCGAGCACATGCTCGGCACCCTCACCGGCCGGCTTGGCCACAGTTTCGGGCCCGACGGGCGCTCGCTGATGTACGTCAAAGGCGGCGGCGCGGTTCTGGTCGGCAACTTCCGGATGACGACCAACGCCTCCGACTATCTCAATCAGCCGGCGGCGGAGCTCGACACCACGCGGTGGGGCTGGACCGTCGGCGCCGGGATCGAGTACGCGCTGTCGTCGCGCTGGGCGGTGCGCGCCGAATACGATTACGCCAATTTCGGTCACCGCGGCATCGATACGCCCGGCGGCGGCTTTCTGCAGACACCGTTCAACCCCAATACCCTGGTCGACACCGCCGGCGCACCCACGCAGGTGCATCAGGACATGCACCTGATCAAGCTCGGGCTGAACTATTACTTCGGCCGCGGCGACGGCGGTTTCGATCAGGCGCCGTTGCTGCCGGTGAAAGCGCACGCGGCCGATCGCTGGTCGGCCTGGCAGTTCGAAGTCGGCGCCCGTTACTGGTACAGCCACGGCCGCTATCAGAACGATCTGACGATGAGCACCAACAGCGCGCTCCAGGA
Organism: Rhodopseudomonas sp. BR0G17; assembly: GCF_010907025.1. NCBI lineage: Bacteria > Pseudomonadati > Pseudomonadota > Alphaproteobacteria > Hyphomicrobiales > Nitrobacteraceae > Rhodopseudomonas > Rhodopseudomonas sp. BR0G17. The sequence continues at coordinate 54,978 of NZ_QUML01000001.1, read as the reverse complement.
GCATCTGGTGTCACGCCTCACCTACGAGAGCGACGGTCATTCCGGCGAAGTGTTCTGGCGGATCGACGGTCCGCAAAAGCTGTTTCTGAAGGGATTTGCCGGCGGCGGCGGGCTGGTGGCCGGCAAGATGAACGACGAAGACTGGTTCCCAACCGATCCGAACGGCGCGACGGCGTATTCGAACACGGATCACAACAAAGTCACCGGCACGATTGGGTACGCGACGCTGGACGTGGGCATTGATCTGTTCAGCGACACGCTCGGCAAGCTCGGCGTGTTCGCCGGCTACAATTTCTACCGCGACCGCAAGGACGCGTTCAATTGCCACCAGATCGCGCTTGCTGTTCCGACAGCATTCTGCGGATCGTCGGATGGAATTTCGATCAGCCAGTACGAAGACTGGCACTCGCTGCGGATCGGCGCCAACGGCACTTTGGCTGTCGCGCCGAACACCAAGCTGGTCGTCGACGCGGCGTACCTGCCCTACACACATATTTCAGCGCTCGACATCCATCACAACCGAACCGACGTCGCCGATAAGAATTCGCCGGCCTGGGGCACCGGCCGCGGAGTTCAGCTCGAAGCTATTCTGACTTACGATATCACCTCGAGGTTCAACGTCGGTGTCGGTGGCCGCTACTGGGCGATGTGGGCGACCGACGTCGACACCGCAGGCTTCGGCAGCCCGGTGCCGACCCAGTTGCTGCCGATCCGCGTCGAGCGCTACGGCACCTTCGTGCAGGCATCCTACAAGTTCGATCGCTAACTCCGGTCGGAACGCCTAGCGGTTCATCTACCACCATCCGGCGGCTCAGCCGCCGGATGGTGGCGAAACAGCCGCTCCGCTCTCATCGCGCACGGCGCCGCCTTGTCCAGCGGGGCGCCGTCGTGCGGTTCGGCGGAGGACACCAGGCAGCAGCATCGGAACGCGCTCGCGATACTGCTGGTAGGTCGCACCGAATTCGGCGATCAGATCGCGCTCTTCGAATTGCAGCGCGATCAGGATGTAGATCGTGATGACGACCGCGAACAGCAGATGACCCGCGGTCATCTCAGGCGTCGCCCAGAACACGATCAAGAAACCGAGCATCAGCGGGTGCCGTACCAACCTGTACAGGATGGGCGTCCGGAACGTTGGGCGCAAAGGCTCGGTGCCGCGCAGCGCTGAGAAGCTCTGGCGAAGCCCGAACAGATCGAGGTGATCGATCATGTGGGTCGACGCCAAGACCAGCACCCATCCCAGCCAATACAGCACGACCAGCAGCCAAGCCGCGATGCCGCTGGTGCTCCAGACCAAGACTGGAATCGGCCGCCACTGCCAGAACAGCAATAGAAGCAGCAGGCTCGTCAGCAGCACGTAGGTGCTGCGCTGGCACGATGCGGGCAGATGCCTTGCCCACCACTGCTTGAAGCGCTGGCGCGCCATGATGCTGTGCTGGATCGCGAAGAGACCGATCAGTTGCAGATTGATGAGGACGGCTTGGCCCGGACTGGACGCGCCGCCGACGTCGATTGATTTCGACACCAGCGTGTTGCCGAAAAAGCCGGGCGCGTAGATCATCGAGACGAGGAACACGGCATAGCTCAACAGACCGTAGGTCGGGATCAGGAGGCGTTTGATCATGAGTGCGTTTCCGGTTGGGCCGCCGCCGACGGCGGCAGGCGATGCGGTCACGACCGCCATTCGACGGCGATCAGGCACGATTGCTACCGCGGCACCGTCCCCTGCCCGTCCCCTCGGCCCGCGCCGGGTCGCACTGAGGCTGATGTCTTGACCGGATTTCAGCTCCAAACCTTCGGGTTTCCCGAGATCCGCAGCTTCGACGGTCCTGTGAGGCTCAATCTTCGCAAGGGGCTTGCGCTGCTGGTGCATCTCGCAGAAGCGCGCGCAGTCGTGTCCCGCGACGTCGTCGCCACCCTGCTGTGGCCGGACAGCGCCATCGACGTTGCCCGCGCGCGGCTGCGGCGCTTGCTGCACCGCATCGAGCAGGCGCTGGGTCAGCCGGTGTTCGAGACCGACCGCACCAGCCTGCGTTGGTCGCCCTCGATCGAACTCAGCGTCGATACGCAGCTGTTCGAAACCGCCTGTGAGCGCGGAGATTTCGCGCAAGCCTGCGGCTATTATCACGGCGATTTTCTCGCCGGATTCGCATTGCCGGACTGCGCCGAGTTCGAGGAGTGGGCGTTCTTCCGCCGCGAGGCGCTGCGCGGACGCTACCTGCACGCACTGGAGCGCTTGGTGCAGGACAGCAACGCCGCCGGCGATCACGCCGCAGCCGCAGCTCGCGCGACGCGTCTGGTTGAATTAGACCCGCTCAGCGAGATCTACGGCCGCCATCTGATCCGCAGTCTGCTGCTGGCAGGCGACCGGCGGGCTGCGGAACGCCATCACGCCGCGCTGACCCGGCGCCTGCGCGATGAACTCGGTGTGACGCCCGAGACCGAAACCGAGGAGTTGATGCATGAGGCGGCGACGCCCGCCGCTCTCACTGTCCCGGCGACGCGCTATGCTGAAGGCGACGGCATCCACTTGGCGTACCAGACCTTCGGCAGCGGCGAGCTCGACATTATGGTCATGCCGGGGTTCGTCTCGCATGTCGAACGGGTTTGGGAGCATCCGTCGTGCCGGGCCTTTCTCGTTTCGATGATGGCGCTCGGCCGGCTGATTATCTTTGACCGCCGCGGCGTCGGGCTGTCCGACCGGGTCGGCTCGGCTCCGAACGTCGACGTCACCGCCGAAGATATCGGCACCGTGCTGCGGGCCGCAGGGGCGCGCCGCGTCGTGCTGTTCGGTGCGTCCGAATGCGGGCCGGCGTGCATCAAATTCGCGGTCGGTCATCCCCGCCTCGTCGCCGGCCTGATCCTGTTCGGCTCGCTTGCCAAAGGCTGCCGTGCCCCGAACTACCCGTATGCGTTGACGGTCGAGCAGTACGAGGTTTGGCGCCGGCAGCTGATCGGCGCATGGGGCAGCGCAGCCGGCATCGAGACCTTCGGCCCCAGCCTCGCGCACGACGCCAAATCCAAAGCGTGGTGGGCCGGGTTGCTCCGCGCGGCTTCCAGTCCCGGCGGCATTTGGGCGGTGCTGGCAGCTTTGCGCGACGCCGACGTCCTGGAGCTGCTGCCCCAACTCACTGTGCCGACCTTGGTGTTGCATCGCCGCGGCGACCGCGCTGTCCGGATCGCAGCGGGACGCGACATGGCCGCTCGGATCGCCGGTTCCGAATTTGTCGAGCTCGATGGCGACGACCATTGGTTCTTCGCAGGTGACCAACGTCCGGTGCTCGACGCGATCAGGCCTTTCGTCAGCGGCCTCATTCGCCCCACGAATCCGAAGCGGACGAGGCCTCGTCCCTAAAGATTGTTAGTTCGGCTTCATGGATCGCGGCATCAAATAAAAATGCCCGGCCATTCGGGCCGGGCATTTCTTCTTCCCCAGTATCGCTCAACCGCGTTGCTCAGGCGCCGTTGAGGAACTTAAGCGGGTCGACCGGGGTCGATCCCTTCCGGATTTCGAAGTGTAGCTGCGGTGAGGACACCTCGCCGCTCTGGCCCGACTTGGCGATCACCTGACCGCGCTTGATGGTCTCGCCGCGCTTCACCATCAGTTCGCTGGCGTGGGCGTAGGCCGAGACGTAGCCGTTGGAGTGGCGGATCAGCACCAGATTGCCGTAGCCCTTCAGCTCGCTGCCGGCATAGGCGACAACGCCATCTTCGGCGGCCTTCACCGGCGTGCCTTCCGGCACCGACAGGTTGATGCCGTCGTTGGACTTGCCGTTGGTCTTGGCGCCGTAGGCCGCGATCACACGGCCACGGGCCGGCCAGCGGAAGCTCGGCAGCGCGCCAGTTGCTTCGGCCGCCTTCACCGGCGCAGCTTCGGCGGGCGCAGCGGCTTCAGGCGTTTCGGTCGGCGCGACCATCCGGGCCTTCTGCGGCGGCTCGGCCGGCGCAGTCGGAGCGACGTTGGCCATCCGCACCGGCGCGGCAGCCATCGGCGCGGCAGCCATCGGCGCGGCGGCTGGGGCCTGGATCGGAGGCTGTGCCGGCGCGAGACCAGCGACCTGAGCGCCCGGCACGTTGATCTTCATGCCCGGCTTCAGCTTGGTCGTGGTGGTGAGGTTGTTGTAACGCGCCAGCTCGCCGAGCGAGATGTTGTTGCGGCGCGCGATATTCATCAGCGTGTCGCCGTTGTTGACGTAGTGCACCCGGGCTGGAGCCGGCGCAGCGGTCGCGACCGGACGCGGAGCCGGCGGAGCAGCCACCGGCGCGGCGATCGGAGCCGCGACCTGGGCGGTCGCCGTGGTGCGGCTCGGGATCACCAGCTGCTGGCCCGGCTGCAGCCGCCGCGGCCCCTTGTAGCCATTGGCGCGCAGGATCTCGGCGGTCGAGACGTTGTAGCGCTGCGCCAGGATTTCCAGCGTGTCGCTGGTGCCGACGATGATCGTGGTGCCGGGCGCATGCACCGGCGCGGCGGCGGGAGCAGCGGCAGGCATCGGCCGGGCTGCAGCGACCGAGCGCGGCGCCTGCACGGTGCCGGTCTGATCGAGCGGCGCACGCGCCGGCGGTTCGTAGGACGCAACACCGCGACCGCCGCCGGAGTAGCCCCCGCCCCCGTTCGCCACCGGATAGGACGACGGCGCCGTGATCGGCGGCAGCGCCTGCGACTGGTATTGCGGCTGGGACTGATACTGGGGCCGCGCGTATTGCGGCAGTTCCTGGCGGTGTTGTGGGGGCGCCACCGATCCGGTGGTCTCAACCGGCCCGAACGGGGCCTGTTGAAAGCGTGTCTGCATGTCGGCGCTGCACGCACTGAAACCGACAGACATCAACGCCAGCACCGCCATCTGCGGGGCGCGGCGCGAGCAAAGCAACGCGGCAACGCGGGACATGGTTACTCACTCATACGCAATACGATTGGTAAATTGAGTAAACACCGCGCCAGTAAACAACCGTTTAACCTTGCGAGGAAACCGCTTGTTGACGCTGAGAAATCGAAAAACCGAGCGCGCTCAGAGTTCGCGTGCAGTGCCGCGGAGCGCGGGCACGAAACGGACCTCGCCCAGCACCTTGTGCTCATCGCCGGTCGGCGTGTGGCGCACACGAAGCAGCTTCTGTCGACCGTTCGGTGGTCCGACCGGCGCGATCAGAACACCGCCGGGATCGAGTCGCTCGAGCAGCCGCTCGGGCAGCTCGGGGACGGCGGCGGTCACCAGGATTCGGTCGAAGGTGCCGGCGGTCTCCGGCAGATCGAATCCGTCCCCGAACACCACCTCGACATTGCGGCAACCGATCTCGGCGAGTCGTTTTCGGGCGCGGTCGGCGAGCGTCTTGAAGCGCTCGAAGCTGAGCACGTCCGCCGCGAGCCGCGACAGCACCGCGGCGTGGTAGCCGGAGCCGGTGCCGATCTCGAGCACGCGGTCGCGCGGCCGCAGCTCGAGCTGCTCGGTCATGAAGGCGACCACGAACGGCTGGCTGATGGTCTGACCGCAGGCGATCGGCAGCGCGGTGTCACGCCAGGCGCCGTCGCGATAGTTGGGGTCGACGAACTGGTCGCGCGGCACCGCCTCCATCGTCCGCAGCACCGCCTGATCGCTGATGCCACGCCGCCGCAGGCTGAGCTGGAACATCATCTTTTCGGGCGGCGGCGCCGCGGGGCTCGGCATTTCGGGTCTCGCGATCGGTCGTGCGCCTCGCCCGGTCGGGTTCCAGTTGGCGCGATTCTCAGCAGAGTGTTGGCGTGCGGAACGAAACCTTGCAAGTGCGGACCGTCACGCACGCGCGCGCCGAGCTTGCAATTGCCATCGCGTCGCTTATTTGCGACGGTGTTCGTTGAAAGCGCCGGTGCTATCGGCCGGCGCGACAGCACCTTCTCGAGGACATCACCCGATGACGACACCGAGTCCGACCGGCGGCTCCGTTTTCCTGGTCGAGGACGAAGCGATGATCCGCATGATGGTCGTCGACATGCTCGAGGAGCTGGGGTTCTCGGTGGCCGCGGAGACCGGCGAAATCAACGAGGCGCTGCAGCTCGCCGAAGCCACCGAATTCGACATCGCGATCCTCGACGTCAACGTCAACGGCAAGGTGATCTCGCCGGTCGCCGATCTGCTGAAGGCGCGGAACCGCCCCTTCATCTTCGCCACAGGCTACGGCACCCAGGGCGTGCCGGAAGATTATCGCGACCGCCCCGCACTGCAGAAGCCGTTCCAGATCGAGTCCCTGAAGCAGGCCCTCGACGCCACACTGCGCGGCGCGGCGTAGCTGCCGCGTCACTCCCCGCGCTCGTCCCCGGGTTCAGCCGAGCGACCACGCAGCGCGTCCGTCACGAAAGCGTCCTTTGCGGCCCTGTAACGGTCCATCGGTTGCCCGTCATACGCCAGCTTAAGCTCATTGTAGCGACTCACCAGAGCCGGATCGGCGCGTAGCGCGTCGGCGAAGCGGTGAAAAACGTCGAACGCTCCGCCTTTGATGGTGAGCTGGATGCCGAGATGGGGCGTGCTGGCGTCGTCTTCGAAGGCGGCGAACTCGTTGGTCCGCACCGAACCTGAATTGCGCGCGTACCGGGCGGCGAGCGCGGCCTCCGTGGCCTGGAAGTCTTCGCGCTCCACCCGGACCACGATGTCGAGGTCGCCCTTGGTGAGACATCCCGGAACTGACGTCGCACCAATGTGCAGGAGCTCACAGGTCTTGGGCAGAACGGCGACAAGCTGCTGCTCAACAGCAGCAAACAGACGTTCTGCGGCAGCACGGGCGTACTCATGATCCGCGGCAATGTGGAACCGATCAGGGAGGGGCATTTGCATTGACCGCAGAATTGAACGACAGCGCGTAGCGGCATGCCCACGCGTCCGACTATGGACGTGCGACGGGGGCCCTGCGCGGCCACTCCTCCTCGCCGCTTCGCCGCGCTACCTCTCAACCGTGCGCCATTGAACGCCGCTCCCCGTCGACTCGGGCACCTCTTGATGGGTTTCGCTGCGCTCAACCCATCCTACACGCTCGATCTCACGCCAGCGTCTTGGTCAGCGCTGCGGAGAACGTTTCGTCGGTGCGGTCGAGCTTGAGCGGCGTCACCGAGACGAAGTTGGCGGCGAGCGCGGCGAGATCGGTGCCTTCGGCCGGCATGTCTTCGACTTTGATCCTCTCGAAGCCGATCCAGTAGTACGGATTGCCGCGGCCGTCGTGACGCTCGTCGATGCGCAGGAAGCCGGGATTGCGCTTGCCCTGCCGCGTCACCACCACGCCTTTGACCTTGTCGGGCGTGCAGGCCGGGAAGTTGATGTTGACCACGGTGTTCTTCGGCACGCCCGCGGCCATCACCTTGCGGATGATGTCGGGCGCGTGAGTCCGCGCGGTCTCCCACAGCGGCGCGTTACGGGTCTCGATGGTGAATTCCTGCGACAGCGCGAACGACGGCAGGCCCAAAATGGTGCCTTCCAGCGCGCCGGCAATGGTGCCGGAATAGACCACGTCCTCGGCGACGTTGCGGCCGCGGTTGACGCCCGACAGCACCAGATCCGGCGCCTTGTCCTTGAGGATGAAACGCGAGCCCATGATCACGCAGTCGGTCGGCGTGCCGCGCACCGCGAAGTGCCGCGGACCGACTTCGCGCAGACGCAGCGGATCGTTCAGCGACAGCGAATGCGACACCCCGGACTGGTCGAGCTCGGGCGCCACCACCCAGACGTCGTCGGAAATCGCACGGGCGATCTGTTCGACCGTCTTCAGGCCGGGCGCATGAATGCCGTCGTCGTTGGTGCACAGAATCCGCATGTCGCTGGGCCGCCTCTCTGAAGGTCTTTCTTGAGGCCGTCGTCATATCCGGCCCAGCCCCGAGAGGCAAATTCGGCCCAAGCCGGCCGGAATCGGCCGGCCCGCCCGAGACGCGGGGTTGCCAAGGTGGCGCCGAACGTCACCAGCGCGCAGTGACGCTGCCGAGCACGGTGCGGCCTTGCGTGAAGGTGCAATTGCCGCCGTTGCAGATGCCGACGCGTTCGTCGGCGAGATTGCGCGCATTCACCGCAAGCCGCATGCCGCGGAAATCGTAATGCACGCCCGCATCGAACGCGGTGATCGCCGGATTGCGCACGGTATTGATCGAATCCGCCCAGGTCCGATCGATCCAGCGCACGCCAGCGCCGAGGCCGAACCCGGCAAGCGCACCGGTTTGCCACGTGTAGTCCATGAACACCGCCGCCTGCTGGGTCGGGACGCCGATCGGCACCTTGCCGAGATCGGCATCGTTGCTGCGCGTCACCTCGGCGCTAGTGTAGCTGTACGACGCGATCCCCTTGAGACCCTCAGCGAGCGACAGCACGGCCTCCAATTCCGTGCCGCGCGACCGGATCTGACCGGTCTGCACCGAATACATCGCGCCAAACACCGGATCGACCGTCAGCACATTGTCCTTGGTCAGGTTGAACCAGGTCGCGGTGAAATAGCTATTCCAGCCGCGCGGCTGATACTTGATTCCGGCCTCGATCGACTCGCCGGTGGTCGGCGCGAACGGCGATGCACCCCGCCCCGGCGCCGTGGTTCCGGCCTGCGGCAGGAACGACGTCGCGTAGTTGACGTAAGGCGCGACGCCGCTGTCGAACAGATACAGCAGCCCGGCGCGCCCGGTGAAGCGATCCGGCTTGCTGTCGGTGGTCGTGCTCGACAGTTCGTTGTACTGCGACAGCTCGGAGAAATCTTGCCGGCCGCCGATCGTCAGGCGCCAGCCGCCGAGCGCGAGCTGATCCTGCACATAGAGGCCGAGTTGCCCGAGCGTCTGCCGATTGGCGGCGGCCAGCGACAATGCTGAGGTCGGAAATCCGACGCCGATCACCGGATTGGTCAGGTCCAGCGGCGGGGCCGTCCCGACCGAGTAGCCGAAATTCGTCGCCTGCCGGAAATAATCGACACCCGCCAGCACGGTGTGCCTGACCGGCCCGGTCGCCAGCTTGGCTTCGATCTGGCTGTCGATGGCGAACGTGTTCAGGGTTTCCTTGAAATTGGACGCATAGCGGTTGAGCGTGCGTCCGTCGTCCGAAAGGCCGAGCCCGTCGATCATGTCGCCGTCGAGCCGCGCATGGCCGATGCGCACGTTCTGCCTGAACGTCAGCGCCGGATTGAAGCGATGCTCCAGCCGGTAGCCGACCGATGCCTGCGATATCTTCAGCGCATCGAACGCGGGATCGCCGAGCCGGATGTTGGTAGCCTGCCCGGTGATCGGGTTCGGCATGTAGTACGGCCACATCGAGGCCTTGCTGTGCGTGTACTCAGAAAGAATGGTAAGGGTCGTATCCTCGCCCAGCTTCGCGGTGACGCTCGGTGCGAGGTAGACGCGGTCGTCCCAGGTACCGGGAATCTGCGTGCCGCTGTCGCGCACCAGGCCGGTGAAGCGATACAGCAGATCGTCATGGCCGGGCACCGGCCCGCTGAAATCGAACCGCCCCTGATAGCGGTTGAAATTGCCGACGTCGAAGCCGGCTTCGTTGAGCCGATACGGCAGCGGCATCTTGCTGACGTAGTTCACCAGCCCGCCGGCGTCGTTGGCGCCGTACAGCACCGACGATGGCCCACGCAGAACCTCGATGCGTTCGGCACCGTACGGCTCGTTGCGGAAGTACGCGTAGAGACCGTTACCCTGGCGCAGACCATCGCGATAATTGCCGTATTGCGTCGACGAAAAGCCGCGGATCATGAACTGATCATAGCGTGCGTCGTAGCCGAACGGTTGGGTCTGCACGCCAGCCGTATAAGCCAGCGCCTCGCCGACCGTGCGAGCGCCGGTGTCGCGGATCTGGTCCTGGGTCACGACGGAGACCGACTGCGAACTTTCGATCAGCGGCGTATTGGTCTTGGTGCCGGTAGCGCTGCCAGATGCGACGAAGCCATTGACCGGTCCGGTCGCGCTCGACAGCGTAGTGGCGGAAGCCGGCACGATCACAGCCGGAGGCTGAACCGGCGTCACGCGTTGCGTGGTCCGGCGCTGCTGCGTGGCGGTCGAACGGCGATCGGCGCGTACGGTTCGCGCCTGCGCCGCCTTCGGCGCATCGACCGTCACCGACGGCAGGCTCGTCTGAGCATGTCCCTCTCGGCTCAAGCAGCCATCGATGATCAACAAACTACAGCTCGCGAGCGCAACCTTTCGCGATATTTCCCAACCCGGCATTCCAAGTCCCCAGCTGTAACAACTGGAAACGGCTTATGGAGGGCGAGGCGCTCTGGAACAATTTGAATGGGTCCAAACGCGACAGCGACGTCGACGCGCATGACTTGGAAAACCCACGATAATTGGCCATCGCGAGCACGTGGGCGCCTGGCGCCGCGGACTGTTCGAACGATTCCAATTATTTCCGGATGCGGCGTGTTGCCGAACGGTTCGGAAAGTCGCGCACGACGCGCTCTGCAATCAGTTTTAGAGGCAGAGGCCGAGCATCCGCACCGTGCAATCCCGTGCGGCGGAAGGCTTCGGCAGCTGCTTGCTCCAAGTGGCCGGCGGCTCGGCCGCGGCCTTGGCGCCGGCGGCCGATTTCGCCGGTTGCTTGCTCGCGGATTTGGCCGGCGGCTTTGCCTTCGGCTTCGGTTTTTCGTCGCCGCCGGCGATCACCATCGCCCAATAGGTCCGTCCGCTCGCGCTCGACCGGACGCTGGCGACGCCGACCTTGGAAGCGCCCTTCAGCAGCAGGTTGGCGCGATGACCGGGCGAGTTGATCCACTGCTTCAGCGTGTTCGGAAAATCCGGATAGCCGTAAGCGATGTTCTCGGCGGCGCGCGACACCTTGGCCGGCGCAACGCGCGAGGTGAACGAGCCCCCGGCTTCGTGGCTGAGGACGTCCTTCGACGCCATCGCGACCGCCTGCCGCTGCGCGATCGCATTCAGCGTCGCGTCCATCACCACCTTGCCCTCGCCATTCTTGGCGCGGAAATCGGAAATCATTTCGGCAGGCCCGGCGGCGAAGGCAGGCAGCACAGAAACTGAAACGAAGAAGGTCACCGCAAGTATCAACGTCATTGCGAGCGCAGCGAAGCAATCCAGAGCCCGGTGCACGGAGCTGGATTGCTTCGCCGATCCTTTCATCGGGCGACGCTTTGCGCCGACCCGTTGGCTCGCAATGACGGAGAGAGTCATCAGCCTTACGCCTTCGCGATCACCTTCAGCCCGCCCATGTAAGGCTGCAGCACGTCGGGCACGGCGATCGAGCCGTCTTCCTGCTGATAGTTTTCGATCACCGCGATCAGCGCACGACCGACGGCAGTGCCCGAGCCGTTCAGCGTGTGAACGAAACGCGGCTTGCCGTCCGGGCCCCGCGAGCGCGCGTCCATGCGGCGGGCCTGGAAATCGCCGCACACCGAGCACGAGGAGATTTCGCGGTACGCACCGCCCTCACCCTGCCCCGGCATCCAGACTTCGATGTCGTAGGTCTTCTGCGAGGCAAAGCCCATGTCGCCGGTGCACAGCGTCATCACGCGATAATGCAGACCCAAGCGTCGCAGCACTTCCTCGGCGCAGCTCAGCATCCGCTCGTGCTCGTCCTTGGACTGCTCCGGGGTGGTGATCGACACCAGCTCGACCTTGGTGAACTGATGCTGCCGGATCATGCCGCGGGTATCACGCCCCGCCGCGCCCGCTTCCGCACGGAAACACGGCGTCAACGCGGTGAGCCGCATCGGCAGCTCTTTCTCGTCGAGAATGGACTCGCGCACCAGATTTGTCAGCGAGACTTCGGCGGTGGGGATCAGCCAGTAGCCCTCGCCGCCGCTACCGATTGCGCCGGCGGCAAACTGATCCTCGCGAAACTTCGGCAACTGCGCGGTACCGAACATCGCGTCGTCTTTGACCAGCAGCGGCGGATTGACTTCGGTGTAGCCGTGGTCGCCGGTGTGAACGTCGAGGAAGAACTGGCCGATGGCGCGTTCGAGGCGCGCGAGGCCCTTCTTCAGCACCGTGAAGCGCGCGCCGGAGAGTTTGGCAGCGGCTTCGAAATCCATCATGCCGAGCGCTTCGCCGAGGTCGTAATGCGGCTTCGGCGTGAACGTGTAGCTCGGCTTTTCGCCGAAGCGATGGTGTTCGACGTTGCCGTGCTCGTCGGCGCCTTCCGGCACCTCGGCGAGCGGCAGATTCGGGATCTCCGACAGCGCCTTTTTCAGCGCCTCGTCGGCCTCCTTCACCGCGGCGTCGAGCGCCGGCATCGTGGTCTTCAGTTCAGTGACCTCGGCCATCAGCGCCTCGGCGCGGGCGTTGTCCTTGGCCTTCTTGGCGTCGCCGATCTCCTTCGACGCCGCATTGCGCCGCGCCTGCGCCTGCTCGGCGGCCTGCACCGCAGCGCGGCGGGCCTCGTCGAGCTTGATCAGGCTATCGGCGATCGGCGCCAGACCGCGCCTCGTGAACGCTGCGTCGAAGGCCTGCGGATTGTCGCGGATCGCTTTGATGTCGTGCATGGAATCGCCTCGTCATGGCCGAGCCCGTCCCGGCCATTTCCGTTTTGCGGAGCAACGTCTGTAGAAGACGGCAATGCCCGGCACAAGGCCGGGGACGGCAACGGAGACAGGTCAGAACTGCCAGCTCAACAGGCCGCGGACCTGGTCGCGCCGGCCCCGCTCGCCGCGCTGGGCAGCGTACGATAGTCCGGCCCAGGCCTGCGGACCGAGCTGCAGATCGAAGCCGCATTCGACCAGCGCAGTGTCGCGATCGAGCGGCACGCCGGCGACCGTGAACGGTTCGGCGGTGCTGCGGAACGCCAGATCCGCGATCGGAGCCGCGGCGCCGAACGCATGCTGCCAGGACGCCGCCAGCCGCGGCATTGCCACCAGACCGGGCGACAACGTGAAGCTGGTGGTCAGCCGGCCGCCCAGCGTCGAAAAGCCAATGTCGTCGTTGCGGCTGGTCCCCGCCAGCGCGGTGATGCCACCGCCTTCGGTGAAGGCGTCGCGATGCAGATGCATCAGCGCCAGCCCGCCGAACGGCTCGGCGACGGCCTGCCCGACCGGCACGCGGTAGCCGATCTCGCCGAACGCCTGCGCGGTGGTGGCTTCATAGCGCGCGCCGGCGACGTCGGTGATGCCGGGGAAACTCACCGAGCGGCTGGTCGACAGCGTGCTGAAGCTGGCGGCGGCCGCCGCACGCAGCCGCCACGGGCCGGCTTCGCCGGACGCGTAGCCGGCGAGATGCGCGGTATCGATATCGGCCGAACTAGCGCGGTCGCGGACCGTGACGGTGGAGCTCGTTGTGCCCCCCGCGAGGCCGACCTGCCAGCCCGAGCCGAAGCGATAGTCGACGCCGCTGACGAAGCCTGCGACCGAACTGGTCGCCTCTGCCGCATTGCCGTCGCTGCCATTGCGGCCCCAGGTCCCGATGCCCTGCGCCCACACGCTGGGGCCGGTGGCGAGCACCGTGTCGGCGCCTACGCTCTGCCGCATCCGCCCGAGTACCGCCTCGCGCAGGAGCAGGCCGTCGTCGAGCAGCGCCGACTGGGCGCTGGCATGAACCTCGCCGGATAGCGCATCAAACGCGCGCGGTGCCCCGGCAGTCGACTGCGTGGCCATCAGCAGGCCAAGCCCGCTAGCTGCCGGGCCGGCGTCGAGCGCATTGGCGACGGCGGCCTGATTAGCACTGGTCGCCAGGCTGGCGAACGGAACGGCGTTGCGGGTCAGCGTCAGCGTCACCGCGTTGGCCGAAGTGCTCAACGACGCTGCGAGGAACGGCAGATCGTTGGTCACCGCGCTCGCAAAGCTGCCGGTGATGCCGCCGGCCGCGGTGAGGATCGGATAGGCCTGGCCGAGGATCGGGCTGTGTCCGATCAAGCCGGCGATGACGGTGCCGCCCGACAAGTTCGCGGTGCCGCCGACCTGGATCAGATCCGCGGTGCTCCCCTCGACCTGGGCGAAGTAAGCGGCGCCCGCCGACACGCTGAGATTGCCGGAGACCTGAATGGTGCCGACCGAATGACCGGGCGACACGATCGAGCCGCCACGCAGATCGAGCGAGCCGAACGTGCCGGTGCCGCCGAGCCAGCCGGCGTTGGTGAAGGCGCCGCTGCCGCTGAAGCTGCCATCGACCACGCCGGCATTGTAAACGGTGCCGTCGTTACTTAGCGCGCCGGTGAACGTGCCGGTCCGGCCGACGACGAAGCTCGCCCCAGACGCCACCCACAGCGGCCCGAGCAGACTGCCGCTGAGGCCGAGCGTGCTGCCGCTCTGGACCCGGGTGCCGCCGGTGTAGGTGTTGGCCCCCGCCAGCACCAGCGTGCCGGTACCTGCCAGCGTCAGTCCACCTGGGCCGGAGATGTCATTGCTCCAGACGTCGAACGCGTTGAGGCCGCCTCGCGACGCGTCCATCGTCACGGTGACGTTGCTGCGGAACGCGCCGTAGCCGCCGCCCGCCGCATACAGATTAAGCCGCGCCCAGCCGGTGCCGTTGTCGAGCGGACCACCCGACGGCAGCTCGGTGGTGGCCAGGATCTCGTCGAGCTGAGCGGTCGTCAGATACGGATAGCGCGTCGCGATCAGATAGTGCGCTTCCGCCGGCACCACGGGCGCAAGATCGGTCGGGCCGACCGACGGCAGATCGTAGGTCAGGAAATGCCGATAGGCCTGCGCCTGCTGCTGATAGCTGGCGGCGGTCGGGATCACCCCGCTGCTGAGGCAGGCGATCAGATTGGCGCACGCCGACGCATAGGGCGAGCTGGCACCGCCGCCGAGATAGGTCTGCATCTCGGTCGCGAGCGACGACAGGTTCGTGGTGTTGAAATCAGCCGAGGCGTACAGCGGATTGCCGGCCAGCATGTTGGCGGTGACGTAGGTCGCCATGATCCGGCCGCCGATCACGTCAAGCGGATAGTGCGCCGCATAGACGTTGAGGTCGTACGAGAACTGCGCCGCCGCCATGACGAACTGCTGATAATAGCCCGGCGCCAGGATCGCGAACGGCACCGCGTTGGAGGTCGCCAGCATCGTATGGGCGCTCGGGAAATCGCCGACATTGGAGTCGCCGAGCACCCAGTTGATGTTGTACGCGCCGGGCGTCTGCTGGTTCTGCCACGCCAAATAGGACGAGTTCTGCGGCGTGAACGGGTTGTTCAAGATCGCCGCGGAAACCTGATACGGCGGCGGATTGCCGTAGCTGTCGGTCTGGCCGGGCAGATAGCCGTAAGCGTTGCCATAGACGTCGCTGGTGCCGAAATACGGCTTCATCGCCACGATCTGATTGCTGCCGATGATCGCGGCTTCCATCCGCAGGATCGAGGCCGGCAGCGTCGGCGCGGTCGGAATGCCTTGCGCATTGTAGCCGTAGGCGGGATTGCCCGGGAACGCGCGCAGCAGCACGTTGGCCGGCACCGCCGGCAGGATCAGCACCGTGCCCGCGGCGATCTTCTCGGCCTGGGTCGAGTTCAGATAGATCTCGACCTGCTTGGCGAGATTGGCGTCGAGCACCGCCCGCCCCTGCGCGGTCGACAGCAGACTGTTGAATGGGGCCAGCAGCGCTTCCTGGTCGGCGGCCTGCTGCGCACAGCGCCCCGTGCAGCTCGTCTGCGCCCGCGCTGCGTCGATCGACGGCACCAGCGCCAGGACTACCAGGATCGCATGTTGGACAAGGCGCATAACGGCGCTCGGCGGTGGAGCAAACGGGCCAACCGACGAAGCCTCGCTGCATGCGTCAACATGCGGTCGATTCGGAAACTCGCGCAATGCTGACCGGGTTACCAGCCCTGCCCGGCACGACCGCCAAAGCGGCAACTAACAATCACGAGCGGGGAAGGCTCAAGCCGCCGGGGTCGACGAGTCCGAGGTGTTCGACGCCTCCGCCGCAGCGCGCTTCTTTTCGACCATCGAAACCGCGATGATGGAGCCTTCGTACAGCAGCAGCAGCGGGATCGCGAGCGAAGCCTGGCTGATCACATCGGGCGGCGTCAGCACCGCGGCGATGATGAAGGCGCCGACGATGAAGTAGCGTCGCTTCTCCTTGAGCTGCTTGGCGGTGAGCACGCCGATCCGCCCGAGCAGCGTCAGGATCACCGGCAATTGGAACGCCAGGCCGAACGCGAAGATCAGCGACATCATCAGCGACAGATATTCGCCGACCTTGGGCAGCAGCTGGATCTGCGCGGTTTCGGTGCCGCCCATCTGCTGCATACCGAGCGAGAACCGCACCAGCATCGGCAGCACCAGGAAGTACACCACCAGCGAGCCGAGCAGGAAGAAGCCCGGCGTGGCGATCAGGTACGGCACGAAAGCGTTGCGCTCGTGCTTGTAGAGGCCCGGCGCGACGAACTTGTAGATCTGGGTGGCGATGATCGGAAACGAAATGAAGCCGGCGCCGAACATCGCCAGCTTGAGCTGGGTGAGGAAGTATTCGAGCAGCGCGGTGTAGATGAACTTGGAGTTCTCCGGCCCCGCGACCCAGACGAACGGCCAGACCAGCACGTTGTAGATCTGCTTGGCGAAGAAGAAGCAGAAGATGAACGCGACGCCGAAGCCGAGCAGCGCCTTGATCAGCCGCGACCGCAGCTCGATCAGGTGGTCCATCAGCGGCGCCTTGGAAGCCTCGATATCCTCGGCACTCATGACGCTTTGGCGTCCTTGGCCGGCTCGGGATGCGCAAGATCCGGCGGCGCGGCATCAGGCGTGGCAAGCGCATGGGTTTCGGCGGCGACCGGCAGGTTCGCCGGCTCGGCGGCCTGCGCCTCGCTGACGATCGCCAGCGGCTCGGACGCCGCTGCATCGTGCTGGGTCGCTTCGACGAAGGTCTCCGCAGTCGGTTGGGCCGGCGTCGTCGGCTCGGTCGGCGGGGTATCGATGTTGGTGGCCTTGTCGAGCGCCATGGCGTCGGTGACCTGGCTCGACAGCTTGGTGAGCATGTTGTTGGTCGACAGCCCGCTGGTGGCTTCCTTGACCTCGTCGAACGACTTCTTGAGGTCGGCCATCTCGGCCTCGCGCATCGCTTCCTGGAACTGACCCTGGAATTCGGTGGCGAGCCGGCGCGCCTTGCCCATCCACTGCCCGACCGTGCGCAGCACGCCCGGCAGTTCCTTGGGGCCGATCGCGATAAGCGCGACCACCCCGATCACCATCAGTTCACTCCACCCGATGTCGAACATGAAACGTGCCGACTATGCCTCAATGCGCCCGCGCAACTGCCGGGACGCTTCCGGGCGCGCCCCGCCGTCCCCGCGATGCGCTCACCCTTGGGTCATCCGGCGGCGCGTGCCGTCGCCGGATCAAGCGGCCCCGGCGCGGCGATGCCGCACGGGGCTCGAAGACGGATCAGGCGCGTTGCGACCGCGCTTCAGACCGCCTTGCTGCCGACGTCGGTGCGGTTGGTCGCGCCGGGCGTCGAGGTGTGGTCGATCGACTTCACCGGCTCGGACTTTTCGGCCGTCTTTTCATCGTCCTGCAAGCCCTTCTTGAAGGACTTGATGCCCTGGGCGACGTCGCCCATCAGGTCCGAAATCTTGCCACGACCGAACAGCAGCAGGACGACCGCGATAACGACGATCCAGTGCCAGATACTGAGTGAACCCATCCTGCCTTCTCCCGAAACTCGACCGGCGCGCCAGCCCTATTCACTTGCGAAGCTAGGTGAAAGAGCCGCCCGAAACAAGGATTTAAGCTGTCGCAACGGCGAGTTGATCGCCGCTGATCCAGTTCCTTTCGAGGCGTAGCGCCGACTTACTGGTGCTGATCATCCTCGCCGTGGGCGTCGTGCTCGGCGCCCTCGTCGGAGCCTTCCGGCTCAGCGGTATCGAGTTCCGGAGCCTCGGTCTGGTCGGCCTCGTCTTCGTCGGTTTCGAGGTCGTCAGACGCGACCAGTTCCACTTCGACGGTCTCGATCTCGATGCTGACGTCCTCCTCGGCATCGAAATCGCCAGAGTCGGCCTGTTCGGCTTCCAGCTCGGGATCGTCGACTTCGCCGACTTCGGCCGCGTGGTCGATCTCGCCGGTCTCGTCGGCCTCCTCGGTCTCGGCGAAGCCGGTTTCGGCCTCGGCCTCATCGTCGGAGGTCTCGGCAAAGCCGGTTTCGACCTGTTCGGCGTCGTCATCCGCGGTCTCGGCGAAACCGACCTCCGGCGCGGCCGCATCCTGCTCTGCGGCTTCGGCAACGCCCAGCTGGGCTTCGCCGGTCTCCGCGGTGCCGGTGGCCTCGGCGGTCTCCGGCGCGGCAGCTTCGGCGGCCGCGGCTTCGCCCTCCAGATCCAGCTCGGGGTCGGCTTGCGGCGCCAGCGCCAGATCGAGATCGCCGGGCTCGAGCGGGTCTTCGTCTTCGCGCAGCGCCGGATCGTCCGACGGCGTCGGCACGCTGAAGCCGGTCGGCAGACGGGTGTCGAGCAGGCCGGTGCCCTTGAGTTCTTCGAGGCCCGGCAGGTCGGTAAGCGACTCCAGGCTGAACTGCGACAGGAACGCTTCGGTGGTGCCGAAGGTCAGCGGCCGGCCCGGCGTCTTGCGACGGCCGCGCGGCTTGATCCAGCCGGTCTCCAGCAGCACGTCGAGCGTGCCCTTCGAGGTCGCCACGCCGCGGATCTCTTCGATCTCAACCCGGGTGATCGGCTGGTGATAGGCGATGATCGCCAGCATCTCGATCGCGGCACGCGACAGCTTCCGCGTTTCGGTGGACTCGCGCGTCATCAGCCAGGCGAGATCGCCGGCGGTGCGGAACGTCCACTTGTTGGCAATGCGGACGAGATTCACGCCGCGACCGGCGTAGTCCTCCTGCAACTGCTTCAGCGCGACCTTGACGTCCACGCCTTCCGGCATGCGCTTGGCGAGCGCAGCCTGATCGAGCGGCTCAGGGGACGCGAACAGCAGGGCTTCGAGCAGACGCAGCTCCTCGGGCCGGGACTGCGGCTGCTGTTCGGCGCTGTCATCAGCGAGATGTTCGACCGGCTGTTCGAACTCCACGATGCGCTTCTCCGCCAGACTTGCCATGGCTCGGTCTCCTTCTTCCACTACCCGACCGGAGCATCCGGTAAGGCTGCCGCTTCCATCGCTGGAGACGGCGGACGCTTACGAAAATACAAAGGCGCCAAGGGGCCCGACTGATGCAGCTCGACTTCGCCCTCGCGCACCAGTTCGAGCGCGGCCGCGAAGCTCGACGCCAGCACGGTGGCGCGCTGGGTCGGATCGGGCATGTAGCGCAGCAGATATTCGTCGAGCCGGCTCCAATCCTCGGCGAGCCCGACCAGGCGCTCCAGCGACGCGCGCGCTTCGCTCAACGACCACACCGTGCGCTTGGCGAGATGCACGGTGGTGAGCACGCGCGACTGACGCTGCGACGCGTAGGCACTGAGCAGGTCGTACAGCGTCGCCGTGAATTTCGGATGCTTGATCTCGGCGATCTCTTCGACCTGACCGCGCGGGAAGATGTCGCGATTGAGCTGGGCGCGGGTCATCAGCCGGTTGGCGGCTTCGCGGATCGCTTCGAGGCGGCGCAGCCGGTTGGCCAGCGCGTTCGCCATGTCTTCGGCGCTCGGACCTTCCTGGGCCGGCGGCTCCGGCAGCAGCAGGCGCGACTTCAGGAAGGCGAGCCACGCCGCCATCACCAGATAGTCGGCGGCGAGTTCGAGCCGGATCTTCCGCGCTTCTTCGATGAACAGCAGATACTGATCGGCGAGCGCCAGGATCGAGATCTTATGCAGGTCGACCTTCTGCTGCCGCGCCAGCGTGAGCAGAAGGTCGAGCGGGCCTTCATAGCCCTCGACGTCGATGACGAGCGCGTCGTCCTGGTCGGCCTGCTGCTCGACAGGCCGGCCAGTCTCGAATTGCAGAATCTCAGCGGTCATGCGCCCACCTTTGCGCGGCCGATCAATGCGTCGAGTTCGGCACGCGCCGCCGCGCGGTCGAACGGCTGGGGAGCATGGCGGGCGGCCAGCGCCGCCTCGGCGCGTGCCAGCGCCCTGCCCTGAAGCTCCGGAGTCTCGGCCACCACCTGGCGCATCTCGTCGAGCTTGCCGTTGCAATGCAGGACGACGTCGCACCCCGCCGCGACGATCGCGCGGGTACGCTCGGCGATGCTGCCGGCCAGCGCGTTCATCGAGACGTCGTCGCTCATCAGCAATCCTTGGAACCCGATCGATTCGCGAATCACCTGGTCGATGATTGTCGCAGAAGTGGTCGCGGGTTGGGCGGCATCGAGCGCGCTAAACACAACATGTGCAGTCATCGCCATCGGCAGATCCGCGAGCGGCCGGAACGCGGCGAAGTCGGTGCGGTCGAGTTCCTCGCGCGCCGTGTCCACCGTCGGCAGGCGATGATGGCTGTCGGCGGTGGCGCGGCCATGACCGGGGATATGCTTGAGCACCGGCAGCACGCCGCCCTGCGCCAGGCCGTCGGTGACGGCGCGGGCGATTGCCGCGACCTTGTCCGGGCTGGTGCCGTAGGCGCGGTCGCCGATCACCGCATCGGCGCCGGCGATCGGCACGTCGGCCAGCGGCAGGCAGTCAACGGTGATACCGAGCGCGGCGAGATCGTCCGCAATCAGCCGGGCGCTCAGCCGCGCCGCGGTCAACCCGGCCTCGGGATCGATGTCGTAGAGCGCGGAGAACACTGCGCCCGGCGGATACACCGGCCAATGCGGCGGTCCCAGCCGCTGCACCCGGCCACCTTCCTGGTCGATCAGGACCGGCGCGTCCGGGGAATCCACGGTTCCACGCAATTCTTCAACCAGCGCTTTGACTTGCGCCGCGTTGTCGACATTACGCTTGAACAGGATGAAGCCCCAGGGACGAGATTCGCGGAGAAATCCGCGCTCATCGTCGCTGAGGCTTAAGCCGGCAATACCGGTGATGAAAGCGCGCGGTGCCATACATGGCCGCTTAGCCCGCGCGCGCCTCCAGGGTCAAGGAAACCGCCGTTAATTCCTCTGGACGACGCACTGTCCGCCAGCACTTTTTAGGTTGCCGCAGACCTGTTGGGCCTGCTCGGCGGACGAAAACGGTCCGACCATCGCGCGGTAGTAGGTGCCCTTGCTGCCGAGATCCACCCGCTTGATCAGCGGCGGCTGCGATCCAAGCACGGAGGGGAACTTGCTCTGCAGGCTGCGGTACGACGCCTTGGCGTCCGCCTCGTTGCGCTGCGACGACACCTGCACGACGTACCCGCCGGAGGTGGCGGCCGGCTCTGACGCAGGCGCCGAGGCGACGCGCTGCGGTCGCGGCGCTGCGGTCTCGGCTGAATTCGGCGACAGCGACAGCGGCGCATTACCGGCCGAGGCGTTGGCGTCGGCAACGCCGCGTGCGGGCGTCCGGGCGGCAGGCGCCGCGGTGCGGGCCGCACCGGCTGGCTGAGCCGCCGCATCGGCCTGATCCGGGCGGATGCTGTAGGTCTTGATCTTCCGCGGCTCGTCACCCGCCAGCGTGCCGTTGTTCGGCGGCGGCGTCAGGTTCGGCTTGGCACCGGGCGCAACGCTGGCGACCGGCGGCGGATTGGGGTTCTGGTTGAGCTGCGGCAGCACGACCCGCGGGCCCGAGCCGGGCATCCGCGACGGATCGGCGGCCGGCTGCTCTTCCCGCGACACCAGCGCTTCGACGCCATTGCTGGACGCGAGGCGATCCTGGATCGGCTTGCCGGCGTTGTCGTTGGACGGGCCCGGAATCTTGGTCGGGCTGGTATCAGCCTTGATCACCGGCGGCTCGCCGGTGCGGGTCGTGCCGGCGAAGGTACGATACGCCAGCGCGCCACCAGTGCCGACCACCGCGAGCGCGAGGATCCCCACCACCGTCAGCATCGTATTGCGGCGCGGCTTCAGCGCGCGCTGATCGGCCTGATCGTCGTAGCCGTCTTCGTATCCGTACGGCGCCTCCTGATAGCCACCGATCGGCGCGGGGTCGGCCGGAAGCTGGCCATACAGCGCCTCGTCGTAGCGATCGGGCTCCAGCGACGTCGCGGGAAGCGGCTCGAATGGCGGGTCGTAGTGCACGCGATCCGGCGGCGGCAGATCGAGCTGACGCTGCTCCGGCGGCGCCGGATCGAACCGCGGATCGAGCGAGCGCAGATCCATCGCCGGCTGCTCGATCGGCCGCATCTGCAGCGGGTTCGGATCGATCGGCGGCTGGATCGCCGGCGCGCGCTCGAAGCTCGGAGCCTCAGCGCGGCGCGGCGGTGCCGCATTGATGAACGACGGCGGCCGGCTGAAATCCGGCTCCGGCGCAAAGGTCGGTTCCTGGGTGCGCGCCGGCTCAGGCGCGCGCGGCGTCTGGCGATGCTGCATCCACGACGGCATCGGCGGCGGCGACAACTCGTCCTCGGCCTGCGACGGCACCGGACGGCTGGCGCGGAAATCGGTGGAGCGCGTCTGCGGCGCAACCGGCGGTGCCGGCTCGGTGCGCGGAGCGGTCTGGCCGAACGGATCGGTCTGACCGATCAGGCGCGCGAGCTCGGCGAGCGGATCGTTTTCCGGCTTCTGCGGATAGCGGGACGACGCCCGGCTGTCGTCATCGTCCAGCGGAAAAGGTCGGCTCTGATATCGATCCGTCATCGTGATGTCGCGTCCCATTCGGGAAAGCTGCCCAAGGCGCCCTCGCAGACGACACGGCCGCTCTCACAAGCCGCTCCAGATCCCCATCTGACGGCCGATCCCCTATCGCATCTCGTCCGGCGCAGTGACGCCGAGAATGGCGAGCCCCGAGGCCAAAACCGAGACGACGCCTTGGACCATCGCCAAGCGCGCCCTGGTAATCTCTGCATCATTATTGATAATGAAGCGTAAATGAGGCAAATCGCGGCCATGCGTCCAAAGCGCATGAAACTCGCTCGCGAGCTCATTGAGATAAAACGCGATTCTGTGCGGCTCGTGAGCCTGGGCGGCGGCTTCGACGATCCGCGGATAGAGCGCAAGTCGCTTCAATAGTTCGAGCTCGGCAGGATCGTTCAGACGCTCCAGCGGCGCCTGCCGCAGCATCGCCGCCCGCGCCTTCGAATCCTCGGGCAGATCCGGTACAACCTCCCGCGCGTTGCGGAAGATCGAATGGCCGCGCGCGTGGCCGTACTGAACATAGAACACCGGATTGTCTTTCGACTGCTCGATCACCTTGGCGAGGTCGAAGTCGAGCACCGCATCATTCTTGCGGAACAGCATCATGAAGCGGACAGCGTCGGAACCAACCTCATCCACCACTTCACGCAACGTGACGAAGTCGCCGGCCCGCTTCGACATCTTCACCGGCTCGCCGTTGCGCAGCAGCCGCACGAGCTGAACGATCTTGACGTCGAGCGCGCCCTTCCCGGCCGTCACCGCCTGGATCGCGGCCTGCATCCGCTTGATGTAGCCGCCGTGGTCGGCGCCCCAGACGTCGACCATGTTGGCGAAGCCGGCGTCGAACTTGACCTTGTGATAGGCGATGTCGGACGCGAAGTAGGTATAGGAGCCGTCCGACTTCAGCAGCGGCCGATCGACGTCGTCGCCATAGGCGGTGGCGCGGAACAGCGTCTGTTCGCGATCCTCATAGTCCTCCACCGGTGCGCCCTTCGGCGGCGGCAGCCGGCCCTGATACACGTCGCCCTTGGCACGCAGGAACTCGATTGTCTCGGCGACGCGGTTGCGGCCGCCCTCGATCAGCGAGCGCTCCGAGAAGAATACCTCGTGGGTGATGTTCAGCGCGGCAAGGTCGCCCTTGATCGCTTCCATCATCATCGCGATCGCCTTGGCGCGGACGGTCGGCAGCCACTGGGCTTCCGGCAGCTCCTTGAGCGCCGCGCCGTGCTCGGCCTTCAGCGCCTCGCCGACCGGCTTGAGGTAATCGCCCGGATACAGCCCTTCGGGAATTTCACCGATCGCCTCGCCGAGCGCTTCGCGGTAGCGCAGGAAGGCGGAGCGTGCCAGCACATCGACCTGTGCGCCGGCGTCGTTGATGTAGTACTCGCGGGTGACGGCAAAGCCCGCGGTATCGAGCAGATTGGCCAGCGCATCGCCGAACACCGCGCCGCGGCAGTGGCCGACATGCATCGGCCCGGTCGGATTGGCCGAGACGTATTCGACGTTGACCTTCTCACCGCCGCCGATGCTACTGCGGCCGTAACCTGTGCCGGCGTCGAGCACGGCGCGCAGCGCCTCCGCCCACACCGCCGGCTTCAGCGTCAGGTTGATGAAGCCAGGGCCGGCGATCGCCACCTGATCGATCAGCTCCTCGGCGCGCAGCTTGTCGGCGATCTTGTCGGCGAGGTCGCGCGGCTTGGCCTTGGCGTCCTTGGCCAGCACCATCGCCGCATTGGTCGCCATGTCGCCGTGGGAGGCGTCCTTGGGCGGCTCGACCACGATACGCGACAGGTCGATCCCGGCGGGCAGCGCGCCCTCTTCGATCAGCGCCCCGCACACAGCGTGCACGCGCGACAGGAGACGGGCGAAAAGATGCGTGGACATCGGGAGCTCGGCCATATCTGACAAGGGGAAAATGGAGCGGCCGTTTCGGGCCGGTCGAGGCGCCGCCTAACGCAAATCCGGGGTCGAGTCAAAAAGCCGCTGATGCTCGGCGAGCGCGTAACGGTCGGTCATCCCGGCGATGAAATTGCGAATCCGCAGCAGCCGGTCGGCTTCGCACTCGGCCACCGGGCCGTTGGCCGGCAGCCAGTCCGGCGGCAGGTCCGACGGATGGTCGCAATAGCGCTGAAACAGGTCGGCGACGATCGCCTCGGCGTCGCGCATCACCTTCATCACCCGCTCGGCGCGGTACATCCGGGTCCACAGGAACGCCTTGATCTCGGCTTCGGCTTTGGCCGTCTCGGCCGGAAACGCGACCAGCGCCCGCTCCGCACGGCGAACGTCGTCCGCCGAACCTGGCCCCGCTTCGCTGATCCGGCGCTCCGCCTCGGCCGCGACCGCGCCGATGAAGTGCGAGATCAGTTCGCGCACCAGCTCGGCGCCGCGCCGGCCGTCGTCAAGTCCCGGATAGCGCTTATCGATCGCGGCGATGATCCGCGCCACCAGCGGCACCTCCACCAGATCGTCGATGCCGAACAGCCCGGCGCGCAGGCCGTCGTCGATGTCGTGGGCGTCGTAGGCGATGTCGTCGGCAATCGCCGCGACCTGGGCCTCCAGCGAGGCGAAGCTCCACAGCTGCAGATCGAAGCGCTGGTTGAACTCGGTGATGCCGCGCGGCACGCCATGCTCGGCATAACGCGGCAGCGGCGCGCCGGCGCGGTCGGTCAGCGGGCCGTTGTGCTTGACCACGCCTTCCAGCGTCTCCCAGGTCAGGTTGAGCCCGTCGAACTCGGGATAGCGGTGTTCGAGTGCCGTCAGCACCCGCAGCGTCTGCGCATTGTGGTCGAAGCCGCCGGCATCCTTCAGGCAGGCATCGAGCGCCCGCTCGCCGGCGTGGCCGAACGGCGGATGGCCGAGGTCGTGGGCGAGCGCGAGGGTTTCGGTGAGATCTTCATCCAGCCCGAGCTGACGCGCCAGCGCGCGGGCGATCTGCGCCACTTCGAGGCTGTGGGTCAGCCGGGTTCGGTAGTGATCGCCTTCGTGAAACACGAAGACCTGGGTCTTGTGCTTCAGCCGGCGAAACGCGTTGGAATGGATGACGCGGTCGCAATCGCGGCGAAACGCACTGCGGGTCCGGCTCGGCGGCTCATGGAATTGCCGGCCGCGGCTGTGGTCCGGATCGCAGCCAAAAGCTGCACGGGGAGCTGCCATACCGACCGACACGCGCGCGACTCGTCCTTCAACGTTTGATTCTGCGGTGCGGCGCACTTAACTATTGTTGGCAAAGAAATCCAATGACGGGCCCTGCCCAACGACACGGAGCGGCGAGATGACGGAATCGAGCGTCACCATCAGCGAACGCGCGGCGCGCCGGATCGGCGAAATCCTCAAGGGCGAAGGCCAGGGCGCGATGCTGCGGATCAGCGTCGAAGGCGGCGGTTGCTCCGGCTTCCAGTACAAATTCGACGTCGACCGCACCAAGACCGAGGACGATCTGGTGATCGCCAGGGATGGCGCGGTGGTGCTGGTCGATTCCGCCTCGGTGCCGTTCCTCGCCGGCTCGGAAGTCGACTTCGTCGACGACCTGATCGGCGCCTCGTTCCGGGTCAACAACCCGAATGCCACCGCCTCCTGCGGCTGCGGCACCAGCTTCTCGATCTGACGACCTTACCGACAGGACGGTTGCGGCGGCTGGGTGGCACCCGCAGCCGTTGGCTTTGAGACGCTAGGTCAAGACAAACGTCCCCTGCCGTACCTTCTGCTCTTGGTTCCGGTTCCCAATTCCGCTAAGGCGCGGCCAAAGAACCCTCCGAACGACCTTTTGGCAGCGCGCGATGCCCCGCGCGCTGCGCGCCATGTCGAGGATGGGTCAACAGCCCCCGGAAACCTCGATGTCGTCGCCTCTCAGCGTTCCCCGTGTGCCTCTGCGCGTCTCCAGCGTCCAAGCCGGCATGATCACAGCGCTGGTGCTGGCGCTGAGCTTCGGCGCGATGCTCGCCCTCACCTTCTCGATGCAGAACGACGTGATCGCGCGCGACCGCGATCACCAGATGGCGGCGGTCAGCCAGGCGATCACCGCCGCGCTCGACGAAGCCGGACGGTTCGCGCTGACCCAGGCGGAGACCACGGCGCGGCAGCGCGCCGTCGCGCGCGCGCTTGCCGCCGGTGACCGCGCCGCGCTGACAGAGCTCACGGCCGCGCCCTATGCGTATCTGAAAAGCCAGGGCGTGCCGGTATTCGGCTTTCACGCCGCCGACATGACCTATCTGTTGCGGCTGCATCTGCCGGACAAGTTCGGCGACGACCTGACGAAGTTTCGGCAGATGGTGCTCGCCGCCAACAAGACGCGGCGCTCGCAGGTCGGCTTGGAGATCGGCGTCGCCGGCACCTTCGTACGCGGCATCGCGGTGATCAACGATGGCGACCGCTTCGTCGGCACCGTCGAGGCCGGCCTCAACCTCGAGCCGATCCTCGAACAGGTGAAGACGCTGACCAATGCCGACATCGCGGTGGTGCTGAGCCAGTCGCTCGCCGAGCTGCCGCCGCGCGGGCCCGGCGACAAGGGAGAACAATTCGGCGACCTGATCGCACTCGCCTCGACCGATACGCCGCTGTTCACCGGTCTGTTGCGCGACGGCGCGATCCGCCTCGCCCGAACCCGCGAGATCAGCCCGTATCGGATCGGTGGCGAAACCGGCGCGATCCTGGTGCAGCCGTTGATCGACTTCTCCGGCCGGATGATCGGCAACATCGCAGCGGTAAAGAGCTTCCCGTCGCACGGCGCAGCATTGCAGCGGACCCGGATCGAACTGATCGCGGCGGCGCTGATCGGCACCGTGCTCGCCTTTGTCGCCTTCTCGGTGTTGGCCCGGATGCTGAGGCCGCGCGATGAGGCGCAGGCATGAGGTCACTGCTCGCGGCTCTACTGATCGTTTTCGTTGCGCTGTGCGGAGCACCCGCATCCGCCGCTGGGGCGCAGTCGGAAGGGCTGCCCGAAGGCGTCGAGCTGCCGGTCAAGGTCCGCATCGGCCTGCGCGTACTCGACATCACCGAAATCCGCGAGGTGATCGGCCGCGCGCGGCTGTACATCGAAGTCACCCAGCGCTGGACCGATCCGCGCCGGCGGTTCGATCCGCTCGACGCCGGCACCTCGCGGATCGACCGCGTCGGCGCCGAAGCGCGGCAGTATATCGCCGGGATCTGGACGCCGGGTCTGGCGATCGACAATCAGCTCGGCGAGCCCCGTGCCAAGGCCGACGCCGTCTCGGTCTATTCGGACGGCAGCGTCGTGCTGGTGGAACGCTAGGAGGCCGATTTCCGGGTCGGCGTCGACATGGCGGCGTTTCCATTCGACCGCCAGCGGCTGTCGCTGTCGTTCTCGCTGCCGCGCTACGCCAAGCAGGACGCGATGCTGGTGACCACCGAGACCGACCGGCTGTTCTCGCGGATCGAACCGAAACTATCGGTGATCGATTGGCGCCCGCTCGACCTGACGTTCTTCTACGACGAAGCAGCCGGCTGGAACGCGCGGGCGTATTCGCGGCTGAACGCGACCGTCGGGATCGAGCGGCTGTCGGAGCGCTATCTGCTGCGGCTGTTCATCCCGATCGTCTCGACCTTGGCGGTGTCGCTGTTCGTGCTGTGGATCCCCGGTACCGCCCCCAAGGATCACGGCAGCCTGGTGTTCTCCGCCCTGCTGGCGCTGGCCGCGATCAGCTTCACCTACGAGGCGAGCTTCCCCGGCTCGATCTCGCTGAACACGCCGATCGCGAAGATCATTTCGCTCGGCTATTTCTATCTCGTGGTGGTCGTGCTGATCGACGCGCTGCTATGGAAGCCGCGCAGCGATCCGGCCTCGCGCTATCACGTCCTCGCCATGGGACTGCGTTCGCACTGCCGCTGGGCGCTACCGTCGATCATGGTGATCGTCTGCCTCGCGCTGGTGTTGCGGGGACTGCCGGGATAGCAGAGCGTTTTCGCGCGGCGCGCGCGTCAGGACGTTGTAAATTCGGACTTCACGACCAGACCGAGCTTGCCGTCCTTGAGGCGCGCGGCCACCATGTTTTTCACCGTCCAGGTGCCATCGGCATTGTAGCTGACATCGAACGCCGTGTAGCCCGCCG
Organism: Rhodopseudomonas sp. BR0G17; assembly: GCF_010907025.1. Lineage (NCBI taxonomy): Bacteria > Pseudomonadati > Pseudomonadota > Alphaproteobacteria > Hyphomicrobiales > Nitrobacteraceae > Rhodopseudomonas > Rhodopseudomonas sp. BR0G17. The sequence continues at coordinate 26,466 of NZ_QUML01000001.1, read as the reverse complement.
CGGCATCGCACAGCGCTGCGGTCGGCGACAGGGATGCAAAGCTCAACACCGTGCCGGCGACGTACTTGCCGGTCTGGACGTAGAATTTCAGCGACGGGGCGCAGTCGAGCCGAGCATTCGGCGGCGCTGTCACGAAATTGGACAGCAGGACCCCGCCGGCGAGCGACTGCATGGCCACGCCGGCGTTGTAGTTGGTCAGCGTCGGGTCGAACACCGCGGTGACGATCCGGAACGCGCCGACCGGCACGTCGTCTGTCGACGTCGGCATCGACAGGCCGAGCGACGGCGACACCGACATCGTCGTGGTGTTGTTGATCGGCGTCCCTTGCGCCGGCGTCAGCTCGATCGCGCGAAGAGCGCCCGCCTGCCCGACCGGTTGGCCCGGCGTTGGCGGGGCAATCTGCTGCTGAACGCCGGCAAAGGATTTCGGCGTGAACATAAAACTGAGCACCGCGCCGGACGTGGTGTAAGGCAGCAAAGGCTGACCGCACAGGCTGCTGACATAGACCTGAACGGCGGTCGAATACTGCGCGGGCTGCTGGAAGAAGCAGAAATCCTGCGAAGTATCGCTGTTATTCTTGAGATTGATGGTGATCGTCGTCGCCATGACTGTCGCGTCGCTTCCGTCGTCTTCGTCAACGCGAATGGCCGGAGGCGCCATCGCCTCCGGCCGTGACTAAGCAGTACCGCCGGTTCAGGCTTTAACCGACCAAGAGCTTAGCTCGCTCTTAGTCGAACACCGCGGTATTTCCGGTGATATCCGTGCAGGTCAAACCCTGATACCGGCCACCGGCCGGGCCGACCTGGTAGTCGCGATTCAGAATGATCGCTCCCGGCGCCGTGAGGTTGGTCACGGTAATCGGGCGCAGGAAGTTCGCCGCCTGGCCCGTCGACACAACTGCCGTACCTGCCTCGTTGAGAACCTCCGCGGCCTGGGCCGCCGCGTTCAGCTCGGTCGTGAAGGAAGACTTCTCGAGCAGACCGCGGCTGCCGTTGGCGAGCTGAGACACCGCCATGTTCTTCACCGTCCAGGTGCCGTTGTTGTTGTAGCTGACGTTGAACGTGGTGAAGCCAGGGGTGGCGTCGCAGAGCGCCGCGCCCACCGACGACGAGGTGAAGTTCATCACCGTTCCGGCGGTGTAGGTGCCGGTCTGAACGTAGAATTTGATGATCGGCTGACAGTCCAGATTGGTGTTCGGCTGAGCGGTGACGAAGTTCGACAGCGTGATGGCGCCGGTCAGTGATTGCACCGCCGAGCCCGCGCTGTAGTTCATCAGCACCGGGTCGTACACCGGCGTGATGATCCGGAACGAACCGGCCTGCGGACCATCGGTCGAAGTCGGTACGGTCAGGCCCAGTGATGGATCAACCGTCATGTTTGTGGTGTTCTTCGTCGGCGTACCGCCGGACGCAGGCGTGAGCTCGATCGGCTGAATCGCGCCGAGCTGCCCGGACGGCTGCCCTACCTGCGGCGGATCCACCTGCTGCTGCACGCCGGCGTAGTACTGCAGGATCATAGTGAAGCTCAGCACCGACCCCGAGGTCGCATACGGCAGCAGCGTCTGACTGTAGAGGCTGTTGGTGTAGACCTTGGGGCCGCCGGAATAGACGGCCGGCTGCTGGAAGAAGAAGAAATTCTGTGTCGAAGCGCTGTTGTTTGTGACGTTGATGGTGATCTTGGTGGCCATGATGGTCCCTCCTGGCGGGCTACGGGGTGGGGTTGAACCCTCGGACTTTTTGCAACCGGGGGTTGTGTAACCGTAACGCAGGCAGGCATCGCGAAATGCAACTTATGATTGCATTGCGTGCAAACTACAGCCGCTCAACTTGCGCGGGCGGCAACTTCGGGCGCTCAGAGGTCCGTGACCTCGGGGAATAACGAGGCTATGAAGGCAATCAGGAGCGTCTTGGAGCGCTCCGACATCCGCATCTCGGCTCGCCGGACGCAGCTGACGAGTCTCGAATCAGCCGGCTCGGCACGCGGCTGGAGGGCGTGGCCGTCGATCCGGCCGCGGCCGGTCAGGAACCAGTCCAGCGAGATGTCGAGAACGCCGCACAGCAGCACGGCGTGATCGACCGAGATCGGGCCGTTGTTCTTCCAGCGGGTCACGGTGCTTTCGTTGACGCCCATGGCGAAGGCCAAGGCATGTTGCTTGGTCATGCCCCTGAGCTGCATGGCTTCGACCATCCGTGCTCCGCGACTCGACATGCCCGGCGCTCCGCTCTCGGCTGTTCGCGCTGCCGTGGACGATCGCGCAGCGCTTAAAGCGACTGCCGCGCTGGATTTGCGTCCGACGCGGATTGCTCTATCACAGCGCTGCACGGCACGATCTGCCGCGGCGCAAATCATCCCGGGCAACGGACGGCGCGATGCGGATTGCGACTTGGAACGTCAACTCGGTCCGGCAGCGGCTGGACCATCTGGTCAGCTGGCTGCAGGACTGCCAGCCCGACGTGGTCTGCCTGCAGGAAATCAAATGCGTTGACGAGGCGTTTCCGCGCGAGCCGATCGAGGCGCTCGGCTACAACGTCGTCACCCACGGCCAGAAGACCTTCAACGGCGTGGCGCTGCTGTCGAAATATCCGCTGGAAGAAGCCAATCCGGGCCTCGCCGGCGACGACGCCGACGTCCATGCCCGGTTTCTCGAAGGTGTGGTGTCTTTGAAGCGCGGCGTCGTCCGCGTCGCCTGCCTGTACCTGCCGAACGGCAACCCGGTCGGCACCGAGAAGTATCCCTACAAGCTGAGCTGGATGGCGCGGCTGCGCGACTATGCCCAGCAGCGGCTGAAGACCGAGGAGCCGCTGATCCTGGCCGGCGATTTCAACGTCATCCCGCAGCCGGAGGACGTCCATAATCCGGCCGCCTGGACCGAGGACGCGCTATTCCGCCCGGAGACCCGCGAGAGCTTCCAGACCCTGCTCGGCCTCGGCCTCACCGACGCCCTGCGTGCCACCACCGATGCGCCCGGCCAGTACACCTTCTGGGACTACCAGGCCGGCGCCTGGCAAAAGAACTGGGGGCTGCGGATCGACCACCTGCTGCTGTCGCCGCAGGCCGCCGACCGGCTGCGCCACGTCGGCATCGACAGCTATGTGCGCAATTGGGAAAAGCCCTCGGACCACGTCCCGGTCTGGGCGGATCTCGACCTCGAAGCACCGTAACGACGTACGCGCAAATCTGAGTGGCATTCGGAGGCGCCGCCGCGCAGCGGCGGCCTCGAAGGATGGCCGAAGGCCCTGCGCTCACCGTCGCTATCGACGGCTCGCGTCGTTCGCCACCTCTGGAGACGGCGAACGTGGCGGGATCAATCAGTCCCGGCGGCCCTGGACCCAGTGCTCGAGCATCTGCAGCGCCATCACCCGGTCGTCGTCGGACGCCTTGGAGAAGGCCTTGTTGTAGCTGTCCTTGATCCAGGCCTCTTCCGGCGTCGCGGCATCGCGGGCCAGGGTCAGCCACATCAGGCCGCGGGCGGCCTGGCGGGGCAGCTTCTCGCCGTTGAACAGCAGCTGGCCTAGCATGGCCTGAGCCTGGTGCTGGCCCTTCTGGGCGGCGAGGCCGAGCCAGCGCGCGCCATAGCGGAAGTCGCGCGGCACGCCGACGCCGTCGATGTACAGCCGCGCGAGATCGTACTGAGCGTCGGCATTGCCGAAATACGAGGCGGCGTAGGAGAACATCTCGCGCGCCCGCTCCGGATCGCGCTTGACCTTCGAATTCGGGATGCCGTCGAGATAATAGCGGCCGAGCGCCACAAAGGCGTTGGCGACGATCGCGGCCTGCGGCGCCGACGGGCTGTCCTCGGCGTGGGCGTTGGCGATCTTGCTGAAATAGTCGAACGCGCGCAGATCGTCCTGGTCGACGCCGTTGCCGTCGGCATACATCTTCCCGAGCCGCCACTGCGCGATCGGGTGACCGCCTTCGGCGGCATACTGCAAGGCGGTGAGCGAAGTGGTCGAGGGCGCCGCCGGCAGCGCCTTCTTCAGCGCCGGCGCGGTGGCCGGCTGGCTGGTGGCGACCGGGATGGCGGTGTCCTCCGGGCGAACCGGGGTGCCTTCGAACGCAGCCGCCGGGACGGCGCTCGCTCCTGCGCCGATCAGCAACGCGGCAAAAACGCTACTCTTAAAATTCCGCATCGCACATCTCGCGGGTCACCCCCGGTGTGGTCGCAACGACCCGCCGGCTTTCCATCCAACACGCTCCCGCCCTCTCCTCTGTCGCGGCAACACCCGTTTCGGACGGGTCGGTTGCCAACGCTGCGGCGGTCAAATTTCTGTCACGGCCGCGACCGGCCGTCGGCTGTTCGACGGTCAGGTGATCGCACCTTATGTGGCCATGATTGCGCAAGATCGTCGCCGGGAGCTGGGCAACCTCACCATCGCCCTGCTGTTTGGCGAGATGACGGCCGAGCCGCTGCAAATCCGCGGCAGACAGTGACTTTTTGAAGACGTGAAGTTGGGAGCCGAGGCCGAGCAGGCCCGCACTAACCGCTCCCGACAGGTTCGCGGCGCCGCCAGTGACCTGGTGGCTCGTCGGCATCGACCTCATCGGCGTCGTGGCGAACATTCGCGAACTCGTCTTTCCGGCCGCCTCGCTATCGGGCTTCCGGACCCTCCCGGTAAGACCATCGACCTGCGCTCGGCTTAGGTCTGATGATCTCATTGACCGGTGTGGCCAAAAAGCGGCGTGTGCAAGAGCGACCGTCAAAGACGGTTAAATGATGCGGAACTGTTGCGACATAGCAACAAGAGTGTCCTGGCGGACACCCTTTTCAGGTGCACTTAGTAGCCGCTGGGGTCAGGCGTTGAGCACCTTGCCGTAGGCGTCGAGCACGGCTTCCTTCATCATCTCCGACAGGGTCGGATGCGGGAAGACGGTGTGCATCAGCTCTTCCTCGGTGGTTTCGAGGTTCATCGCCACCACGTAGCCCTGGATCAGCTCGGTGACTTCGGCGCCGATCATGTGCGCGCCCAAGAGCTGCCCAGTCTTCTTGTCGAAGATCACCTTGACCAGGCCCTGGTCCTCGCCGAGCGCAATCGCCTTGCCGTTGGCGGTGAACGGGAAGCGGCCGACCCGGATCTCCCGGCCCTGCTCCTTCGCCTTGGCCTCTGTGAGGCCCACGGAGGCGATTTGAGGCTGGCAGTAGGTGCAGCCCGGGATCAGGCTCTTGTCGAGCGGATGCGGATGCAGGCCCTTGATGGCCTCGACACAGATCACCCCCTCATGCTCGGCCTTGTGCGCCAGCATCGGCGGCCCGGCGACGTCGCCGATCGCATAGATGCCGGGGACATTGGTCTTGCCGAGCCCGTCGGTGACGATGGTGCCGCGATCGAGCTTCACCCCGAGCTTGTCGAGGCCGAGATTCTCGACATTGCCGACCACGCCGACCGCCGAGATCACACGGTCGAATTCGGCAGTCTCCGGCTTGCCGTTGCCGGGATCGATGGTGGCAACGACGCTATCTGCCTTCTTGTCGAGCTTGGTGACCTTGGCGCCGGTCAGGATCTTGATGCCCTGCTTCTCGAACCGCTTGCGGGCGAGCGCGGCGATCTCGGCGTCCTCGACCGGGAGAATCTGCGGCAACACCTCGACCACGGTGACCTTGGCACCCATGGTGTGGAAGAACGAGGCGAACTCGATGCCGATCGCGCCTGAGCCGACCACCAGCAGCGACTTCGGCATCACTTCCGGCACCATCGCCTCGAAATAGGTCCAGACCAGCTTCTTGTCCGGCTCGAGCCCCGGCAACACCCGCGGCCGCGCCCCGGTGGCGACGATGATGTGCTTGGCCTGATAGCTGCCCGGCGGCAGCGCGCCCTTCGGCACCTCGGTCTTGGAGGCAGCGACCGTGAGCTTGCCCGGCGCCTCGATGGTCGCCTGGCCCCAGATGATCGAAATCTTGTTCTTCTTCATCAGGAAGCCGACGCCGTCGTTCAGGCGCTTCGACACCCCGCGCGAGCGCTGCACGATCGCCTTCGGATCGAACGAGATGTTGTCGGCCGACAGCCCGTAATCCTTGGCGTGCTGCATGTAGTGATAGATTTCCGCCGAACGCAGCAGCGCCTTGGTCGGGATGCAGCCCCAGTTCAGGCAGATGCCGCCGAGATACGACTTCTCGACGATCGCAGTCTTGAACCCGAGCTGCGCCGCCCGGATCGCCGCGACATAGCCGCCTGGTCCGGAGCCGATGATGATGACGTCGAAGGAGGTGTCGGACATAACTACTCGCTCTTCTTCCCTTCACCCGGCCACAGGTGGCACCCTCTCCCACAAGGAGAGAGGGGAAGACGTTCACACCATCATCATCACGGGATTTTCGATCAGCGTCTTGAAGGCGCCGATCAGTTCGGCGCCGAGCGCACCATCGACGGCGCGGTGATCGCAAGACAGCGTCACGCTCATCATGGTGGCGATCTCGATCTTGCCGTCCTTGACGATCGGGCGCTGCTCGCCGGTGCCGACGGCCAGGATGGTGGCGTGCGGCGGGTTGATCACCGCGGTGAAGTCCTTGATGCCGAACATGCCGAGATTGGACACCGCGGTGGTGCCGCCCTGATACTCTTCGGGCTTCAGCTTGCGGGCGCGGGCGCGCGCGGCGAAGTCCTTCATCTGCGCCGAGATCGACGACAGCGACGCTGTCTCCGCACTGCGGATGATCGGGGTGATCAGCCCGCCCGGCATCGCCACCGCGACGCCGATATCGGAATGCTTGTGCTTCAGCATTCCGCCTTCGGTCCACGACACGTTGGCGTCGGGGACGCGCTGCAGGGCGATCGCCATCGCCTTGATGATGAAGTCGTTGACCGACAGCTTGTAGGCCGGCTTGCCGTCCTTGTCCTTCGGCGCGGCGGCGTTGATGTCCTCGCGCGCGGCGAGCAGCCGATCGAGGTTGCAGTCGATCGTCAGATAGAAATGCGGAATGGTCTGGGTCGACTGCGTCAACCTTTGCGCAATGGTCCGGCGCATGCCGTCGTGCGGCACGACTTCGTAGGAGCCTTCCGGATACAGCGCGCGGATTTGCTGATCCGACATCGCCGGCGCGATCGCCGGACCGGCCGCAGGGGCTGCCGCCGGCGACCTCAGGCCGCCGCCGCTCTTGGCCTGCTCGACGTCGCGGGCGATGACGCGGCCGTGCGGGCCGGTGCCGGTGACGCGGGCGATATCGATGCCGGCATCCTTCGCCATCCGCCGCGCCAACGGCGAGGCGAACACGCGGGCGCCGTTATGCGTGGCTTCGCCCTTCGAGACCGGCGCTGGCGCGCCCTCCTCAGGGCGAGGAGCTGGGTTTGTTGTTGGCTTTGTCGGAGCCTCTGTCTTGCCGCCCGCACTGCCCTCATCCTGAGGAGCCCGCGCAGCGGGCGTCTCGAAGGATGATGCTGGTGGCTTCGGCGCCTCGGCCTTGCCGGCTCCTGCCCCAGCCGCTTTCACGTCCTCGCCGTCCGCGGCCAGCACCGCGATCACGTCGTTGACCGGAACGTCCTGGGTGCCTTCGGGCACGATGATCTTGGCCAGCGTGCCTTCGTCGGCGGCCTCGACTTCCATCGTCGCCTTATCGGTCTCGATCTCGGCGATGACGTCGCCGCTTTTGACCTTGTCGCCCTCCTTCTTCAGCCACTTCGCAAGGTTGCCCTTCTCCATGGTCGGCGACAGCGCGGGCATCAGAATGTTGATCGGCATGAGGACAGAACCTTACTGCGGCCGTTCGGTGGTGGCGCCGGTGTCGGTCGGGCGCGACAGCTCGGCCTCGAACATCTCGACGATGCGCTCCAGCGCCTCGTCCTCGGTGTATTCGCTCTCGCGCGCATAGGCGCGCGCGGCGTGGCGGGCGATGTCGACCAGCAGCAGCCCCCACATCTCCGGATCTTCGAACGCGCGCATGAAAGCGATCGACAGACCGCCGTCGAGCACGAAGGCGCGCAGCACCTCGATCGCGTCTTCGCGGTTTGCGACGTCGGGCGGCAGCGGCTGTTGCTTGGGTCCGGTCATTGGCTCACCGATAGCAGACGGCTTTGGCGGCCTCGACCACCTCGGCGACGCTGGGCAGTGCCAGCTTTTCGAGATTGGCGGCATACGGCATCGGCACGTCCTTGCCGGATACGCGCGTCACCGGCGCATCCAAGTAATCGAACGCGTGCTCCATGATCCGGGCGGAGAGTTCGGCGCCGACGCCGTTCTGCTGCCAGCCCTCTTCGACCGTCACGGCGCGCCCGGTCTTCTTCACCGAGGCGATGATCGTTTCGGTGTCGAGCGGACGCAGCGTGCGCAGGTCGATCACTTCGGCCGAGATGCCGTCCTTCGCCAGTTCGTCGGCGGCTTTCAGCGTGTAGGTCATGCCGTGCGACCACGAGATCAGCGTGACATCCTTGCCCTCGCGGACGATGCGCGCCTTGCCGATCGGGATCACGTAGTCCTCGAGCTTCGGCACTTCGCCGTGCTGGCCGTACAGCATTTCGTGCTCGAGGAAGATCACCGGATTGGGATCGCGGATCGCCGCCTTGAGCAGGCCCTTGGCGTCGGCGGCCGAATACGGCGCCACCACCTTGAGGCCGGGGATCTGCGCGTACCAGGCCGAGTAGTCCTGGCTGTGCTGCGCGGCGACGCGCGAGGCGGCGCCGTTCGGGCCGCGGAACACGATCGAGCAGCCGAGCTGGCCGCCCGACATGTACAGCGTCTTCGCCGCCGAGTTGATGATCTGATCGATCGCCTGCATGGCGAAGTTGAAGGTCATGAACTCGACGATCGGCTTCAGCCCGGCAAAGCCGGCACCGACGCCGACGCCGGCAAAGCCGTGCTCGGTGATCGGAGTGTCGATCACGCGGCGGTCGCCGAATTCCTGCAGCAGTCCCTGCGTGACCTTGTAGGCGCCCTGATACTCGGCGACCTCTTCGCCCATCACGAACACGTCGGGATCGCGGCGCATTTCCTCGGCCATCGCGTCGCGCAGCGCTTCGCGGATCGTCACAGTCACCATCTCGGTGCCGGCCGGAATCTCCGGATCGGCAGCAGCCGACACCGTCGGTGCTTCGGGAGCGTGCTGCGCCGGCGTCGCTGCGGACTTGGCCTGTGAGGCTTCAGGCTCCGCCGCCGGCGGGGCCGATTGCGAGGCCTTGTTCTGCGCGGCCGGGTCCGACGCCTTGTCGGCATCAGCCGCGCTTTCGCCGTCACCGAGAATGGTGGCGATCGGGGTGTTGACCGCGACGTCGTTGGTACCTTCCGGGATCAGGATCTTGCCGAGCGTGCCTTCGTCGGCGGCTTCGACTTCCATCGTCGCCTTGTCGGTCTCGATCTCGGCGATGACGTCACCGCTTTTGACTTTGTCGCCTTCCTTCTTGAGCCATTTCGACAGGTTGCCCTTCTCCATGGTCGGCGACAGCGCGGGCATCAGAACTTGGATTGGCATTGGGGCTCCGCAGTCATTCAGTCAGGCGGGAAGCAGCCGCGACACGGCAAGGCGGGGATCAGCGATACACATCGGTGTACAGTTCGGACGGATCGGGTTCGGGATCGTGCTGCGCGAAGTCCGCCGACTCGTTGACGACCTTGCGTACCTCGGCATCGATCGCCTTCAGATCGTCTTCGGTCATATCCAGCGCGAGCAGACGCTTGCGGACCTGCTCGATCGGATCCTGATCGTTGCGGATCTTGTCGACTTCTTCGCGCGACCGATACTTCGCCGGGTCCGACATCGAGTGGCCGCGATAGCGATAGGTCTGCATCTCGAGGATGAACGGGCCGTTGCCGGCGCGGCAATGTGCAACCGCCGTGTCGCCGGCGGCCTTCACCGCACGCACGTCCATGCCGTCGACCTGCTCGCCCGGAATGTTGAACGACACGCCGCGCTTGGAGAAATCGGTCTGCGCCGAGGAGCGCGTCACCGAGGTGCCCATCGCGTAGCGGTTGTTCTCGATCACGTACACCACGGGGAGTTTCCACAACTCCGCCATGTTGAAGCTCTCGTACACTTGGCCCTGATTGGCGGCGCCGTCGCCGAAATAAGCGAGGCAGACGCGGCCATCGCCGCGATAGCGGTTGGCGAAGGCGATGCCGGTGCCGAGCGAGACTTGCGCGCCGACGATGCCGTGTCCGCCGAAGAAACTCTTCTCCCGGCTGAACATGTGCATCGAGCCACCCTTGCCCTTGGAGTAGCCGCCGCGGCGTCCGGTGAGTTCGGCCATCACGCCGTTGGCTTCCATGCCGCAGGCGAGCATGTGGCCGTGATCGCGATAACCGGTGATCACCTGATCACCTTCGCGCAACGCCATCTGCATGCCGACGACGACGGCTTCCTGACCGATATAGAGATGACAGAAACCGCCGATCGCACCCATGCCGTAGAGCTGACCGGCCTTCTCTTCGAAGCGGCGGATCAGCAGCATTTCACGAAAAGCGCCGAGCTCCTGTTCCTTGGTGAAAGGCGGCACGTTCGATGGTGTCGCTCCTCCAGCCTTGTCCTGTGCTGTTTCCTTCGCGGCGCTCTTCTTGGGTGCGGCCATGGCGATTCCGATTAGAGATGAGATGAGCCTCTCTATCGTAACTTATAGCGGCTTGAAAGGATCGCTATGTCGCTGCGCGCAAATCAATATGCCGCAGTGCAGCGACACGAAACTTTCGAAATCGTTCGTCCAGATTTTTGGAATTTGCGCACTCAGCGCTCGGGCAGCATCCGCACCAAGTCCGCCGGATTGGCGAAGTCGAGCTGATAGCGCACGCGCTCGTCGAGCATATCCGGGTCGATCCGGTCGGAGCGCAGCAGCGAGACTCGCTGCTCGGCCTCGGCGCGCTGCTGACGGAGTTGCACCAGTTCCGCAGTGAGCGCGGTGATTTCCTGGTCGAGCTCCTGCTGCGCCGTCAGGCCGTAGCGGCCGGTGTAGGCGTTGACGCCGAAATAGCCGATCACGGCCGCAGCGATCGCGTACAGCGCGATGCCGGCGAGGATCGATTTGAGGCGACTGCGGGTGACCATGGCCGGACCATGGGACAGCGCGGTTAACGCGCGGCTAACGCGCGCACCTGTCCCGCCAGCTTTACAACCGGCGGGACAGGTGTCGGACGCTATTTGTATTGCTGGGCGACAAAGCCGGCGAACTCGTCGATGTACTTCTGCAGGAACTCGCGCAGCGAGTCCTTGACCAGCGCACCGTCCTCGCCGAACGCATCGCCGATGCCGCCGACATAAGCCTCCGGCTGCTGCAGCGTCGGCATGTTGAGAAACACCAGGCACTGCCGCAAATGGTGGTTGGCGCCGAAGCCGCCGATCGCACCGGGCGAATTCGACAACACACCCGCCGGCTTCTTGTCGAAGCAGCTCTTGCCGTACGGACGCGAACCGACGTCGATGGCGTTCTTCAGCACGCCCGGGATCGAGCGGTTGTATTCCGGCGTCACGAACAGCACCGCATCAGAGGCCTTGATGCTGTCGCGGAACGCGGTCCAGTCGGCAGGCGGCGCGTCGGTCTCGAGATCCTGGTTGTACATCGACAGGCCGTGCAGCGTAACGATGTCCAGCTTCAGCGTGTCCGGCGCGAGCTTGCTCAGGGCCTGTGCAGTGCGCAGCGAATACGCCTGCTTGCGCAAACTGCCGACGACGGCGGCGACGCGATATGGTGGGGCCATTCAAAATCCTCCGTAAGCCACGAACAGTCGCGGCGAGCCTAGCCCGCCGCGATGACGGAGAAAGCGCAACATGCGACAGTCGTGTGGCGATGACGCGGTTTTGATGGTCCCCTCACCTAACTCGGTGCGCGCGCCGCCCTATTCGGCCGCAGCGCGGTTACCCAGCACCTCATGGTTGTGCGCGCCAAGCTTGGGCGTGGCGAGTTCGGGATCAGGCCGCTGGCCGTCGAACAGAATCGGCAGGCCGGCGACCTTGAGGCCGGTGTCCGGCATCGTGCGCAGCAGATCGGCCGCGGCGAGCTGTTCGGTGGCGGCGAGCTCGGGAATGTCATTGACCGGACTGACCGGCACGCCCGCGCTCTTGAAGGCCGCGAGCCAATCGGCGGCACCGCGGGTTCTCAGCACCTCCTGCATCAATGGGATCAATACGGGCCGATGCGCCTGCCGGTCGCGCACCCGCGCAAAGCGCTGGTCGGCGCTCCATTCCGGATGGCCGAGCACGGCCGCACAGCGCGCGAACAGCCGGTCGTTACCGGCGGCGATCACGATCGGACGATCGGCAGTCTCGAACACCTGATACGGCGCCAGCGTACCGCTGGCGGTGCCATGGCGGGCCGGCGGCTCGCCGTCGAGCAGATAGCCGCTCAGCGACATGTCGACCCAGCCGACCGCGGTGTCGAACAGCGAGGTGTCGATCACGCAGCCTTTGCCGGTGACGTGGCGCTGCTGAAGCGCCGCCAGCGCGCCGATCACGCACCACTGCGCAGTGGCGCGATCGTTGATCGGCGGCGCGCAGAAGGTCGGCGGATGCTCGGGACCGCCGGTGAGCGACATCACCCCGCCATAGGCCTGCAGCAGCGGATCGAAGCCCGGCTCCTTGCTCAGCGGACCGGCTTTGCCGAACGCCCAGACCGAGCAATAGATCAGACGTGGATTGACCGCGCACATCACGTCCGGCCCGATGCCGCACGACGCGACCACGCCGGAGCGCAGGTTCTGGATCAGGATATCCGCATCCTGGACAAGCCGTTTGAGCCGCTCGACATCATCCGGGTTCTTGATGTCCAGAGTCACCGAGCGCTTGTTGCGGTTGTAGGTGTGAAACAGCAGAGAGTCGCCGTCGATGAAGGGCGGGCCCCAGTGCCGGGCATCGTCGCCGCCGTCGTGCTTCTCGACCTTGATCACTTCGGCGCCCATGTCGCCGAGGATCATACCGGCCATTGGCCCGGCGATCGCCTGCGCGATCTCGATCACTTTGATGCCGGCGAGCGGTCCACCCATTGCGGTCTCCGATTTCGTGTTATGTCTGTTGGCGCGCACTGTTTCAGGGGTGCGAGGCAAATTGCAAGTGTCTGGCAGGAGCGGAGCGTGCAATGGTGACCGCCGAATTTCTCATCACCTCGCTGATCGTGGTCGCCTCGCCCGGAACCGGCGTGCTCTACACAGTCGCCACCGGGCTGTCCCGCGGGCCGCGGGCCAGCGCCATCGCAGCGTTCGGCTCGACCATCGGCATCGTGCCGCACATGGCGGCGGCGATCCTCGGCCTGGCCGCCCTGCTCCACACCAGCGCGGTGGCGTTCCAGCTCTTCAAGTATCTCGGCGTCGCCTATCTGCTGTACATGGCGTGGAAGACGCTCGGCGAGCGCGGGCCGCTCAGCGTCGACAGCGATGTCGGAGCACCGTCGGCGCTGCAGATGACGGTGACCGGCGTGCTGATCAACATCCTCAATCCGAAGCTGTCGATCTTCTTCCTCGCCTTCCTGCCGCAGTTCGTCTCCGCCGATGACGCCCATCCGCTCGGCCGAATGATCGAGCTCAGCGGCATCTTCATGCTGATGACGTTCGTGGTGTTCGTGATCTACGGCCTGTTCGCCGCGTGGCTGCGCGACCATGTCATCACCCGGCCGCAAGTCATGACCTGGCTCCGCCGCAGCTTCGCCGCCGCCTTCGTGGCGCTCGGCGCCAAGCTGGCGACCGCGGAGCGGTGAGCTCATCCAGCGTCATTGCGAGCGAAGCGAAGCAATCCAGGAATCCGGCGCACTGCCCGCTGGATTGCTTCGTCGGCTACGCCGCCCCGCAATGACGAAGTGTATCACGTCCGCGCGCGGATTTCGTTGAGCAGGAAGTTGCCGAGCCGCTTGCCGCGATTGCGCAGCACCTTGAGGACGCCCTGATCGACGAAATAGGTCAGCAGAATGCTGTCCCGCGTCTCGACGCCAGCAGGCACGGTGTCGGCCGAATGCCAACTGTGCTTGTCGACCGCGAAAGCATAGCCCGAATTCGGCGCGAACTTCATTTGCCGCGCCTTCGGCATCGACCCGTCCGGCAGAACATCATGGAAGATCGTGCCGATGTCGGTGTGGGCTTCGTCCCGCGGCAGATACAGCTGCACGGTGATGCCCTTCCAATGCGTGTCGGTGTGCGGCGTAATTTTGTAGCCGGGCACATCGCGGGTCAGGATCGGGATCGGAAACATTCCGACGTCCTGCGCGTCTGGGCCAAATCGCTTCTCCAGCGCCGGGGCCAGCTTGCGGCGGAATGCGTTCTTCACCGGCTCCGAACACAGCGCATCTCCGACCACGCGCCAGACCGAGCGCTGCTGCGGCGGCAGGTGCCGGATGTACTCGGGAAACAAATCGATCTTCACGCGGGTATGCGTGCCGTCGGCAAGATCGTTGCCTTTGCTGCGGCCGTGCATCGGCCGGTAGTCGGTGTTGCGCGGCAGCGCCTGGAGCATCGCCGCGTACACCAGCGCGGGAAAGATCCCGACAAATTCGAGGTGATAGAACGGCTCCATCACCACAGCGGCGGCCTCGATCGCACCGACGATGTGGTTGATCAACGCAGCGGTCGCCTCCGCCAGTTCCGACGGGCGCTGCTCAGCCATCTGATCCATGCTGCTTTCCCTGCTTGCCGCTCTGGTTGAGACTAACTCTTGTTCTCAACCAGAGCCAGCATGTTTCGCAGGCGATCGCGGCGATTATTTGGTCGGATCGATCAGGTACTTCTCGCCGGTGGCGCGCTTGTTGTAGGCGGCGATGGCGTCGAGGGTCAGAGCTTCCTTCAGCGACACGATCTTGGTGTAGTGGCTGGCGAAGGTGGTCTTCAGCTCGGCGGCGACGCGGGCCCGGAGCTTGGCCGCGTCGGCGGCACCGATCTTCTGCAGGAACGGGAACAGCAGCCAGCCGCCGGCCGCCCAGGCAAATCCGAAATTCCGCACGATCTCGGTCGGCTTGGTATCGAGGCTGCCGTAGATGTACACCTGCTTCATCACGTTCGAGCCGTAGCGGCTGTAGGGTCCGGTCGCGGTCTTGCCGACCGCAGCTTCCATGCAGCTCAGGATTTGGCCTGCAAGCCGGCCGCCGCCGATCGCGTCGAACGCGATGGTGGCACCTGTCTTGACCAGGGCGTCTGTGAGATCATCGAGGAAGGTCGGCGCCGTGGAGTCGACCACGTACTTGGCGCCGATATCGCGGAGCAGCTTGGCCTGCGCCTCGCTGCGGACGATGTTGACCAGATCGATGCCGTCCTTGAGGCAAATCCGGTTCAGCATCTGCCCGAGGTTCGACGCCGCGGCGGTGTGCACCAACGCCTTGTGGCCCTCGCGCTTCATCGTCTCGGTCATGCCGAGTGCGGTCAGCGGATTGACGAAGCACGAGGCGCCTTCGGCCGCGGTGGTGCCGTCCGCCAGCTTCAGGCAGTCGGCCGCTTTGATCAGGCGATACTGCGCGTACATCGCGCCGCCGATCATCGCCACGGTCTTGCCGAGCAGTGCCTGCGCTGCATCCGAGCTGCCGGCCTTGATGACCGTGCCGGCGCCTTCATTGCCCACGGGCATCGACTCGTCGAGCCGCGCGGCCATTGCCTTCATGGCCGCTTCGGGCACCTTGGCGGTGATCACCGGCGCGTCCGCCGTGCCAGACGCTTTTGCGGTCGACATGTCGGCGGCGCCGAACAGCAGGCCGAGATCGGAGGGATTGATCGGGGTGGCTTCGACCCGGACCACGACCTCGTCGGGGCCGGGCTCGGGAATGCTCACCGGCAGCAGCGAAACTTCGAGGTCACCGCTCGCCTTGATCAGCGAGCGCAGTTGCAGTCCGGTGGTCTCACTCACGCGTCGTCTCCCTGCTTGTTGTCAGCGCGGCCGCACCTTGGGGCAGCCGCGCGCAGGGTTCAAGGCCGCGCTGATAACCTATCCGTCATTGCGAGGAGCACCCGGATCGGCGCTTCGCGCCGTCCGAGTACAGGCTCCGCGACGAAGCAATCCAGTTCCGACATCCAGCCTCTGGATTGCTTCGCTTCGCTCGCAATGACGCGGTTCTAGTTCAGCGGAACGCCTTCAGCGCCGCCTTGCCGGCGTAGTGCGCGCTGGAGCCGAGCTCCTGCTCGATGCGCAGCAGCTGGTTGTACTTCGAGGTGCGGTCGGCGCGCGCCAGCGAGCCGGTCTTGATCTGCCCGCAATTGGTGGCGACCGCGAGGTCGGCGATGGTGGAATCCTCGGTCTCGCCCGAGCGATGCGACATCACCGCGGTGTAGCCGGCCTTGTGCGCCATCTCGACGGCGGCGAGCGTCTCGGTCAGCGTGCCGATCTGGTTGACCTTGATCAGGATCGAGTTGGCGCGGCCGTTCTTAATGCCGTCCGCGAGCCGGGTGACGTTGGTAACGAACAGGTCGTCGCCGACGAGCTGGCACTTGCCGCCGATCAGATCGGTCAGCTCCTTCCAGCCGTCCATGTCGTCTTCGCTCATGCCGTCTTCGATCGACACGATCGGATAGCGCGCGACGAGATCGGCGAGGTACTTGGCCTGCTCCGAGCGCGAGCGGGTCTTGTTCTCGCCGCCATAGACGTAGGAGCCGTCCTTGAAGAACTCGGTGGCGGCGCAGTCGAGCGCCAGCATCACGTCGTCACCGGCCTTGTAGCCGGCCTTGCCGATCGCAGCCATGACGAAGTCGAGCGCCGCATCGGCCGACGGCAGGTTCGGCGCGAAGCCGCCTTCGTCGCCGACATTGGTGTTGTGGCCGGCCTTCTTCAACTCACCCTTGAGGGTGTGGAAGATCTCCGAGCCGCAGCGCAGCGCGTCGGCAAAGGTCGGCGCGCCGACCGGCATGATCATGAATTCCTGGAAGTCGATCGGATTGTCGGCATGCACGCCGCCGTTGACGATGTTCATCATCGGCACCGGCAGGGTGCGGGCCGAGGTGCCGCCGACATAGCGATACAGCGGCATGTCGTAGGACGCCGCCGCCGCCTTCGCCGCGGCCAGCGACACGCCGAGGATGGCGTTGGCGCCGATCCGGCCCTTGTTCGGGGTGCCGTCGAGCTCGATCATGGTCTGATCGAGCTGCACCTGCTGTTCGGCGTCCATGCCGCCGAGAGCGTCGAACAGCTCGCCGTTGACCGCCTCGACCGCCTTCTGCACGCCCTTGCCGAGATAGCGGGCCTTGTCGCCGTCGCGCAGCTCGACCGCCTCATGGGCGCCGGTGGAGGCGCCCGACGGCACCGCGGCGCGGCCGACGGAGCCGTCCTCGAGCACCACGTCGACTTCGACGGTCGGATTGCCGCGGCTGTCGAGAATTTCGCGGCCGATGATGTCGACGATGGCGGTCATGAATGCCTCTTGATCGGATGGAGGGAATGGAGTTGCGCCGCTTCTACAGCATGGCTCCGGGCACGAAAAGGCCGCCCGGCCGCTCCATGGGGCCCGACCAACGGCGAACGCACCGGTTTTGCAACGGATTCCCCTGCCCCGGAAAATGCTTTAGGACGGCGGTAACGGAGACCACAAGTTCAAGCCATGTCGAAAACACCTCGCAAATCCGCCGCCTCCCCATCCCTGCAACTCGGCCAGGCCGTCGAATGGCCGGACCGGCCGGAAGCCGCCAAGCTCGACCGGGTGCCGAACCCGCAGAAGGACACCAACTTCCTGGCGCGCTTCACCGCGCCGGAATTCACCTCGCTGTGCCCGGTGACCGGCCAGCCGGATTTCGCGCATCTGGTGATCGACTACGTTCCGGGCCCGTGGCTCCTCGAGTCGAAATCGCTGAAGCTGTACCTCGCCTCCTTCCGCAACCACGGCGCCTTCCACGAAGACTGCACCGTGGCGATCGGCAAACGGATCGCCGCCGAGATCAAGCCGAAATGGCTGCGCATCGGCGGCTACTGGTATCCGCGCGGCGGCATCCCGATCGACGTGTTCTGGCAGACCGGCAATCTGCCGAAGGACGTCTGGGTGCCCGATCAGGGCGTGCAGCCGTATCGCGGACGGGGTTAGCCTTAGCATTCGGGGGGCGCTATGCGCCCCCCGCCGCGAATAGCGTTTCGCCCGCGGGGTTGCGCAGCGGCGCAAGAACAGGTAATCAATTGCAGCTTCTTCTGTTATCTGAAGAGGCTGACATGAACGATTTATATTCGTGGACTGCGCATCAGCACCACGGCTTGCACACCTTCAAATCATTCCAAGACAAGCTTGAGCAGTTCGCCGAAGATCATCCGGCGCAACGCGGTCTGTGCCGTGTGCTGTCTCATCTGGTGCAGGATTACATCGAGGCGTTCGATGAAGCGCCTCTGCCGGCCGAGCTTGCACGCGACGTGCATCATCGGCTGCTACAATTGTTGGCGTCACTTGAACTGCACGGCGATTCCGAGCGGAGGCTTGCCGACATCAACCGCGTCGCGGGTTTTGCGCTCTGGCCAATGCCGCAGGGCGCCTGTCGCTCTGAACGCGCTCCACGGGACTGATCCGCCTCTCGCGAGATACTTGACCAAGCCTCAGTGGCCGGCGACCACCGCCGGACGTCGTGCGGCACGCCGAGATAATCGGCGAGCTGACGAACCTGCGACTTGTGGTGGCGGCGATCGACCTGAGTCGGCGTCGGAAGCTCCGACTAACGAGCGTCCATTCTAATCGCCGACCTCGACCGCCCCGATCGCATCCGCCGGCGGGCGCGGTTTGAGGATGCGGGCCAGCACGATTCCGAGCGTGGCCATGGTCAGCGAGGTCAGGGTGAGCGTTGCGGTCTTGCCGAGATGCGACAGGCCAAAGCCGTAGGCGATCGGGCCGGTGGTCTGGCCGATGAAGAAGAAGAACGAGTGCAGCGACATCGCGGTGCCGCGCGCGGTCTCGGTGAGTTCGGAGGCGAACACCTGGATGCAGCCGTGCAGCATGTAGAACCCCATCCCCATCAGGACGAAGGCGAACATCTGCGCCTGCCAATGCGGGCCGAGCATGATCGCCGCGAGCTGCAGCGCCACCAGAAGACCGCCGCCGATCATCATGCCGGTGGTGCGTAGCCGCGGCAGCAGTTGCGACACCGTCAGCGTGTAGATCAGCCCGCCGATCGCAAAACCGGCGATCACCAGGCCGGCGATCGCAAGGCTCTGCTCGCCCTGCTCGTGCAGGAACGCCGCGACATAAGGAAACACGCCCATGACGCAGGTGCCTTCGATCAGCACCGCGGTGAAGCAGATCGCCGCGTTGGGATTACTGAAGATGGTGCGATAGCCGCGGCGTAGCGCCGGCAGGTCCATCTCGGCGCTGCGCGGCGGCATCTTGGCGCCGCGGGCGCCGAACGCCACCGCGATGGCGGCGACGATCACCAGCACGCCGAGGATCGCCAGCACGCCGCGCCAACCGAGGAAATCACCGATCACGCCCGAGGCTGACGCGCCGAGCAGATTGCCGGCCATCGAGCCGCCGAGCACACGGCCGATCGCAATCTGTCGGCGATCGACGGTGACGAGATCGCTGGCAAGGCCCAGCGCCACCGGAAATACCCCGCCCGAGCCGATGCCGGCGAGGATGCGGCAGACGAACAGCACGGTGAACGACGATGACAACGCGCCGAGCAGGCT
This sequence comes from Rhodopseudomonas sp. BR0G17, assembly GCF_010907025.1. Taxonomy (NCBI): domain Bacteria; kingdom Pseudomonadati; phylum Pseudomonadota; class Alphaproteobacteria; order Hyphomicrobiales; family Nitrobacteraceae; genus Rhodopseudomonas; species Rhodopseudomonas sp. BR0G17. Next base: position 7,006 of record NZ_QUML01000001.1, on the reverse strand, counting down.
GGCGAAGCCGAGCAGTGCCAGGCAGACGATCATCAGCCGCGCTTTGCCGAACAGATCGCCGAGCGCACCGATCGCCGGCTGCACCACCGCGAAAGTAAACGCGGTGACCGCGGCGAGACCCGCCGCGGTGGTGATCGTCACCGAGAACTCCTCGGCGATCCGCGGCAGCACCGGATCGAGCGCGCGCGTCGACAGCGACGCGGCGAAGCTTGATAGAGCGATGATGTTGAGCGCCGGCGGCAGCCGCGATGAGGAGGCTGCACCACCGGCTGACGGCATCAAACGGCCCCGACCGCGGGCCGCTTCTTGGCGAGCGCGTCGAATTCCATCAGCGTCTTGATCAGCGCTTCGAATTCGCGCAGCGGCACCATGTTCGGCCCGTCTGACGGCGCGTGATCCGGATCCGGATGGGTCTCGATGAACACGCCGGCAACGCCGACCGCGACCGCCGCGCGCGCCAGCACCGGGACGTATTCACGCTCGCCGCCCGACGAGGTGCCCTTGCCGCCGGGCTGCTGCACCGAATGGGTGGCGTCGAAGATCACCGGCGCACCGGTGGTCTTGGCCATGATCGGCAGCGCGCGCATGTCCGACACCAGCGTGTTGTAGCCGAACGACACGCCGCGCTCGGTCACCAGCACCTTCGTGTTGCCGGCGTAGGTGATCTTGGACACCACATTGCCCATGTCCCACGGCGCCAGGAACTGCCCCTTCTTGACGTTGACGATCTTGCCGGTCGCCGCGGCCGCGAGCAGCAGGTCGGTCTGCCGACACAGGAAAGCCGGGATCTGCAGGATATCGACCGCTTCGGCGGCGCGGGCGCATTGCTCGTTCTCGTGCACGTCGGTCAGCACCGGCAGGCCGAGGCTGTCGCGGATCTCGGCGAAGATCGGCAGCGCGGCGTCGAGGCCGAGACCACGGGCGCTGGCGGCGCTGGTCCGGTTGGCCTTGTCGAACGAGGTCTTGTAGACGAGCCCGATGCCGAGCCGCGTCGCGATCTCCTTCAGTGCCGAGGCGACTTCCAGCGCGTGTGCGCGGCTTTCGAGCTGGCACGGGCCGGCAATGATCGACAGCGGCAAAGCGTTGCCGAATTTGACGTTGCCCGCCACGACGCTGGTCGCGGGCGCAATGCTCTTGTTCACCGCACTGTTCCTTGTTCGAAGATCAGGGTCGCGCCGCAGACATTCGGCACCACCAGGCGGCCGACATGGCGCGCCGCCGGGATCTTGTGGTCTTGCAGCAGCCGTTCAACCACGCCGAGATCATCGGCGGCAATCCGTAATCCGACGAAGCTTGCGCCCTCGCCTTCGGATGGAACGGAGATGCCGTATTGGTCGCGCAGCGACACCGGTTCGACGATATCGATCTCGCCGCGCTTGGTGGGCGCGGTGACGCCGATCGACGTCGAACGCAGATCGCGGCTGCCGGTGAAGGCTTCGAGGAAGATGTGATGATCGGTCGGATTGTCGGCGACCATCACCACCGCCGTCGCAGCGCGCGCGCCATTGGCATGCGCCTGGAACGCCGGATTCCAGAAATTCTCCGGGTAGTGATGCTGACAGGTGGCGAAGCCGGCCTGCGGCGACAGCGCATCGCGCGCGAACGCCAGCGAAAACTGCAGCTTCACCACGCTGCCGTCGGGACGCCGCCCTTCCCGTCCGAACGTGAACACCTCGCCGGCCGCAATGCCGCTGGCGCTGAACCGGCACAGGTCGGCTGCCGCATCGTCGCTCGCCAGCAGCAGCATCGACAGGCCTTCGCGGGCCACCAGGTAATCGCGTTGAAACGCCCCGAACGAAAACGCGCCGTCGCGGTGCGGCGGAATCTTGTCCGGCTCGCCGATCGTCAGCAGCTCGATGAAGAAGCGATCGAACTGGACGATACGGTTATGTGTTCCCCAGGGATGAACGTTGCGCGCGCCGACGATGAAGCCGAGCCGCTGATACAGATCCGCGGCCGCATCGAGATCGCGCACCGCATGAACGATATGGTCGAAACCGGTGGACATCAACGAGGCCGTCATTGCGAGGAGCGCAGCGACGAAGCAATCCAGCCCCGTGCTCGGCGCTGGATTGTTTCGCTTCGCTCGCAATGACGATCGAAACTGATACTCATCCGAATTACTTCAGCGCCGAGAACGCGGTCGGCACCAACAGCTGATTGGTGATGGTGTCGACGATCTGGCCATCCTTCTCGGTTTCGGCCTTGGCGGCGAGCCATTCCGGATCGGTGGCGAATGCGGTCCATTTCTGCTCGCGCTCGGCAAGGCTCTCCCAGGCCAGCAGATAGGTCAATTCCTGGTTGGAAGCGCCGACCAGCGTGGTGAAGAATCCGGCCTGACGGATGCCGTGCTTCTCGAACAGCTTTAAGGTGATGGTCTCGAACCGCTTGAGGATCGCCGGCAGCTTGCCCGGCACACAGCGATAGACTCGCGACTCGTAGATCATGACGCCCTCCACATCGTTGTGGCGCTTATAGCGGTAAGCGACGGGGGTTGTCTTGCCCGCCGCGCAAGGAGCAGAGTTGCGCATTGCCATAGCAAATTGTATATACAGCAATGTCGGATTTCGACCCGGCCAAGGATGCGATCAACCGTGCCAAGCACGGCATCTCCCTGGCGCGTTGGGTCGATATCGATATGCAGGTGACCATCAAGGATAAACGGCGCGACTATGGCGAAGATCGCTATCGTGCCTACGGCTATATCGACGGCCTGCCATACTGTTTGGTCTTCGCCGACCGACATGGAAAGGTCCGGCCCATCAGTCTTCGTCGTGCTCACATGAAGGAGATTAGCCGCTATGTCACCTAGATCGAAAGAACCGGTCTTCGACGACGATAATCCTGAGTGGACCGAACAGGACTTCGCCAACGCGCGGCCGCCAGAAGAAATTCTACCGCCCGAGATCCTGGCGCAGTTCAAGAACACCCGCGGTCCGCAAAAGGCGCCGACCAAAGTCCCGGTGTCGATCCGGCTCAGCGCCGACGTGGTGGAGCACTACAAGGCGACCGGCCCGGGCTGGCAGTCCCGGATCGACGAGACGCTGCGCAAGGCAGCGAAGCTGAAGGCCAGCTAATTGCTGCCGGTCCGCTGACGCAAACGGCGCGGCGTCAGCGCGGCTTCGGCGGCGGAATTTCGCCGGCGGTGGCCGCGGTCCGCGGGTCGACCAGCGTCACCTTGGCGCCGGGTTCGGCGCCGAACAGCTTTCTGAAATGCTCCGGCCCGAGCAGTTTGGCCGCTTCGTCGATCAGGTGCTGATTGCGGGCGTTCAGCGCCTCGGCGCTGGGCTGCCCGGTGCCGGGCCAAGGCTGCGCCGCAAAGCGCTGCACCTCGCCGCGCAGCCGCAGCAGGCTGGCCAGTTTGGCCGGCTCCGTCGCCAGCACTTCGGTCGCGCGTCGTTCGAATTCGTCCACTGCGATGCCCTCGCCGCCCGCCACCACCGTCAGCCCGCCCGGCCGCGCCAGCCGCGCCACCAGTTGCGCGCCGCTGCACGAAGCGACCTTGGCGGCCCAGGCGGTGTGCTGAAGCCCGTAGGTGCCGTAGATGAAGCTCGACAGCGGGTAGCCCCGCGCCTTGCTGACCGTCAGCGGCGGAACGCTGCCGTTGGCCGTCGCATACAGCACCTGATTGGCCAATTGGTGGCACACGCCGTCGACGCCATAGGTGTAGATCGTGCCGCGCGCCGCCGCCGTGGTGTTGGAGTCTGCATTCGGCTGCACCAGGCACTGCGCCAGCTTGAGATTGCCGGACTGCTGGCCGAGCGCGCCGGTCGGATTGATCGGCGTTCCGCCTTGCGGATGAAACGATCCCCAGCAGTACCAGAACGACTGCCCTGCCACGACGACGTCGGCGATGGTGCTGTAGGGATGAACCTGGTTGTCGTAGCTGGTGACCCAGGTGTGGTCGACCGGGGATTCGGAAGACCAGGCCGGGATCGCCCAGGCGTAGAGGTTGACCGAAGGTGTCATTTCCATTCCCCTGAAGAGAAGTCGCCGGACACGTTACGGTTGCGATGAAAGCATCATCCACCGCTGGGGGAATGTCCATCGCAAGTCATGGTCATTCACGGAAATCGCCGAACCACCAAGGAGTCAGGTATGGCCACACCACCCGAGCGTAGCGCCGGCGCCGCGCTGTGCCCTGCTTGTGGCGCAGCGTCGGCGGTCGTTTTGCTGCTGATGCTGAGCACAGCGTCGGCGCTGGCCGAATCGCCGGGAAGCGGGGCGCCGGGCGTTGTCACCGGCGGCAGTCAGGACGTGATGGTCGGCGGCAAGCCGGCGGCCCGCGCGGGCGACACCACCAGCGACGGCGCCATCGTCGAAGGCTCAAAAAACGTCTTCATCAACGGCAAGCCGGCGGCGATCGGCGGCAGCCGCACCGGCTGCGGCGGGGTGGTGATCGGCAGCGGCTCGGGCGTATTCATCAACGGCAAGCCGGTGGCACGCGCGGGCGACAGCACCGCGAACTGCAAGTAACGAGGCCGCCCGGTCCGGCATGCCAGTTTCGTTACCGCCACGCCTATTCATCGGTAGTCGTTTTGTCGCTCGCCTGCTCCTCGCAGCGCTCGCCCTTCCCCCTGTGCTGGTTCCGACCTTCGCCGCGCAAGCCCAAGCGCAGCAGCGCGGGGCGCCGACCGAGCGCGAACTGGTGGCGAAGATCAACGATGCATTCCGTTCACTGCAGGCCGGAGATCGCGACGGCGGTCGCCAGCGTCTCACCGCCGCGCTGCGCGCCGTGCGTGATAGCAGCTATCACCCGCTGACCATCCAGGCCTATCTCAGCGCCGTCACTTTGTTTGAGCGCCGGCGCGACACCGCAACAGCGTCTGAACTGTTCGCCGAGGCCGCCAACACCCGCGCCGCGCGCGAGGCAAGCCCTGAGGCCACCTCGCTGTGGTTCGAATACGCCCGCTTCCTCGAACGCACGGTCCAGTACGAGCGCGGCATTCCGGTCGCGGTTGAGGCGCGCAAGCGGATGCGCGAAAGCTATGGGCCGAACACCGCACAGGACATCGCCGGCAGCGACATCCTCGCGACGCTGCTGACCAACAACGGCGCCGTGGCAGCCGGGCTCAACCTGTCGGAAGAGACCTATCTCGGGGCGCGCCGGGCGCTCGGCGACAAGGAGCCGCTGACCTGGCGCACCGAGAACAACTACGCCGAAGCGCTGCGCATGGTCGGCCATCCCGACCTCGCCGCCAAGATCGACGCGCCGCTGTTGAAGAAGCGCATCGCCCATTACGGCGTCGGCAGCATCCAGGCGCTGGTCAGCGCGAGCAATCTCGCGCTCGATCATCTGGCGATGGGCAACGAGGCCGAGACCATGCAGGCGCTCGCGCTGCAGAAGCGCTGCGCCGCGGAGCTCGCCGATCCCACCTCCGAGCACGTCGCCCAAGCCGATACCTGGATCGCCTATGCCAAGGCTTACTTTCACCCCGACCGCGCGCTGAGCACCGCCGAGCTGGAAGCGATGGCACGGGTAAAGGACTGGAACGGCGCGCCCGACCTGCTGCGGATCAAATCCGCGCGACTTGCCGCCGATCACTACGAACGTCGCGGCGATAGCGCGCGTGCACTGGCGCTGCGGCTCGACGCGTATCACCGCTCGCAGGAAACCATCGCGCGCCAGCATCCGATCACGTTCGACGCCCTGCTCGGCGTCGCCGTGACACGCTTGAAGCGCGGTGATCCTGATGCGCTGGCGACATTCAAGGACGTCGAGCAGCAATCCTTCAACTGGATGCTGCGCGAGGTCGGCACCGCCGGCAACCGCTACGTCGCCGAGACGATGCGCAAGCTCGCCGACGATATCCTCTACGAATACGGCCGCTACGCGCTGATCGATCCGGCGGCGGCGGTCGCCTATGCGGACGCCGTGTCGCGCTGGAAGACCATGGAGGACGGCGAGCGCACGCTGCTGCGGTTGACGCTCGACCGGTTGCCGGACGAGCCGACGCGCGAACTTGCGCGCACCGTGCTGCGGCTGTCCGGCCAGCAGCAGGAGATGCTGTCCTCCGGCAAGCTCGACGACGATGCCCGCGACGTGCTGAAGCGTCTGCAGGAGGCGCGGCAGCAGCTAGCCGCACGCGCCGGCACCAAGCCGCCGGTCGACGTGCAACTGCCCTCGGTCGCCGACAAACTCGGCGCGACCGACGCGCTGGTCGATTTCTTCGTCAGCGGCCGCGGCAGCCGGATCAATCCTGCCGAACCGAAACCGGCCGCACGGCTGCAGGCGGTGATCCACCGTCACGGCAAGCCGCCGCAGGTGATCGACCTCGGCCCGCTCGACAGCTTCACCGCCCCCAGCGTGGCCGACGCGGATCGCACCCAGCCGTTCCGGCGACTGTACGCGACGCTGATCGGGCCGCTGAAGCCGCAGCTCGCGGGCGTCACGCGGCTGTTTCTGGTGCCGGATGCAGACCTCTACAGCCTGCCGTTTGCGATGCTGCAGGATGCCAACGGCCGCTATCTCGACGAGATCTACGACACCCGGATCCTGACCCGCGCCGACGCGATCGTGTTCGCCGAGCAGGACGACAAACTGATCGCGGGAAGTAAGGCGTTGCTGGTCGGCGGGCTCGACTATGCCGGCGCGGCCAGTCAGTTACCCTCGACCAAGACCGAGATCGATCGCATCGCGCCCGATCTGCAGCGCAGGGATATCGCCAGCACGACGATGACCGGTGATGCCGGCGAAACCGCGATCCGTGGCAAGGCCGAAGGCGCCGCGCTGCTACATCTCGCCACCCACGGCTTCTACAAGGCGGCGACCGATCGCACAGACGCGCTGTGGCGCAGCGGCCTCGTCGCCGCCCGTCCCCTGCTCGACCGCCCGCCGCGACGCGACGGCGACGACGGCGTGATCTACGCTCGCGAACTGATGGACTGGAATTTGTCAGCCGCCGATCTCGTCGTGCTGTCTGCCTGCCAGACCGCGCTCGGCGATCCGAGCCGGATCGGCAGCGTCCGCGGCCTCCCGACGGCGCTCGCCATCGCCGGCGCCCGG